>NZ_JBEZXE010000037.1:0-91005 GCF_040637885.1 Kitasatospora sp. NPDC028055 | reverse complement strand
CCCGGAGAACCGGGCGGCCATTCTCCAGGAGCCATCGAGGGCAACCACGCCATCAGCCACACCCGGTCCTCCCGGACCGACCAACATTCTTAAGGAACGCCATGACGCATCCGCTGCCGACGCGGGCGGCCACGGAGGTCTACCTGGTACGGGCGGCGCTGGGCCCGAGCTGCACGAGAACGCCGCCGACCACCTCCCGCTGATCGAGGCCTTCCGGCGGCAGGACCCGGAGGTCGGGCGGCTGCTCGCGGAGCACCTCCTGGAGTACGCCGACCGCTCCGGCTGAGCAGTTCCGGCCCTGCGCCGCCTCCGACGCCCGCTACATCCGCGAGCACCTCTTCCACGCCGACCCCCAACTTCCCTCCCTCCCCAATTACTTGGACGACTGGCGACTCTCCGAGCTCGTCGCCACCTCCCGCAGCGGCCACGAACCCCCGCAAGGTGTGACCGGCGAATGCCTGCAACACGCCGACGGACACTCCCCGCTGATCGCCTCCGCCAACCCGGCCGCACTCTCCTTCGACCCGGCCCTCGGCTACGAGGTCGCCGTGATCGTCCGCGAGGGACTGCGCCGGATGTACGGTCGCAGCGCAGGACTGGCCCTCTGTGTGCGCCGACGGCTTGGCCTCGGGGTGGACGCCGAGTCGGTCGCGGTGGCCGCGTCGGCCCGCCGGGGCGAGGTCAAGGCCGAGGCCGTACGGCCGGCCGCGGAACGGTACGGCGTCCGGCTCCGAACCCCGCCGCCCTGGTGACCGGCGTCTCGCATGTCAAGACTGGCGCGGGACGGGGCGCGTCGTAGATCGTTGGGTGGTCAGGGCGCGCCCCTACTGCGGCGAGCAGTGGAATGGCCGAGCAGCGGATTGGAAGTACGGCGATGACCGAGAGCGAGACCGAGACCTACGAGACGATCCTGGTCGAGCGCAAGGGCCGGGTCGGGCTGATCACGCTCAACCGGCCGAAGGCGCTGAACGCGCTGAACACCCAGCTGATGAACGAGGTCGTGGCCGCGGCCACCGCGTTCGACCGGGACCCGGAGATCGGCTGTCTGGTGATCACCGGCTCGGAGAAGGCCTTCGCGGCCGGCGCCGACATCAAGGAGATGCAGGGCAACCGGTTCCCGGACGTCTACCTCGACGACTGGCTGGGCCCGTGGGACCGCCTCGGCGCGCTGCGCAAGCCCGTGGTCGCGGCGGTCGCCGGGTTCGCACTGGGCGGCGGCTGCGAGCTGGCGATGATGTGCGACATCCTGCTGGCCGCGGACACCGCGAAGTTCGGCCAGCCGGAGATCAAGCTCGGCGTCCTCCCGGGCATCGGCGGCTCGCAGCGCCTCACCCGCGCCATCGGCAAGGCCAAGGCGATGGACCTCTGCCTCACCGGCCGGATGATGGGCGCCGAGGAGGCCGAGCGGGCCGGCCTGGTCGCCCGGATCGTCCCGGCCGACCAGCTGCTCACCGAGGCGCTGGCCACCGCCGAGACCGTCGCGGCGATGTCCACCCCGGCGGCGGTCATGCTCAAGGAGAGCGTCAACCGCTCCTTCGAGACGACGCTCGCCGAGGGCGTCCGCTTCGAGCGCCGACTGTTCCACTCGGTGTTCGCCACGGCGGACCAGAAGGAGGGCATGGCCGCCTTCGCCGAGAAGCGGGCGCCGAAGTTCGAGAACCGCTGACGACCGGCAGGCGGTCGACGACCGGCCACAGCTGACGGGTGACAGCGAGCGGATGACAGATGACAGATTTCAGCGAACAGATTTCATCATCTGAAATCTGTTCGCTGAAATCTGTTTGTTGTCAGCTGTTCGCTGTCACCTGTTCGCCGTCAGCCCTCCTCCACCAGCACGGTGTTCAGCCGCGCCAGCCCGCTGCGGGTGGCGGCGACCACGATGCGGTCGCCCGGGGTCAGTCGCCGGGTGCGGTCGGCGAAGCCCCAGTGCAGCTGGTTACTGCGGGTGAAGCGGACCGCGATGACCCGGACGCCGCCCGGGTCCTCCAGGTCGTGCCGGTTCAGGCCGATCAGCCCGCTGCCGTCCTCCACCGTCAGCTCGGCGATCAGCAGCGCGTGCCGGAACACCGAGAGCGTCCCGCGCACCTCACTGCCCATCAGCGCGGCGGCGAAGGCGGGCGCAGCCAGGTAGGAGACCGATCGGGAGGCCGCGTTGTCCAGCGTCTTGTAGAAGTGGCCGGCGAAGTTGTCGTCGAACAGCCGGACCACCACCCGGACCTCGGGGTTGCCGTGGCGCGCCTCCAGCGCTGCCTCCAGGTTGGTGGCGTCGTCCCCGCTGACCGCGACCACCGCCCGGCTGTGCTTCAACCGGGCCCGGCGCAGCTGCTCCTCGAACGGCCCGTCCCCCAGGACGACCGGAATGCCGAGCGCCCGGGCGGCGGCGATGCCTCGGGCCTGCGGGTCCCGCTCCAGGCAGACCACCGGCACCCCCATCTCGTGCAGCTGGGTCGCGACCCGGGTGCCGACGTTGCCGAGCCCGACGACGATCACATGGTCCCGGGTGCCGGCGCTCGGGTTGCGCGGCAGTCCGCGCCGTCCGGAGCCGAGCACCTCGACCACGATGGCGGTGGCGACCGGCGCGAAGGTGATCCCGCAGAGGGTGATCACCACCTGGGCAACTCGCTGCCAGGCCCCGCCCGTACCCGTCCCGGCGGCGATGTCGGCCTGCTGGTCGGGCTGGGCGGCGCCGGCCAGGTCGAGCAGGGAGATGTAGACCGTCCAGCCGAAGTCCCGGCTGAGGTACCAGAGCACGCTGAACGCCAGCAGCACGGCGGCGAGCGCGGTGAGCAGCACCAGCCGCATCCGGGCGCTGGTGAAGAAGCGCATGGTGTCGAGCACCCGCCAGCGCAGCCGCCGCGCCCAGCTGATCGGCTCCCCGGGCTCCATCCGCAGCGCCTGCAGGGCGGCGATCCCGCCCGGCGACTCCTCGGACGCGGACTCGGGCTCGGAGCCGGACTCGGGCTCGGGCTCGGAGCCGGACTCGCGCTCGGACTCGGGTTCAAGGCCACGGACCGGTCCCGGCTCAGGCGCCGGCTCAGGCCCCGGCGCCGCCTCTCGGCGGACCCCGCCGGGCCGGACCGGTCCGTCGTCACCGAACTCGGTGGCGAGCCGGACGAACTCGGCCGAGTCGCCCTCCTGTTCCGGTAGCAGTCGGATCTTGCTGAGGTCCTGCCGGTCGATGTGGTCAGCGACCACGCAGATCCGGTCCGAGGTGATGGCGTCGTCGAACGCGATGTGCAGGTAACGTCCGCCGATCTCCACCGAGTTGGGCCGGCCGAGCGCCGCGGCGGCGAAGGCCGGGGCGGCGGTGGCGGAGCCGGAGAGCGCGGCACCGTTCCTGAGCAGCCGTTCGATGTTCTCGCCGAGGCGCTGGTTGAACATCCGGAAGACGATCCGGATGTTCGGGTTGTGGCCCTGGGCGCTGAGCGCGGCGTGGATGTTCTCCTGGTCGCTCCCCTCGACCAGGGCCAGGCCGCGGGCGGTGTCGACGGAGACCGCACGCAGTGCTTCCTCGGTGATGTTCGGGTATTCGACGACGGCGGCGACGCCGGCGATCTCCTCGATCCGCGGTGCGTGGTCACGGGTGCGGTCGGTGACCAGGACGACGACCGGGACTTCGTAGTGCTCGACGAGTTCCAGGACCAGCCGGTGGGCCAGGGCGTTGCCCCCGCACACGATGTAGTGCTGGCTGATCGGCTCGACCGGAGGGGTCCCCCACCCTTCAGAAGTCATACCGCCGGATGGTATCGACGGCAGGTGACCGGCGGATGTCAATTCGGAGACTGCGGTGACTCGAACGGACGTACCCGGCGGGCGGTCCGGTGACGGCGCACGGAGGCTGGGGTTCGTTCTCCACCCCCGACCACGAGGAGTTCGCCGCCGTGGCCCCTCCGATCATCACCCCCGACGGAACCCCGGTCCAGGGCCCGCTCGGCCTGCTCGCCAAGGCCGCCTGGCAGGTGCTGCTGGCCGCGGGGGTGGCCTCGCTCGGACTGGGGATCGTCGTCTTCGTCTGGCCACGGGAGACGCTGCTGGTGGTGGGCGTGCTGTTCGGCCTCTACCTGCTGGTCCTCGGAGTCGTGCAACTGGTCGCCGCGTTCGGCACCCACGCCACCACCGCCCTGCGGGTGCTGGCCTTCATCAGCGGCGCGATCAGCGTGCTGCTCGGGCTGCTCTGCTTCCGCAGCGCGGTGCAGTCGCTGCTGCTGCTCGCCCTCTGGATCGGGATCGGCTGGCTGTTCCGCGGCATCACCCAGCTCGCCGCCGCGATCTCCGACCCGCTGATGCCCGCCCGCGGCTGGCAGGCCTTCGCGGGCGTGGCCAACACCCTGGCCGGCGTGCTGCTGATGGTCTGGCCGGTCGGCTCGATCGCCGCGCTGACCGTGCTGGCCGGGTGCTGGCTGGTGATCCTGGGCGTGGTCGAGATCGCGACCGCCGTCCAGGTGCGCGGCCGGGCCAAGCAGATCCCTTCCGGAGTCTGACCCGCCACCACCGCCGGGGGGAGGCCGCGGTCTTACGGTCGGCGTGCGTAGCCGAGCCGGAAGGTGGCGGCCTCCAGCCGTTCCGGGGTGAGCCGCACGTCGGTGAGCCGCTCGGCGAGCGCGAACGCGGCCTCGGTCTGCAGTTCGCCGCGCTCGCCGTCCAGCCGGAAGCCGCAGGCCGTCAGCAGTTCGGGGATGCCGGGGCCGTCGGCGTCGTTGCCGTGCCGCTGGTCCGGGAAGAGCGGCTCGAACTGCAGGCGGCAGTCGGCGCGTTCCCACCAGTTGAAGTGGTCCACCGCGTTGGCGTTGCGGAAGTGCGAGACCAGCCGGGTGCCCTCGGTGAGCCGGGAGATGACCTCGGGCAGGCTGCCGAGGTACCCGTACGGTTCGATCGCGAGGGCCCAGCCGTCGAGCTCGGTGACGGCGACGAGCAGCCGGTCCTCGTCCAGGTCGAAGAGTTGCTCGGCTTCCTCGTCCTCGCCGTCGTCGAAGGTCTCCCAGGCGGCGACGACCGCGTTCAGCCCGGTCACCTCCCGGCCGGTCAGGGCGTCGAAGCGGGGCAGCAGTTCCTCACCGGTCATCGCCTGGACGTGGGTGAGGCAGTAGGCCTCGCCCAGGACGGGGTAGCGCTGGTCGAACCAGGTGAAGTCGGTGGCGTGCGGAGCGGTCATGCGGTGATGCTGCCAGACCTCACCGACACCGCCCGACCCGCCCCTCCCCGCTCCGCCCCCTCCGCCCCAGCCGCCCCAGCCGGCTCCGCCGTTCCCGCTCCGCGCCACCCCGTCACCCGAGGGCCCCGCTCAGCGCCAGACCGGCGCGTCCGTCCCCCAACGCCCGGGCGGGACGGCCCAGTCCCTCGGAGCGCCGTCGTAGCCGATCGGCGGCAGGGCGTACCGCAGCCGCCCGTACGCCGAGTCGGTCTCGGTGAGCCAGCGCGCCGGGTCGTACGGCTCGGCGCCCGGGAGCCCCGGTTCGGTCGGGCCGGTCAGGCCGGCCGGTCCGGTCCGTTCGGCCGGGATGCCGTGCATCAGCCAGGAGGCCGAGCCGACGAAGGAAAAGCGCAGGTGGCGGCCGCCGGGGCGGTGGGTGCGCTGCTCGGTGAGGGAACGCAGGACGGCGGCGGCGAGGAGGTAGCCGGTGCCGTGGTCGAGTGCCTGGGCGGGCAGCACGCCGGGCCGGCCGTCGGGTCCTGCCTCGTGGGCGGCGATCCCGACACCGGCCTGGACCAGGCTGTCGAAGCCGCGCCGTCCGGCCCACGGGCCGGTCCAGCCCCAGGCGCTGATCTGGGCGAGGATCAGGTCGGGCCGGCGGGCGAACAGCGCCTCGGGGGCGAGGCCGTAGGCGTCGAGGGAGCCGGGCCGGTAGGCGTTGACGACGACGTCGGCGGTGTCGAGCAGGCCCTCGAACGTGGCGCGGTCGGCCGGGTCGGCGAGGTCGAGGCGGGTGGAGCGCTTGCCGAAGCCGGTGTCGGCGTGGGCGTCCTCGGCCTCGGGCAGCCGGGGCGAGTCGATCCGCAGCACATCGGCGCCGAGCAGGGCGAGGGTGCGGGTGGCGACCGGTCCGGAGATCACCCGGCTGAGGTCGAGGACGCGGATCCCGGCGGCGGGCCGGTCCACCGGGGCCGCGGCGAGCGGGCGCACGGGCGCGGCGCCGATCGCCCGGCACTCCACCAAGGGGTGCGCGGCCGTGCCCACCGGCGCGACCGCAACGGCGAGCGCCCCAGCCGCGTAGGCGCGCTCCTGCACCTGCTCGCCCGGCAGCTTGCCGAGCGTCTCGGCGAGCTGCTCGGGCCCGGCGTCCGGGGCGAGTCCCAGGACGGCGAGCAGCCGGTCCCGGTGGTGCGGGTAGTTGGCATGGGTGCGGATCCAGCCGTCGGCGGTGCGCCAGAAACCGGAGAGCGGGGCGAAGCCGACCGGCTTGCGGCCGTCGATCTCCAGGTGCCGCTCACTGACGAAGGAGGTGGCGACCGCCCCCTCGTCCACCCGGACCGCGGGGACGGGCCCACCGCTGCGGATCGCGGCGAGTTCGGCGGCGGCCAGCGAGCAGGCGGCCACCGTGGCCCGGGCGAACCGGCTCACCGGCAGGCCCGACGGCAGGCCGCCCTGCGGGCCGTGGAAGGCCACCCGGTCGAGGAGCTCGGCCGGCCCGCCGAGGGCGGCCCAGACCTCTGCGGTGGGGCGGTCGGCGGCGGGGCTGCCCGCGGGCCGGGGCTCGGGCCGGGCCCCGGGCTGCTGGGACCCGCGCCCGGGGGCCGACGCAAACTCGGGCGCAGACGCGGTCTCGGGCGTGGACGCGGGCTCGGGCGTGGACGCGGTCTCGGTCTCGGGCTCGGGCGTGGACGCAGACGCGGACTCGGACTCGGACTCGGACTCGGACTCGGACTCGGACTCAGGCGGTGTCGGACGATCGGTCATGCCGCGCATTGTGCTCCGTATCCGGATCGCCCGCCGTGACGCACGCCATCGCACCCACCGGCCACCGGGCCGGGTAACACCCCGGCGCCCACCCGGCCGTCCGCGCCGCCCCGCATTCCCGCTGGCCGGAGCAGGCCTGACGGACCAGCAGGCAGAGTCTGGCCAGCGGCGTCCGGACGCCGGGTAGGGTGCGAACAGCGGCCGCCACGGCCGACACACGGGGGCTGAGCGACAAGGGGGACGCATGCACACGATCCGCCGTCTGGACCTGGGCCACATCGTCCGGCCGGCCGCCGAGGTGGGCGGCCCCGAGCCGCGGGTGGAGCCGGTGCTCGCGTACCTGGTCCGCGGCCCGGGGTCGCTACTGCTGTTCGACACCGGGATCGGCGCGGGCTCGCCGGAGACCGAGGCGCACTACCGCCCGTCCCGCCGCCCGCTGCCGGAGGCGCTCGCGGCGGCCGGCGTCGCGGTCTCGGACATCGACCTGGTGGTCAACTGCCACCTGCACTTCGACCACTGCGGCGGCAATCCGCTGTTCGCCGGAACGCCGGTGCTCGTCCAGGCCGAGGAACTGGCCACCGCCCGGCGCGGCGACTACACCATCGACGCCCTGGTCGACTTCCCCGGCGCCGTCTATCACGAGCTCGACGGCGAGACCGAACTCTGGCCCGGCGTCCGGGTGCTGCCCACGCCCGGCCACACCGCGGGGCACCAGTCGCTGCTGGTCGAGCGCATGGACGGTTCCCGGGTGCTGCTGGCCGGGCAGGCGTACGACTTCGCCTCCGAGTACGGACAGGCGGTGCTGGCCCGGCAGGCCGCGCGCGACGGGGTGGCGGCGCCACTGCCCGGCTACCGGTCCTGGCTGGACGAGGTCGCGGAGCACCGGCCGTGCCACGCGATGTTCGCGCACGACCACGCGGTGTGGGCGTCGTCCGTCTGAGCGACGTGAAGCGGTGCGGGTTCAGGGGGTTCAGCAGGTTCAGGGGGTTAAGAGGGGTTAGAGGGTTCAGAAGGTGAAGCCCAGCGAGCGGACCCGGTGGTCGAAGCTGGACGGGACGAGCACCGGTTCGCCGACCGACCGCGCCCCGGGCAGCCGGGTGAACAGCTCGCGGAACAGTGCCGTCATCTCCTGCCGGGCCAGGTGCGCGCCCAGGCAGTAGTGCGGCCCGCCGCCGCCGTAGCCGAGGTGGGGGTTGGGGGTGCGGGTGATGTCGAAGGCCTCCGGATCGGGGAAGACCGTCTCGTCCCGGTTCGCCGAGCCGTAGTACAGCGTGACCTTCTCCCCCGCCCGCAGCAGCGGGCCGCCGGGGCCGCCGAGCTCGTGGTCGACCGCGACGGTCCGGCGGAACTGGACGATCGGAGTGGCGTGGCGGACCACCTCGTCCACCGCCCCGGGGAGCCGGCTGTCCAGGTCGGCGAGCAGCAGCGCGCGCTGTTCGGGGTGGACGGTGAGCAGGTGCAGTCCGTGGGCGAGCGCGTTGCGGGTGGTCTCGACCCCGGCGACCAGCAGCAGCGAGAAGAAGGCGCCCAGCTCGCGACCGGTGAGCCGGCGGCCGTCCACGTCGGCGGTGACCAGCGCGGAGATCAGGTCCTCGGCGGGACGGCGCCGGCGCTCGCGGCCGATCGCGGCCACGAGGCCCTGCATCCGGGCGAGCGCCGCCAGGCCGCGCCCGGGCACCCGGAGCCGTCGGCGCAGCGGCCGGGCCACGCCGACGTCCGCGGAGTTGCGGTCGACCAGGTCGAGGATGGTGCGGCGGGGCTGCTCGGGGATGCCCATCATGGTGCAGATCACCTGGAACGGGAGCTGGGCGGCGACCGGGCGGACGAAGTCCTCGGGCCGGTCGCGCTCGACCGCGTCCACCAGGGCGGTGGAGACGCGCCGGACGTCCTCCTCGACCCGGCCGAGCAGTCGCGGGGTGAAGGCCTGGGAGACGATCCGGCGCAGCTGGGCGTGCCGGGGGTCGTCGAGGTTGACCATCGAGTCGCCGAACAGCAGCCGGACCCAGCGGGCCGGTTCGGGGGTGGTCACGCCGGGGGCGGAGCGGAAGACGGCGGGGTTGCGGCTCGCCTCGACCACGTCGGCGTGCCGGACCAGGGCGTGGAAGCCCCGGCCGGTGGCGCGGTCGCCGAAGTAGACGGGGGCGGGGCGGCGGCGCAGCTCGGCGAAGGCTGCGGCGCGGGCGGGGGCGGGTAGCTGCCAGAAGCGGGGGTCGGTGAGGTCGGGGGTGTCTGCCGCCGGGGCGGGGACCTCCGTCGGGGTGTCCATGGCCGTGCCTCCTGCTTCCGGTCGGGTTCGCTCCGACTCGTGCCGCTCGGTCAGGGGTCATTCCGACACGCACGTTCCGTACCGGAGTGTGCACATTTAGTGAGCAGGGAGTGCGCGTGTCAAGCCGGTTGGACCGTGGCGTGAAACGGTGCTACAAGCGGGTGATCGGTCGACCTGACGGGCCGGGCATGGTCTCACGGGCCGGGAGCGGCCATCACCGGAGGGTGCGGTACGGGCGGGGCGGGGTGGGTGCGACGATGAGTGCCATCGTGATGACCGACCGGATCCGCCTGCTGCGCGCCGCGGTCTTCGCCGCGCTGTGCGTGGCGATGGCCGCCGCGGCGCACGTCGCCATGGCCGGGGCCGGGGTCTCGGCGCCGGTCCTGCTCGGCGCGTTCGGGGCGGTCCTCGGACTGACCTGGCTGCTGGCCGGGAAGCGGCGCGGGATCGGGGTCATCAGCGCCTGGATGCTCTCGGCGCAGGCCGCCCTGCACCTGTTCTTCGAACACGCCGCGACGCTCGGACGCGGGGGCGGCGGTCTGGGCCGGCTCGCCGGCACGGACTGGGCCGCCCTGCTGCTCTGCAACCCGGACCGGGCGGCCGACGGGCTCTCGCCCGCCGAGCTGGCCCGGATGGCGGGCATCGACCCGGACGTCCCCCCGACCGCGGGCAGCCTGCGGCCGATGGCGGGCATGCACCACGTGGCGATGACGGGGACCGGGGTCGGGCCCGGGGTCGGGCCCGCGAGCGGGGTCGGGACCGGGACGGCCGACGGGGCGGCCATGGACATGGGGATGCCGGGGATGCCCGGGATGACGGGCTCGCCGGGGACGGCGGGCATGCCCGGGACCGCGGACATGCCGGGGATGTCGCACGCGCTGCCGACTGGCCCGGCCCACGGGATGGCCCATGGGATGGCCCACGACATGGCGCACGGCATGTCTCCCGGGATGACCCTCGCCCACGTCCTGGCGGCGCTGGCCTGCGCCCTGCTGCTCTGGCGCGGTGACGCCGCGCTGGTCCGGGTGTTCGAGCTGCTCGCCGCCCTCGGGGCGGTCGTCGCCGGGGCGCTGCTGCTCCCGCTGCTGACGCTGCTCGCCCGCCCCTTCGGCTACCGGCCGCCGGTCGTCGCCCGGCCCGCCGACCGGCCGGACGGCCTGCCCCGGTCGGTGCTGCTCACGCATGCCGTCGTCCGGCGCGGTCCACCGGCGTTCGCCCTCGCCTGCTGACGCGCCCGACGCGCTCCTCCCCATCCGGCCGATGACCGGCCGGTGACCGGCCTGCTGCCGGAACCTCCGGGGCCTCGACGTCGGGCAGGTCGCCCCGCCGCTCCGCCGCGCCCCTGCGCGGTGCGTGCCGTCGGGGCCCGGGCCCGGATCCGCGACCGCCGACGCCTCCACGGGAGGTGCGGAGCGCCGCGCGGTCGGCCCATGGACGCCTGCGGCGCCGCTGTGCGCGGTGCCGCTCCCTGCCTTCCCCTCGGGACCTTCCCATGCCTCACTTCGACGGCGCTCCGGTTCGCACCGGCGCCACCGTCCTACCGTTCCGTGGCCTTCGGCGCCTCCGCCGCGGGGCCGACCGGGCCCTCCAGCCCCAGCCGGGCGGACAGTCCGGCCGCCCACTCCGGCGCCGGCCCGTCGGCGGCGGCCGCCCGCACCTGGGCGCGCAGTCGCTCGGCCCGGTCCAGCCAGTCCCGGCAGCCGGCGCAGCGCGCCAGGTGCTTGTCCAGCCGGGTGCCGGGCAGGCCGCTCGGTTCGCCGTCGAGCCGGGCGGACAGAGCGGTACGGAACTGCGCGCATCTCATATGACCATCGTCCCGCACGGCGCCCAGGGCGGTGCCAGCCGGGGCATCGCGGGCCGGGGCATCACGCGGGACATCGCGGGCCGGATCGGGGGCCGCCGTGGATGACGATCAGCTCACCGCACTCGCACTGGCCGCCCGCTCGGGCCGGGCGGCGGACGTCGAGGCCTTCGTCCGGGCGACCCAGCGGGACGTCTGGCGCTTCGTCGCCCACCTGACCGACGTGCAGTCCGCCGACGACCTCGCCCAGGAGACCTTCCTACGGGCCCTGCGCGGCCTGCCCGCCTTCGCCGGCCGCTCCTCGGCCCGCACCTGGCTGCTGTCGATCGCCCGGCGCACGGTCATCGACCGGTACCGGATGGCCGCCGCCCGGCCGCGCTGCGCGGCGCTGCCGGACTGGCAGGAGGCGGCGGAACGGCAGGGCGGCGCCCCGACGGCCGGGTTCGAGGACGGGATCGCCCTCGGGGACCTGCTCGAACGGGTACCCGCCCAGCGACGGGAGGCCTTCGTGCTGACCCAGGTGGTCGGCCTGAGCTATGCGGAGGCGGCCGAGGTCGCCGGATGCCCGGTCGGCACCGTCCGCTCCCGGGTCGCCCGGGCGCGGGAGGAACTGGTCGCGCGCCTGCGGGCCGCCGAGGCCGGGGAACTCGCGACGGCCTGCTGAGGGGCGGGCGGGCGGCGGCTGACGGCTGGCGGCGAACAGATAACAGCGAACAGATAACAGCGAACAGATAACGGATAACAGATGACAGATTTCGAAATCTGTCATCTGTTATCCGTCTGCTGTCATCTGTTCGCCGCCACCGGCCCCCGCCGAAAAATCCCCCAAGTGTTCGGAACTGGAGCCCTCCCGCCTCCGACTGCTGTACCGGACACCGCCGCCGAGGCGGTGCCGGTACGGCAGCGGGGAACGGAGGACCATCATGCGAGCGCAACACCCCTCGGCCACCAATGACCTGACGGATCGTCAGATTGAGCCGGTGGACCGATGGAGCCTGGTCGTGGCCGCAGGGATGCTCTCGTTCGTCGCGATGCTCGACATGAACGTGGTCAACCTGGCGCTCACCGACCTGGCTTCCGGTCTGCACGTCTCCGCCGGGGTCGCGCAGTGGGCCGCGCTCGGCTACCAACTCCCCCTCGTGGCGCTGCTGTTGCCGGCCGGGCGGTGGCTGGACCAGGTCGGCACCCGGTCCGCGCTGCTGCTCGCCGTCAGCTGCTTCGCGGCCTGTAGCGTGCTGGCCGCCCTTGCCCCGTGGGCGAGTTGGCTGATAGCCGCACGGCTGCTGCAAGGCTCTTTCGGGGCCGTCCTGTTCGTCCTGATGCCGGTCCTGGCCGCGACCTCCGTCCGGCCCGAGCTGCGCGGGCGGGCGATGAGCGTGCCCGCGACGCTGGGGCCGCTCGGCGCCGTCACCGGGCCGGTGGTCGGCGGCCTGCTGCTGGACCACTTCGGCTGGCGGGCGGTCTTCCTGGTGAAGCTGCCGGTCTGCCTGGCCGCCGTGCTGATCGTGCACCGCCACGCCCCGCGGCGCGGTGGGCTCCGTCTGCCCGACCGGGGCTCGCTCGGCGACGCCGCCCTGATCGGCGCGGCCGTGGCCGCCGTGCTGCTCGGGCTCACCCTGGCGCCGACGGCCCCGGCGTGGCTGCTGCTCGCGCTGCCCGCCGTCCCCCTGGTGCTGCGGTGGCTGCGCCGCCCGGGCGGGCGGCCGGTCGCCGAGGTGCTGCGGGCCGCCCGGACCACCGGGGTGAACGCCTCGGTGCTGGCACTCGCCGCCGGCTTCGCGGCCTGCCACTACCTGCTGGTCCAGCAGCTGCGCGGCCCCCGGGGTGAGAGCGCCACCGCCACCGCGCTGACCATGCTGGCCTTCCCGCTCGGCATGGTGCTGGCCGGCCGGGTCGGCGGACGCCTGGCCGACCGCTGGGGCGCCCGGCCGACGGCGCTCACCGGCGCCGTCGTCACCACCTGCGGCCTGGCCTCGCTCATTCCGGTGGGCAGCGACTGGTCCGCCCTCGACATCGCCGTCCGGCTGGCCGTCGCGGGAGCCGGCATGGGCCTCAACGGCGGCCCGACCCAGGCCCTGGTGATGACCGCCGCCCCGCCCGGGAAGCTCGCCACCGCCGGCTCCGCCGTCCAGCTCTCCCGCAGCCTGGGCTTCGCCCTCGGCCCGGCCCTGGCCACCGCCGCCGCCCTGGCGGGCGACCGCGCCACCACCGGCACCCACGCGGGCATCACCCTGGCCACCGTGGCCGCGGCCACCGCCGTACTGCTGCTCGCCCTGCACGGCCGCCGCCCGCGGCCGTAGGGCCAGGCGGAGACCGAACACCGGAACACCCAGACACCCGAACGCCGGAACCCCGGAACGCCCAGCACCGGAACGCCCAGCACCGGACACCGCACACATCCGCCCCTTCGAAGGAGCACACCCATGACCGACACCGTCCCCTCCCCCTCCCCCGCCCCCGCAGCGCCCGAGGCCCCGGCCGAACCCCCGCGCTGCCCGTACGGGCACGACCGGCTCCCCAGCCCCGTCCCGCTGTACGGCGAGGCCTACAAGACCGACCCGTACCCGCTCTACGCCCGGATGCGCGAGGCCGGGCCGGTGCACCGGGTGGAGTTCCCGAGCGGCATCCACGCCTGGCTGGTCACCGGCCACCAGGCGGCCCACGCGACCCTCAACGACCCCCGGCTCGGCAAGAACCACAGCCTGGGCAACGAGAACTGGCGCCGGCTGGCCTCGATCATGCCGGAGCCGCAGCACTCCCAGCTCCAGGTCCACCTGCTGCACCAGGACCCGCCCAAGCACACCGTGATGCGCCGCCTGGTGCTGGACGCCTTCGCCCCGCGCCGGGTGGAGTCGCTGCGCCCGCGGCTGCGGGAGCTCGCCGACACGTTGGTGGACGGGCTGCCCGCAACCGGCGGCGCCGACCTGGTGGCGGGCTTCGCGGCCCACTACCCCTTCCGGGTGCTGGCCGAAGTCATCGGCCTGCCGCCCGAGTTGGCGGAGCGCTTCGACCGCGACTGGGGCAAGGTGGTCCAGCCGGTCGGCCCGCAGGACCCTGGTCGACCGGCGTACGAGGCGCGGCTGCGCGGATTGCAGACGTACATCGCCGAGGTGGTCGCCCGCAAGCGCGCGGACTGCCGGGAGCCCGGCTGGACCGAGACCGAGGACCTGCTGGGCCGACTCGTCGCCGCCCACGACGCGGGCGAGTTGAGCCGCGAGGAGCTCGACTCGATCGTCTTCCAGCTGCTGGTCGCCGGCCAGGAGCCGGTCACCAACCAGATCACCACCATGCTGATCACCCTGCTGCGCCACCCCGAGCAGCTCACCGAGCTGCGCGCCCGCCTCGACGAACCCGGCCGACTGGCCCGGGCGGTGGAGGAACTGCTGCGCCACGACGCCGCGTTCGAGCTCACCACCTGGCGCTTCTTCGCCGAGGACAGTGACCTGTTCGGCACCACCGTGCCGGCCGGTGACTCGGTGATCGTCTCGCTCTGCGCCGCCAACCGGGACGACGCGCAGTTCCCGGAGGCCGACCGCCTCGACCTCGACCGCACGCCGAACGCCCACCTCGCCTTCGGCCACGGCATCCACTACTGCCCGGGTGCCGCCCTGGCCCGGGCCGAGCTCCAGATCGCCGTCCACACCCTGATCGGCCGACTGGACGGGCTGCGCCCGGCCGGTGCGCCCGGGGACGGCCTGGACGAACTCGCCTGGATCCCGGCCGTCCTGGCCCGTGGGGTGAACCGGCTGCCGGTCGCCTACGACCGGCGCCGCTGAGCACCCCGGCCCTCACCTGACACCCCGCCCCTCACCGCACCTCCCCACCACATCTACCCACCAGCCCTACCGCCGCCCCCGGAGGAGATCCATCATGCCGCCCGCCGGCACCGCCCCCCTCGTCACCAGCACCCCCGGGCAGCCGTCGACGGCGCAGCTCGCCGCCCGCGTCCTCGACCTGCTGCTGCCGCACCGTCGCGCCTCCGACCCGGAGTTCGACGCCCGGCCCGAGCACTTCCCCTTGCAGCTGGCGCAGTTGGCGGACTTCATCGCGGCCGGTGAGCCGATCGTGTTCACCCTCCCGGGCTTCCCCTGCAAATCGCCGAACCCGGCCAAGGTGCTCGGCCACCTGCCCGACGAGGGCGAGCGGCTGTCGCTGACCTTCCTGGACGAGCTCTGCGAGCGAATAGGCCGGATCCACCCGCCCGGTGCCCGGATCCTGATCTGCTCGGACGGCCACATCTTCGGCGACCTGATCGACGTCCCGGACGACCACATCGACGAGTACTCCGACGAGTTGACCGCGATGATCGAGCGCGAGGGCCTGCGCCACCTGGACACCTTCGACCTGCGGGCGGTGCTCGGCGACCTGCCGTACGACGAGAAGCGCGCCCGGGTGCACGAACGGTACGCACCGAGCGTCGAGGAGTTGCGCGAGCAGGTGCTGACCGAGCAGGAGACCCTGCGGCTCTACCGGGGCATCACCCGTTTCCTCACCGAGGACGCCGTGAACTTCCCCGGCACCAGGTCGGCCCTCCAGCGGGAGTGCCGTCGGCGCGCCTACGGGGTCATTCAACGCAGCCGGGCCTGGGGCGAGTTGATCGCCGAGCAGCACCCCCGGGCGGTGCGGCTGTCGATCCATCCACAGCCGGCCGGGGCGCCCAAGTTCGGCATCCGGCTGCTGGCCGCCGCCGACGCCTGGATGACGCCCTGGCACTCCGCGGTGCTCCACCGGCCGGACGGCGGCTGGGAGTTGCGGCGCAGCGAGGAGGCCGCACGGCTCGGCCGGCCGGTGCTGCGCAACGGCCGGCCGAGCCACTACGAGGGCTACCCGGACAGGCCCTGAGCCCCGTACCGCCCCGGCACGGTGGACCCGGCCGGGGCGGCTTCGGCCAGGGCGGACCCCGCCGGGGCACGGTGGTCGAAGGCGATCAACGGGTCCCCGGTGAGCGGGTGCTCGACCACCGCGGCCCGGACGCCGAAGACCTCCGCCAGCAGCTCCGGCGTCAGCACCTCGCGCGGCGCCCCGGAGGCCACCAGGGCGCCGCGGTGCAGCACGTGCAGCCGGTCGCAGACCGAGGCCGCGGCGTTGAGGTCGTGCAGCGCGACCAGCGTGGTGCGGCGCTGTTCCCGTAGCAGGGCGAGGAGTTCGACCTGGTGTCGGACGTCCAGGTGGTTGGTCGGCTCGTCCAGCACCAGGACGTCCGGCTGCTGGGCGAGCGCGCGGGCGAGCAGCACCCGCTGCCGTTCGCCGCCGGAGAGCTGGGCGAAGCGGCGGTCGGCGGCCTCCGCCATGCCGACGCGGAGGAGGGCCTCGGCGGTGATCCGGTGGTCCTCGGGGTCGTCGGCCGCGAAGGCCCGCTTGTACGGGGTGCGGCCCATCGCGACCACCTCCCGCACGCTCAACTCGAAGTCACCGCCGCGCTCCTGGGGCAGTGCCCCGATGTGCCGGGCGGACTCGGCGGGCCGCAGTCCGGCCAGGTCCCGCCCGGCCAGCAGAACCCGGCCGGCGCTGGGCCGCAGGTGCCGGTAGACGGTGCGCAGCAGGCTGGACTTGCCGCTGCCGTTGGGCCCGACCAGTCCGGCGATCTCGCCCTCCTCGGCGACCAGGTGGACCCCGGCCACCACGGTGCGCCCGGCCAGGGTGACGCTCAGGTCCTCGACAGCGATCCTCAACTGCGCTCCAGTCGTCGGTCCAGCAGGTAGAGCAGGGTGGGGGCGCCGAGCACGGCGGTGACCACGCCGATCGGCAGTTCCTGGCCGTCCAGGGCGGTGCGGGCCACGGTGTCGACGACGACCAGGAGCACCGCCCCGGTGAGGGCGGACAGCGGCAGCAGGCGCCGGTGGTCGCCGCCGACGAGCAGCCGGCAGACGTGCGGCACCATCAGCCCGACGAAGCCGATCGCCCCGGAGACGGCGACCAGTACCCCGGTGAGCACGCTGGTGACGACGAACACCTCGCGGCGCAGCCGGGTGACGTCCACGCCGAGTCCGGCGGCCGTCTCGTCACCCATCAGCATCGCGTTGAGCCCGCGGGCCCGCGCCTGGAGCAGGGCCAGGCCGAGTGCCACGGCGGCCACCGGGACGGCGAGTTGGGCCCAGACGGCGCCGCCGAGGCTGCCCATCAGCCAGAACAGCACGCCCCGGGTCTGCTGTTCGTCGCTGGTCTGCAGGACGAGGTAGCTGGTGATGCCGCCAAGGAACTGGGCGATGCCGATGCCGGCCAGCACCAGGCGCAGCGGGAAGAACCCGCCGCCGCGTCGGGCCATCAGCCAGACCAGGGAGAACGCGGCGAGCGCCCCGGCGAAGGCGGCGAGTGAGACGGTGAGTCCGAGCCCGCTGCCGAGGGAGAGTTCGAGTCCGAAGGCGGTGCCGAGGACGAGGGTGGCGACCGCCCCGAGGGAGGCGCCGGAGGAGATGCCGAGCAGGTAGGGGTCGGCGAGCGGGTTGCGGACCAGGGCCTGGACGGCGGTGCCGACCAGGCCGAGTCCAGCGCCCACCACGGCCGCCAACAGGGCACGTGGGACGCGCAGTTGCCAGACGATGAGGTCGCGGGTGCCGGGTTCCGGGGCGCGGCCGGTGAGGTGGTGGGCGACCACCGACCAGACCTCGCCAGGTGGGATGTCCACCGAGCCGAGTGAGACGGCGGCGGTCAGCGCGAGCACCAGGGCGACGGCGAGGGCGGCGGCCAGCGGCCCGGCCCGCAGGGTGCGGGCCGGGCGCCGGGTGTCCGGGGCCTCGGCGAGGTCGGCCGACGTCACGGCCCTACTGCCCGTTCTTGACGAGGTCCGGGTGGACGGTGGCGGCGATCTGCCGGACGGCGTCGGCGTTTCGCACGCCCGCGATGGTGGTCACCTCGGAGCCGAGCCGGACGAAGTGCCCCTCCTGGACGGCCTTGAGGCCCTGGGTCGCCGGGAAGCCGCGCAGGAACGCCTCGGCGTCGTCGAAGGCCTTGCGGGTGGCCTCCTCGCTGCCCCGGTTGCGCACGGCCAGCTGGATCCAGTCCGGGTTCTTGGCCACCACGTCCTCCCAGGAGCCGGGCTTGAAGTCGGCGTCGCAGTCGGCGAAGACGTTGCGGGCACCGGCCAGGGTGATGACGGCGTTGGCCACCTGCCGGCCGCAGACCGCGACCGGCTGCTTGGTCCCGGCGTCGAAGTCGAAGACGAAGTAGCTGGGCCGCTTGTCCTCCGGGACGGCGGCGAGCGCGGTGCGGACCCCGCCGATCTGCTTCTCCATCCCGGTGACGAGTTCCTCGGCCCGGGCACCGGTCCCGGTGACGGCGCCGAGGCGGCGGATGTCCTCCTCGATCCCGGCGAGGTCGGTGCGCGGCGCCTTGGCGGCCTTCGGGGTTCCGGCGCAGGCGGTGGAGAGCAGGTAGACGTGCTGGATGCCGGCCGCGGCGTACTCCGCCTCGCTGGGCCCGGTGGCGCCGCCGCCCATCATCGGCATCGCGCCGAAGGTGTCGACGTAGAGGTCGGCGCCGGAGCCGAGCAGCTTCTCCTTGGGGATGGTCTTGTCGCCGAGCACCGGTACCTTGGCGCCCTGCTCGGCGAGCGCGGGCGGCAGGGTGCCCTTGCCGGGCGGGAAGCCGGTGCCGATCACCCGGTCGCCCGCGCCGAGTTGGAGCAGCAGCTCCAGGCTGGCCGCGTTGCTGGTGACGATCTTCGTCGGGGCCTTGGCTATGGTCGTCTCCTTGCCCGCGCAGTCGGCGACCGTGACGGGGTAGGCGCCCCCGGCGGGGGCGGCCTGGGCGGTGGGAGCGGCGCTGCCGCCGCCACCGTTACCGCCACCGCCGCTTCCGCAGGCCGTGGCGAACAGGGCGACGGCGGCCGCGATACCGCAGACGACGCGAGGGCGCATGAGGACTCTCCTGGTCGGTGATCGTGCTGGGGGCCCGCGCTGCGGACCCGGACCAGGTAGTCGGGCGGGGCCCGCGCCGGGTTCCCGGGACTTCCGGAGCGTCCGGCGCTTCCGGAACGTCCGGTGCTTCCGGACGGCCACGGGCGCGGCGGCCCACGCGTAGGGTGGCCGGGTGGCAGACCCGACCAGCCCGCACGACGGCGACCCACGCGACGGCGACCCGCACGACGCCGACCCGCGCGACGACCTCGGCCTGCCCGTACGGCTCGGGCCGCTGCCGCCCCGCCGGGTGGTCTCGCTGGTGCCCTCGCTGACCGAGGCCGTCGCCGCCACCGCGCCCGCTCTGCTGGTCGGCGCCACCGACTGGTGCAGCCACCCCGCCGAACTCGCCGTCACCCGGATCGGCGGCACCAAGAACCCGGACCTGCCCGGCGTCCTCGCGCTCGCCCCGGACCTCGTGATCGCCAACGACGAGGAGAACCGCCGCCCCGACCTGGAAGCGCTGCGGGCCGCCGGGGTTCCGGTGTGGGTCACCGACATCCGCACCCTGGACGACGCCTTCCGCTCGCTGGACCGGCTGCTCACCGTCGCCTGCCGACTGCCGCGCCCGGCCTGGCTGGACGAGGCGGAGCAGGCGTGGCGGGACGTCCGGCCGAGTACCGCCCACGGCCCGCGCGCGGTCGTGCCGATCTGGCGCCGCCCGTGGATGGTGCTCGGCCGCGACACCTTCGCCGGGGACCTGCTGCGCCGCCTCGGCCTGCGGCTCGTCCACGCCGAACACCCCGAGCGCTACCCGGCCGTGCCGCTGCCCGACCTGCTCGCCGAGCGGCCGGACCTGGTGGTGCTGCCGGACGAGCCGTACCGCTTCACCGTCGAGGACGGCCCGGAGGCGTTCCCCGGCATCCCGGTCGCGCTGGTCAGCGGACGGCACCTGACCTGGTACGGACCCTCGCTGACGGAGGCCCCGGCCGTCCTCCGGCGGGCGATCGGGCACCCGTTCGTCCAGGGGGATACGACCGCACCATAGGATGACCGCCACTCGCCGGGATCACGGGATCCCCGGCGACGAGTGGGGGGAACCACAGATGAAGTTGCGCACCACCCGGCGGGCCACCGTCCTGGTGTCCGCCGTCGCCGTGTCGACCGCCGTCCTGGCGGGCTGCGGCACCGAGAGCGGGGACAAGCACCCGAGCGCCGGATCCAGCACCACCCTCACCGCGGCCTCCGCCACGCCGACCGACACGTCGAGCGCGAGCCCGTCCGCGAGCACCACCCCGACGCCGAGCGCCTCCGCCTCCGCGAGCCCCGCCGCCTCGCACAGCCCGAGTGCCGGCCCGAGCAAGGCCGCGAAGGCCTCGCCCACCGCCCAGAGCGGCAACGCCAAGGGCAGCGGCGGCACCGCGGCCGGCGCGCCCGCCACCCAGCCGCCGGTCGAGAAGCCCGCCATCCCGGCGCCCGTACCGACCTCCAAGCCCGGCGCCGTCGCCCTCCCCGCGCCGCCCGCGCCGCCCGCCGGCCACGTGCCCCCGGCACAGAGCGGCTGCCAGCCCAGCAAGCCCCAGCCGGACGAGCCCAAGCCGGCGGTCGCCGCGGCGCTCGCGGCGGCGGCCGGCCAGTCCCGGGTGCTCAACCTCAGCTCAGGCGGCACCGACAAGCTCCCGCCGCTGCCGGTCAACCTGGTCAAGGCGATCGCCTGGCAGGAGAGCGGCTGGCAGTCCGGCATCCTCGCCTGCGACGGCGGGATCGGCACCATGCAGGTCATGCCCAACACCGTCAGCTGGATGAACGGCAAGTACGGCACCACCTCGGACCCCAAGACGCTCACCGGGAACGTCCAGCTCGGCACCCAGCTGATCGACTGGCTGGTCGCCTACTACGGCGACTCCTCCTTCGGCGGCAAGTACGACCTCTCCGCCGACCCGGCCACCGGCAAGACGCCGCTGCTCGACCTGGTCATCTCCGCGTACAACGCGGGCGCGGGCAACGTGCACTACACCACCGTCACCGACCCCACCTCGGGCGAGGTCGTCGGCAGCCTCGACATACCGAACCCGAAGTACGTCGCCAACGTGAAGGCGCTGATGGCGAGCCAGCCCTGGAACAAGGCGGGCTGACCGCCCCTTCGCAGCAGGACCCGCACGGCACAGGGCCCGGGACGCGATCGCGTCCCGGGCCCTGTGGCGTGTCCGGCCGGCCGCCCGGATGTCAGCCGCGCGCGGCGGTGACGGCGGCGCCCAGCGCCTCCTTGATCCGGGGGCCGAGGCGGGCGAAGCCCAGCTCCTTCATGGCCGCACGGAGCAGCTCCTCATCACTTCGCCCGGTGCCGTCACCGTCGATCCAGCGGACGACGGCGAGCAGTTCGTCCGCCGAGTAGGCGGTCACGGGGCGGCCGGGGGTGAAGTCCGGCTTCGCGGGACGGCCGGTGGCCTCCTCGGCAACGGGCTCGGGCTCGGGCTCGACGGCGGGGGTCACCTCGGCAACGGCCTCGGGCTCCGGCTCCGGCTCCGGCTCGACGGTCGGCTCGGCCTCGACAACGGCCTCCGGCTCGGCAACGGGCTCCTCGACCGCCGCGACCTCGGCGACGGCCTCGGGCTCGACCTCGGCGGCGGGCGCCTCGGCAACAGCCGCAAGCTCCTCCTCCACCACGGCCGGAGCCTCCTCGACGGCGTCGACCTCGATCGGCGACTCCTCGACCTCGATGGCCTCGACCTCGGCAGCCTCGACCTCGGCAGTCTCGACCTCAACGGCCTCGGGCTCAACGGCCTCGGGCTCAGCCACCTCGACAGGTGCCTCCGCGATCGCCTCCGGCTCGACGGCGGGCTCGACCTCGACGACCTCAGCCTCGACCTCCACCTCGGCCTCGGCCTCTGCGGCAGGCTCCTCGACCTCGACCGACTCGGCCTTCGCCTCGTCCGCCTGCTCCGCGACCTCGTCCGCCGCTGCGGCCTCGGCCAGGGCGGCGGTGGCGGCAGCCACCAGGTCGTCAGCGGCCGGGGAGGGCGCCGGGAGGGAGACCACGGCGGCCGGAGCCTCCTCCTCCTTCTCCTCCTCCACCGCAGCAGGCTCGGCCTCGACGGAGTCCACGTCCGAGCCGGACGCCGTCTCGACGGCCTCGGCCTCGACGTCCGCCTCGGTCCGGAGCTCGTCCACGGCCTCCACCGAGACGTCGGTATCGGCGTCGGCGTCGGCGTCGGCGTCCGTGTCGGTGTCGGTGTCAGCCTCAACCGGGGCCTCAACCTCGGCCTCGGGCAGCCCGGTGACCGTCTCCTCGACGACCACCTCCACGGCAACCGGCTCCACGGCGACCGTCTCCTCGACGACCGGCGCCGCAGCCGCCGACCCCGCCAGCCCGTCCCGCTGCCCGCCCGCGAGTGCCTGCCGCGCCGCGTACGCGGCCTCGGCGGCGCGGCGGTCGGCCTTGGCAGCCGTGAGTTCGGCGAGCAGGTCGGCGAGGCCGGCCTCCTCCAGGGTGGCGCGCAGGCTGCGGATGGTGGGCAGGCGGTAGAGGGTGCCCTCGTCGGCGGCGAGGCGCTCGACCAGGTCGGCCAGTTCCACGAAGGCGAGCCCGTCGAGGTCGTGGTCGGGCAGCAGCCGGGCGAGGCCGCGCAGGCCGGTGTTGATCGGCTCGAAGGCCTGGGCGGTGCGCTCGACCAGGTCGCCGTCGGCGGGCACGCGCGGGAGGGTGCCCGCGGGGGCGACGGCGGCCCAGGCGCGGCGCTCGATCTCGGCGGAGGTGAGCGCCTCGTGCAGGTCCTCGCGGCGGACCTTGCGGTCGTGGGCGAGGGCGGCGGCCTGCTTGCGCAGCGAGCGGCCGCGCAGCCAGGACAGCTTGACGCCGTTCTCCCTGCGCCAGGTGCTGTCCGCGGTGGCGGCGGCGAGGGCGACGAGGTCGGCGTCGTACGCGGCGCCGGTGAGGGTGGCGGAGGTGCGGCGGACCCGCTGGAGCATCTCGACCAGCAGCGCGGTCTTGGCCACGGTGTCGGGCTCGTCCAGCTTGACCTCGGCGGCCATCGCGGTGACGGCTTCCCAGGTCTGCTGGAGGTCGCTGCCGCGGAGTTCGGCGAGCGCGGTGGAGGCGGCGCGGGCGTCCTCGGGGGTGGCGACGGTGTCGACGGCCGCGTACCAGGCGTGGGTGTCGGCGCTGAGTGTGAAGGCCCCGAGTTCGGCGTAACGGCCGAGGTCCTCGCGGAGGTCGGCCTCCGCAGCGGCGTCCTGGGGGTCCTTGACGTCTGCGGCGTCGGCGACGTCCGCCGGGTCGGCTGCGTCGGCGTTGCGCGAGTGAAGCACTGTCATGTGAGGTCCGGTTCTGGGCGACGGCGGCGGGGCTGACGGCGAGGGGGCGGCGGACCGGGTGCACGGGGCCCCTGGGGCGGGACCGGGGGGCGTGCGAGTCGGGCCGCCGGTTGTGGAGGCCCAGAATACGGGTGCCCGTTCGAGGCTTGCACGCACCCACCGCCGGACGGGCCGGTGTCGTATGCCGTACCGCCCGCCTGGCCGCTACTCGGGAGGGCCGTCCGGGTGGCCGGGTGCTGGTCCGGGCGGGTGGCCGGGGTGCTCCGTCCGGGGTGGACCCGACCGTCGGAGCCGGTCGAGCGGGACGGTACGGAGTCCTCGGCCGGGCCGGGCGGGCGGCGGGTGGTGGCCGGCCCGGCGGAGGGCGGCCAGGTCGACCGGCGCGAGGTAGGCGTGGAGCGCGGTGCGGTGCCACCAGGCGCCGGTTTCGCGCAGTTCGCGCCATCCGGTGAACCGGTAGAGGTAGAGGGTCGCCCGGACGTGGGTCGGCGGGGCGTCGGGGAAGGGGTTGTGGCGCAGCAGCCGCAGCGTCGCCCGGTCACCGGCCAGCAGGCGGGCGACGAAGGGCAGGAACCAGGGCCGGGCGTAGCTGGGCGAGATGCCGGCGAACCACATCAGCCAGTCCAGGCGCAGGTGGTAGGGGGCGTACTGACGCGGGAGGCGGCGCACGTCGCCGGGTTTGCCCTTGAAGCCGTACTCGCGCCAGACGGTGTGCGGGGTGACGACCTCCTCGTCGGTGCCCTCGACGACGACCTCCTGGCGCAGGCGGTTGACACTGCCGAAGGCGCCGTAGGTGTTGACGAGGTGCAGCCGGTTGAAGGAGCGGTTCATCACCTGGCCCCGGGAGAGCAGGTTGCGCACCGGCCAGTAGCTGAGGACGACGACGGCGGCGGTGACGGCCATGACCACCGCCTGGTACCAGACGGGGGCGCCGGGGGCGGTGTGGGTGCGGACGGGCAGGCCGAGGCGGGCCGGTTCGACGGCGGCGAGCGTGAGCACGACGGTCAGCCAGTTGAGCCAGGCGAAGTTGCCGGAGGCGATCAGCCACAGCTGGGTGGCGATCACGGCGCAGGCGGCGTAGCTCGCGACGGGCTGCGGGAGCAGCAGGCCGATCGGGACGAGGAGTTGGACGACGTGGTTGGCCGCCACCTCGATCCGGTGCAGCGGGTCGGGCAGGTGGTGGAAGAACCAGCTGAGCGGTCCGGGCATGGGCTGGGTCTCGTGGTGGTAGCGCAGGCAGGTCAGGTCGCGCCAGCAGGTGTCCCCGCGCAGTTTGATCAGCCCGGCGCCGAACTCGACCCGAAAGACCAGCCAGCGCATCAGCCAGAGCACGGGGGTGGGCGGGGCGGTGTCGGCGTTGCCGAGGAAGGCGGCGAGCGAGCCCGCTTCGAGCAGCAGCGACTCCCAGCCGAAGGAGTACCAGGTCTGCCCGACGTTGACGATGGAGAGGTAGAGGGCCCAGAGCACCGCCCAGACCGGGATCGAGGCCCCGAGCGGGAGGGCGTCGCCGAGGCCGGCCGCCACCGCGGCGGCGAGTGCGGCGCCGGTCAGGGCGACGGTGGCGAAGAAGCGGTCGCTGTAGTGGAGGTGGAAGAGGGCGGGCGAGCGGCGGAACGGGACCCGGGCGGTGAAGCGGGGCACCGGGAGCATGCCGTCGGTGCCGATGAGGGCGCGGAACTGCGCGGCCGCGTTGAGGAATCCGATCAGGTAGAGGCCGGCGAGCAGGCGTTGGACGAGCAGTCGGCTCAGCCAGTAGTCGGGGGCGGCGAACCAGTCCATCCAGTCCATGCGGCCCATGCCTACCACCGGCGGGGCGTCGGTGGACGGCGGCTCGCCCGGTGCGGCCCGGCCGTCGCGGCCCGGCCGGGAACGGCACTGTGGCGGGGAGCCTCTCCTCGGGGGTGAGAGGCGCCCCGCCACAGTGGTGGGCCGTGCGAGTGGTGCGATGGGCCGTGCTCGGTGGAACGGGTGGTACGGGCGGTGCGAGTGGTGCCAGTGGTACGGGCAGTGCGAGTGGTGCGGGCAGTACGGGTGGTGCGGTGGGCGGCTGCGCCCGGGCGCGGTGCTGCGGCGCACGAGCGGCGGTCGGCCGCTCAGCTCGGCAGGACGAGTCCGGTGCCGCCGGCGACGCCCGGTCGGCCGGTCGCGGTGGCCGCGCCGTTCTGCTGGAGCCGGTCGACCAGCAGGGCGGCCAGGGTGCCGAGTTCCTCCTCGGTGCGGGACTGGGCGGTGACGTCCATGCCGACGGTGAGGACGCCGTTGACCTGGCCGGTGCGCGCGGTCCGCAGCGGGGTGCAGGTGAAGCTGAAGATCTGCTGGATGCGCTGGGCCTCGGGACGGCCGGACTGGATCCGGACGTCGTTGAGGACCGTGGCCCGTCCGGTGTGGAAGGCCTCCGCGACGGCCTGCTGGAGGCCGGCCGCGCCGAGCTGGGGGTAGGCGGTGCCGATCGAGCCGTACGCCACCGGGGCGCCGAAGGTGTCGGCGTGCTGGGCGTTGGCGTAGCGGATCTCCTGGCCGGGGCCGTCGGTCAGCATGATGGGGAACGGGGAGCCGTCGAAGGCGGCGAACATCTCCTGCTGCTGGGCGAGCAGGTTGTCGCGCAGCCGGATCTCGGAGAGCAGCGCCTCGGCGAGGTGCTGGATGTCGCGCAGCCGCTCGCGTCCCCACTGCCGGGGTTCCCGGTCGAGGACGCAGACGGTGCCGATGACGGTGTTGGTGTCGTCCACCAGCGGGGCGCCGAGGTAGGCCCGGACGCCGAGTTCGTCCACGACCGGGTTACCGGCGAACCGGGGGTAGGCGAGGATGTCGTCCAGTGCGAGGGGCGAGCGCTGGGCGACCACGTGCGGGCAGAAACCGTGACTCAACGGCATCTGTCGGGTGGGAAGGTCGAAGGCGATGCCCCGATCCGCCCAGGACGCGCCTTCTTCAGCCGCCAGTTCGGAGGAATTTGGCGGAATGTAGAGCCCCCGGAACATCTGGCGCTCGTCGTTGATGAAGTTGACCATCGCGATGGGAGCGCGGGTGATGCTGGCTGCCAGGTGGGCGAAGCGGTCGAAGGCCTCGTCGGCGGAGGGTTCGTTGAGACCCAGGCTGCGCAGCCTGCGGGTCCGCTCGGATTCCCCGGCAGCACTCGGGAACTGGCCTTGAGTGCTCATCACATCAGTCATGGCGCACATGTAATCAGACATCCGGGCGCCGCGGTGCTACCGGTACCGGTCACCTGCCTTGCTGATGGACAGTCAAAGCAGCATGTGAGCGACCACCAGCGCTCCGCCTGAGGGGCAAGGTCAATCCCCTCCCGACCCGCTGGCAAAACCCGCCCCCAAGCGGACGGGCCGAATCCCGCCATTCCAAGATCCACTATGTGTGGATCCCAGGTGCACATATGACAATGAGCCCTGCCGAAGACACGGACGGTAGTTCCCCTGGCCCCACGGGAGCGCCGCCCCTGGGGCAGGGCACGCCCTGGGTCCGCATGCACCGATGGCTTGGAAGCGATCGGCACCGCCACACCTCCACACCCCCACCCGATCTCTCAGGGGGAGCGGCCGGAGCGGCATCTACGGCATGAACGGGAGGCACGACACCCACCGGAACGAGAGGACCAAGCATGGCGATGGACTACTTCACCGACGAACGACACGAGAGCCTCCGAGCCGAGGTGCGTGAGTTCGCGGAGAAGGAGGTGCGTCCTCAGGTGGCCAGAATGGAGGCCGACCGGGAGATCGAGTTCGAGCTCTCGCGCGAGATCGCCCGCCGCGGCTGGATCGGCGTCACGATCCCGCGCGCGTTCGGCGGCCTGGGCCTGGGACACCTCGCCAAGACCGTGATCGTCGAGGAGCTGGCGCGGGTCAGCGGTGCGATGGGCGCGATGGCGCAGGCCTCCCAGCTCGGCGTCGCCAAGGTCATCCACTTCGGTTCGGACGCCCAACGGCGCGAGTGGCTACCGAAGTTCGCCTCCGGGGAGTGCCTGCCGACGATCGCGGTCACCGAGCCGGAGTCCGGCGGCCACGTGCTCGGCATGGCCGGCACCGCCCGGCGCGAGGGCGACGAGTACGTGCTGAACGGCCGCAAGGTGTTCGTCGGCAACTCGCACATCGGCGACGTCCACGGCGTGGTCTTCCGTACCGACCGGGGCAGCAGGGGGCTGTCCGCCTTCCTGGTCGAGAGCGACCGGCCGGGCTTTCGCACCGGCACCATCGGCACCCAGGGCGGCCTGCACGGGTTCAGCTTCGGCGAGCTCGTGTTCGAGGACTGCCGCGTCCCGGTCGGCAACCGGCTCGCCGAGGAGGGCCAGGGCCTCGACGTCGCCTACTCCTCCTCCACCCTGTACGGCCGGCTGAACCTGGGCGCCGTCGCGCTCGGCATCCACGTCGCCGTGGTGGAGGACACGGTGCGCTACGCCGAGGAGCGGGTGCTCTACGGCAAGCCGATCAACCAGGTGAACAGCATCGCCCTCAAGCTCGGCGAGATGCAGTCCCGGCTGATGACGGCCAAGTTGGCCGCGTACCACGCCTCGTACCTGCTCGACCACGGCAAGGCCTGCGACGCCGAGCTGATGAACGCCAAGCTGATCAACACCGAGTACGCGATGGACTCGGCACGTCAGGCGATGGAGATCTTCGCGGCGCGCGGCACCCAGGAGGAGCACAACATCATCCGCTACCTGCGGGACGCCACCCACATCTACGCCCCGGCCGGCACCTCGGACGTGCAGAAGCTGCGGCTCGGACAGGTGGCGTCGGGCACGTACGGCAAGCAGTGGTCGGCCGAGCTGGCCGACCTGGCGAGCTGGGCGTGGACCGAGCTCAACGAGCTGGAGTCCGGGGCGACCGGGGCCGCCCGCGCCGTCGGGGCCTCCCCGGCGGAGGAGCTGTACGGGTACGGCCCGCGCGGCGTCCGGGGCGTCCGGGGCGGCCGCGTGGTGCCGCTCTCCGCGGCGGGCTGATCCGCGCGGCGGGCTGATCCGCGCGGCGGGTCGATCCGCGCGGGGATCCGGAACCGCCGCCGCCCGGATGGTGGCGAACTTTCGGTGTGACGACGATTTGACCTGTTCCTGACGGCTCCCCGAGCGGCCCACCGGCCTCCCGGGGAGCCGTTTCCGCTCCGCGCCGACCGCGCTGAGCTGCGGCGTTCCGTCGGCGAACGCTCCGACCGGGAATGGTCGTTCCTGCCATCACCGGTTCACATATCGTCAGTTGATGTTGCGATGAGGCCACCTGGGACTGATAGGTTTCCTGCCGTCGGCGGCCGAGCTGTACCCGCACGGACGGTGACACCGCGTCACCCCGTCCGGCGACCCCGGCCCTCGGCGCCCTGACGCCCGGTCCGGGCCGCTCGGGCCGACCCACCGTCCGGCCCCGAGACCCGGCCCGCAACTCGGCCCTGCGACAAGGAATCAGATGCCAGGCATATCGGCCCCCCGCACGGGCCACCGCGCCGGCCGGTCCGGCTCCCTCCGCAGCTCGCTCCTCGCTCTCGTGCTGGTCCCCAGCCTGGGCCTCGCCGCCGCCTGGGGCTACGCCGCCTACCTGCTGCGCGACACCGCGAACCGCACCGCGCTGCTGGCCGGCACCGCCGTCGTCGCCCTGGTGCTGCTGGTCAGCCTGGTCCGCGGCGTCCGGGTCGCCCGGTCACTGTCCGCCCGGCTCACCGGACTGCGCGGGGACACCTTCGCGCTCGCCCAGCACGAGATCCCCGAGATCGTCGGCCGGCTGCGCGCCGGGGAGCCGGTGCCCACCCCGCCCACCTGGGCGCCGTCCCGGCGGGTCGGCGACGAGGTCCAGCAGACCTTCGACGGCCTGGCCGCCGTCCGGCAGGCCGCCGTCGCCGCCATCGTCCACCAGGCCCAGGGCCGCGAGGGGACGAAGAAGGTCTTCCTCAACATCGCCCGCCGCACCCAGATCCTGATCCACCGGCAGATCAGCATGCTCGACGCGCTGGAGCGCGAGCACGAGGAACCCGAGCTGCTGCGCGAACTGTTCGCCGTCGACCACCTGGCCACCCGGATGCGGCGCAACGCCGAGAACCTGGTCATCCTCGGCGGCGCGCTGCCCGCCCGGCGCTGGCGCAACGCCGTGCCCGTGGTCAACGTGCTGCGCAGCGCCGTCTCCGAGACCGAGAACTACGCCCGGGTCGTCGTCCAGGGCGTGCCGCGCGCCTCGCTCAGCGGGCAGGCCGTCGCCGACGTGATCCACCTGATCGCCGAGCTGATCGAGAACGGCACCACCTTCTCCCCGCCGTACACCCAGGTGCAGGTCTCGGCCCAGGAGGTTCCCAAGGGCCTGGCGGTCGAGGTCGAGGACCGCGGCCTCGGCATGACCGCGGAGGAGTACGAGCGGCTCAACGAGTACCTGGCCAACCCGCCCGAGCTGGACGTCTCCGCGCTCGGCGACGACCTGCGGCTCGGCCTGTTCGTCGTCGCCCGGCTCGCCGCCCGGCACGACATCCAGGTCACCCTGCGGCCCTCGCCCTACGGCGGCACCCGGGCCGTGGTGCTGGTGCCCTCGGCGCTGCTGGAGCAGGCCGAGCAGCCGGCCGCGGTGCCCGGACTGCCCTCCGGCGCGCGGGTCACCCGCACCCCGGTACCCGAACCTCGGCCGTCCGACGGCGACTTCGGCGTGGTCGACGACGAGCTGTCCGGCGCGCTGGCGGGGGTGCTCAACGGGCTGACGAACGGCACGCCTGGCGCGGCCGGTGGAGTCGGTTCCCCGGTGCCGACGGAGCCGGCAGGCGGCGGGGCGGGCGGTGGGGCCGACGACGGGGTGATCGTCGGTGAGCTGCTCGCGCCGCAGGAGTTCGGCCAGCAGGAGTTCGGCCAGCAGGGCTTCGGGCCGCAGGAGTTCGCGCGGCCGGACGGTGAGGGCGGCGGGCCCGCCCTCGACAACGCCGGGCTGCCGGTCGGTGCCGAGATCCCCGGGCTGCCCGGGGCCGTGGTGGTCCCCCGGCCCGTGCTGCCGCGCCCGTACGACCTGCCGACCGGGCCGTCGGCGGAGCTCGCCGCGCAGCTCGACGCCGGAGCAGGCCCGGGAGCCGGCGCTGGAGCCGGGCCCGTGGACGGACCCCCCCTGGGCGGGGCCGCGCAGGCGGACCCCGCCGTCGTCAGCTCGGCGGCCGTGGACCCGGCGGGCGGCCTCGACGGGGTGCCCGCCGACCGGTCGACGCCCACCCACGAACGCCCGCAGGAGGACAGCGTGGAGCACGGCCCGGACGGCGAACTGCGCACCCCGCGCGTCCTGCCGCAGCGGGTCCGCAACGCCAGCCTCGCCGAGCAGCTCCGCGAGGCCAACGCGCCCGGCGCCATGCTGCCGCCGTCCACGCAGTCGGCGTCGTCGGCGCCGTACGGGGCCCACGCCGCCCCGGCCGGCCCCCGGTTCGGCGAGGCCGACGACCCCTCCCCGGCGCGGTCCCGCGCCACCATGGCCGCCATCCAGCGCGGCACCCGGAGCGCCCGCGCGACCGGTACCGGACCGGACGCGACCGCCACCGCCCCCCACCCGGCCGCACCTTCCGCCCCCGAGGGAGCCGCGGAAGCCCCCGCCGTTCAGGAAGCCAAGGAACAGCAGTGATGACGCAGCACACCGAGACCCAGCGCGACCTCAACTGGCTGCTGGACCAGCTGGTGGCGCGGGTCCCCGAGACCCAGCACGCCATCGTCCTCTCCGAGGACGGACTGCTGGTCGGCACCTCCCAGGGCCTCGACCGGGCCGACGCCGAGCACCTCTCGGCCGTCGCCTCCGGCCTGCAGAGCCTGGCCCGCGGCGCCGGGCACCGCTTCAACGGCGGACGGGTCCGGCAGACCGTGGTCGAGATGGACCAGCTGTTCCTGTTCGTCACCACCGCCGGACAGGGCGCCCGGCTCGCCGTGCTCACCAGCGAGCAGGTGGACGCCGGGCTGATGGCCTACGAGATCAACATGCTGGTCAAGCAGGTCGGCCAGTACCTCACCGCGGCGCCGCGCAGCGACGCGGGCGGGCCCGGCCCGGGTGGCGGTGCGTGACCAGCGCCGACGCCGACGAGGGCTGGTTCTACGACAAGGACGCCGGCCACCTGGTCCGCCCCTACGCGATCACCAACGGGCGCACCGGCCCGGTCCGTGACGGCTTCGCGCTGATCACCCTGGTGGTCACAGCCGACCCGCGCACCGACACCAGCCGGTTGACGCCCGAACCGGCCGCGATCCTCGACCTGTGCCGCGAACGCCCGCTGGCCGTGGCCGAGATCGCGGCCACCATGGACCTTCCGGTGAGCGTGGTCAAGGTGCTGCTGGACGACCTGGCGGAGGCCCGGCTGATCCTCACCCGGGCCCCGGTCCAGCTCGCCGAGGCACCGGACATCTCGCTGATCCAGGCCGTGATCGAGGGCGTCCGCAGACTCTGACCGGTTGCCGCGTCCGCCGCATCCCCACAGTTCCCCTCCAGGAGACCCGAATTGACGACCCAGAGCCTGGTGCCGGGCGCGGTCAAGATCCTCGTCGCCGGCGGCTTCGGCGTCGGGAAGACCACCATGGTCGGCTCGGTCAGCGAGATCGAACCGCTGCAGACCGAGGAGCGGATGACCCGCGCCAGCATCGGGGTCGACAGCCTCGAAGGCGTCCAGGGCAAGTCCACCACCACGGTGGCGATGGACTTCGGGCGGATCACCGTCCGCGAGGACCTGGTGCTCTACCTCTTCGGTACGCCCGGGCAGTTCCGGTTCTGGTTCATGTGGGACGACCTCGCCCTCGGCGCCCTCGGCGCGATCATCCTCGCCGACACCCGGCGGCTCGAATCCAGCTTCGCCGCCGTGGACTTCTTCGAGCAGCGCGGAATCCCCTTCGCCATCGGGGTCAACTGCTTCCACGGCCGCCGCGAGGCCACCCCGGAGGACGTCCGGCGCGCCCTCGACCTCGGGCCGGAGGTGCCGGTGGTGCTGTGCGACGTCCGGGAGCGGGCGTCCAGCAAGGAGCTGCTGCTCGCCCTGCTCGACCGGGTGCACCGGGACGCGCTGGCCGTCGGGCGCCGCTGAGGCGGCGAGGCGGCTGCGGCCGCCGGGGGGCAGGCCTGGGCCGGGGTCATGCCTGGGCCGGGGTCATGCCAGGCGCTGGGTCATGCCAGGGGCCGGGTCACACCTTCGTCGGGGTGAGCTCGGCGAGCGCGTCGACCAGCGGGGCCAGCTCGGGGAGTTCCGCGGCCTGGGCCAGGGTCGCCTCCAGGGTGGCGTCGTGCACCGGGCGGGCGGCCTCCAGCAGGGCGCGGCCCTCGGCGGTCAGCTCGGTGTAGATGCCACGCCGGTCGTCCGCGCAGAGGTAGCGGCTGAGCAGGCCCCGGTCCTCCAGGCGGCTCACCAGGCGGGTGGTGGCACTGCTGCTCAGTGCCGCCGCACGGGCCAGCTGCTGCATCCGCATGTGCCAGCCGTCCTGGCGGGAGAGCGCCTCCAGCACCGTGTACTCCACCACCGAGAGCTTGTGCTCCGCCTGGAGCGCCTTCTCCAGCGCGGCCTCGATCAGCCCGTGCAGGGCGGCGAGCGTCCGCCAGCCACCGGCCCGGACCTCGGCCGCGTCATCGCGGATGGCCATGGCTCGCCTTCCCTTCACGTTCACCTGGGCGTCCTGAGCTGTCCCCTCTCGTACAAGTATGCCATTCGGCGCCGATTATCGGTCTCTGCAAATAATTCGGCTCACAGCTCCGTCGCTCCGTCCTCAGGGCAGGCCGACCGCTGCCCCTCAGCCCGCCGGCGCCCGCGGGACGATGACCGGGGCGCCGTCGTCCGGGGCCGCCAGGACGTGGCTGTCGATGTCGTACAGCGCCCGCACCAGCGGTGCGTCCACCACCTCCCGGGGCGGCCCGCAGGCCACCACCGCGCCGTCCCGCAGGGCGACCAGCAGGTCGGCGTAGCGGGCGGCGGCCGCGAGGTCGTGCAGCACCATCACCACCGTGCGCCCGCCGGCCGCGACCGTGCGGACCAGTTCCAGCACCTCCACCGCGTGGCCGAGGTCGAGCGCGCTGGTCGGCTCGTCCAGCAGCACCACCGGGGCGTCCTGGGCGAGCACCATGGCGAGCCAGCAGCGCTGCCGCTGGCCGCCGGAGAGCTGGTCGAGGCGGCGGTCGGCGAGGGCGTCGACGCCGGTGGCGCGCAGGGCCTCGGCGGTGAGCCGCTCGTCGTCGGCCGACCACTGGCGGAACAGGCCCTGGTGCGGGTGGCGCCCGTAGCGGACCAGGCCGGCCACGGTGACCGCCTCGGGGGCCTGGGGGCTCTGCGGGAGCAGCGCGACCCGGTGGGCGGCCCGGCGCGGGCGCAACTGCCAGATGTCCTCGCCGCCGACCAGGATCCGCCCGCCGTCCGGCCTGTGCAGCCGGGCCACCGCCCGCAGCAGGGTGGACTTGCCGCAGCCGTTCGGGCCGACCACCGCCACCACCTGCCCGGCGGGCACGGTGAGGTCGATGCCGCCGAGCACCGGGCGGCCGGGGCGGTACCCGGCGGTGACGCCCTGGATCGTCAACTCCATGTCTCAGCCCCCCAGTTCGGATCGCGTTCAGGAACCGGACAGTGCCTTGCCGAGGTCGCCGATGACGACGTCGGCCGCCAGCGGGCCGCCGCGGGTGGACCAGACCGAACCGTCCACGGTGACGGCGTGGTTGTTCTTCACCGCGTTCAACTGCTGGTAGGCGGGCTTGGACTGGACGTCCTTGAGGGCGGCCCTGCCGTCGTCGGTGAGGGTGGACAGGAACAGCCAGTCGCCGTCGATCTCGGCGAGCTTCTCCAGGCTGAGCGCCGGGCTGTGGGCGTTGCCGTCCTTGTCCTGGGCGGCCGGGCGGGTGAGGCCCATGTCGAGGGCGACGCCGCCGGCGAACTGCTTCTTCTCCATCCAGCTGGGGCCGGTGGGGTTCCAGCGGACGATGGAGACGGCGGCGCCCTTGTTCCTGCCGAGGTCGGCACCGGCCTTGGTGGCCCTGGCCTGATAGTCGTCGATCACCTTGTTGGCCTGGTCGAGCTTGTTGACGGCGTTGCCGATGCCCCGGAAGGCGAGCTTCCAGTCGTCGGTGGGCGCCATGGTGACCAGGGTGGCGGGGGTGATCTCGCGCAGCTGCTTGAGCACCTGCTCGTCCTGCATGTCCCCGGCCAGGATGAGGTCGGGCTTGGCGGCGATCACCTTGTCCATCACCGGCTGGAGCAGGTTGCCGACCACCGGCACGCCCTGGACCTTGTCCTTGAGGTACGCGGGCGACTCGTTGAGCCCCTGGCCGTTGGTGATGCCGACCGGCTTGACGCCGAGGGCGAGCACCGCGTCGAGGTCCTCCTGGGTGAGGGTGACGATCCGCTTGGGCTCGGCGGGGACCTCGACGGCCTCGCCGGTGGCGTCCTTGACGGTGCGCTTGCCGCCGTTGGCCGCGTCCGCCGCGCTGCCCGGGGCGGCGGACGCGGAGTTGGAGGGGTCCGCGGACTGGGACGAGGACCCGGAGGAGCCGCACCCGGCGAGCAGGAGGGCGGCCGCCCCGGTGACGGCCAGCGCCCGGGCCGCGCGGCGGCGGGCGGGGCGGAGCGGGCTCTGGGCGTACGGCATGGGTGCCTCCGGGGCGGGGTGGTACGGGAGTTGGGCGGCGTCCGGGCAGCCCGGCACGACGGCGGTGCCGGCGGGACGCCCCGTTCATTAGGTTAGCCTTACCTTATGACATCGTCGCAAGTGGGCGCCCCCGAAGCGCCCGCCGTCACCGCGCCCGGCGCCCCTCCCCCACCGGCCCGCCCGCTCCGGGAGCGCGCCTGGCCGGTCGCTGTCGGGGCGGTCGCGGTGCTGCTCGCCCTCACCGCGCTCTCGCTCTCGGTCGGCGCCGGCGAGGTCGGGCCGGGACGGGTCCTGGACTACCTGCTCGACCGCGGCGGCGCCCGTGCCGACAGCCGACTCGCCCTCGTCGTCGGCGAGTTGCGGCTGCCCCGTACCCTCACCGCACTGCTGGTCGGCGCCGCCCTCGGCGTCGCCGGCGCCCAGCTCCAGTCCGTCACCCGCAACCCGCTGGCCGAGACCGGCCTGCTCGGCGTCAACGCTGGCGCCTCGCTCGGCGTCGTGCTCGGCATCGCCGTGCTCGGCGTGCAGACCTCCTACGGGTACCTCGCCCTCGCCTTCGGCGGCGCCGTCCTCGCCAGCACCCTGGTCCTGCTGATCGCCGGCAGCCGGGGCGGCGGCTCCCCCGTGCGCCTGGTCCTCGGCGGCTCCGCCGTCGGCGCGACCTTCGGCGGCATCACCGGCGTAATCATCGTCAACTCGCCCGAGACGTACGACCGTTACCGGATCTGGGTGCTCGGCTCACTGGCCGGGGTGGAAGGCTGGACGACCCTGGGCCAACTCGCCCCCGTCCTCGGCGCCGGCTTCCTGCTCGCCCTGCTCACCACCCGGCCGCTCACCGCCCTCGCCCTCGGCGACGACCTCGCCCGCGGCCTCGGCCACCGGCCCGGCGCCACCCGCGCGGCCGTCGCCGCCGCCGTCACCCTGCTCACCGCCTCGGCGGTCGCCCTGGCCGGGCCGATCTCCTTCCTCGGCCTGCTCGCCGGCTTCCTGGCCCGCGCCCTCGCCGGGCCCCGGATCGGCCGACTCACCCTGCTCGCCGGGCTGTTCGGCGCCGCCGTGCTCACCGGCGCCGACGTGCTCGCCCGGGTGATCGCCCGGCCCTTCGAGGCGCCGGTCTCGGTGATCGTCGCCCTGGTCGGCGCCCCCGCGCTGATCGCCATGGTCCGCTCCCGCCGCTCCGCCGCCCTGGCGCTCGGCGACCCCGCCGCCGAGGCCCCGCCCGTCCAGCGCGCCGAACCGCGCCCGGCACGGCCGGACCCGGCCCTCCGGTACGGCGCCTGGTCCCTGCTGGTACCGCGCCGGCCGCTGCTCGCCGGACTCGGCCTGGCCGCCGCCCTGCTGACCGCCGTGGTCGCCGCCGCGCACGCCGGACAGAGCGAACTCGGCCTCGGCAGGACCTTCCAGGCCGTGTTCGGCCACGGCGAGCGGCTGGACGTCCTGCTGGTGCAGAGGTTCCGCCTCGGCCGGATCGTCGCCGGACTCGCCGCCGGAGCCGCCCTCGGCCTCGCCGGCTGCCTCACCCAGACCCTGGCCCGCAACCGGCTCGCCACCCCCGAACTCCTCGGCGTCAACGACGGCGCCACCGCCGCCGTGCTGATCTCCGCCACCGCCTCCGGCACCTTCGGCGCCTGGTGGGCCGGGCCGCTCGGGGCGCTGGCCGCCGTCCTGGTCGTCAGCCTGGTCTCCGGCGGGCTCGGCGCCCGCGGCTACCGGGTGCTGGTCGTCGGACTCGCCATGTCGGCGCTCGCCTCGGCCGTCATCCAGGTCGCCCTCGCCCGGCGCTCGCTCAACTCCGCCGGCTCGCTGTACGTCTGGACCTCCGGCAGCCTCAACGGCCGGGACTACACCGTCGCCACGCCCGTGCTCGTCGGACTCGCCGTCCTGGTGCCGACCGCGCTGGTGGTGGCCCGGCGGCTGGCGGTGCTGCGCTTCGACGACAGCGTGGCCGCCTCGCTGGGCGTCGACCCCGGCAGGGTCCGGCTCGCCTGCCTGCTGCTCGCCGTCGCCCTCGCCGGGCTCGCCGTCGGGGTCTGCGGGCCGGTCGGCTTCGTCGCCCTCGCCGCGCCCGTGCTCGCCGCCCGGCTGGCCGGACCGACCCGGGTGCCGGTGCTCGGCTCCGCGCTCACCGGCGCGCTGCTCGTCGTCCTCGCCGACACCCTCGGACGGGTGCTGATCGGCGGGGTGGAGATCCCCGTCGGCATCGTCACCACCGTGCTCGGCGGCCCCTTCCTGCTCTGGGTGCTGCTCGGGCGCCGCCAGAGCGCCGCCTGAACCCACCCCGGAGCTGAGACCTTTGGCTGCCTTCCCCCTGATCGCCCCCGATCCGGACGACCCCGCCTACCGGCTGGTCACCTTCGTGCACGACGAGGACGACTGCGACGGCGTGCTCGCACTCCTCCACACCGTCACCGACAAGGACCGGCACGCCGGCGACCTGACCCCTCATCTGATGACCCGCCGCAACGACCGCTGGGAGATCACCTACCGGCTGCGCGCCGACCACCGCGCCTCCTACCAGTTGCACCCCTTCCACGGCGCGCCCCCCGGCACCACCCGGGCCGACTGGCTGCACGTCCTCGACCACGCCCGCCCCGACCGGCACGACACCCAACCCCGCCTCCCCGCCCGCGACGGCCGCCACCCCGCCTCGGTGCTCAGCCTGCCGCAGGCCCCCGCCCAGCCGTACGCCCGGCGGCGGGAGGACGTGCCGCGCGGGCGGACGCTCGCCCGTACGGTGGCCGGCCGGCGGGTGGACGTCCACCTCCCCGCCGGGCACGGGCACGGGCATGGGCACGGAGCTGGCCTCGGCCTCGGCCTCGGGCCGTACCCGGTGGCGGTGCTGCTCGACGGCGAGATGTGGGGCGAGGTGCTGTCCGTCGGCGACACCCTCGACAACCTCACGGCCGACGGCGCCATCCCGCCCACCGTCGCCCTGCTGGTGCACACCATGGGGCCGGGCCGCCCCGAGGAGCTGAGCTGCAACCCGGCCTTCGTCGACCACCTCGCCGACCGCCTCCTCCCCTGGGCCGCAGCGGAGTTCGGCACCACCGACGACCCGCGCCGGACCGTCATCGCCGGCCAGAGCGCGGGCGGCCTCACCGCCGCCTTCGCCGCCTACCGGCGCCCCGAGCGCTTCGGCAACGTGCTCTCCCAGTCCGGCTCCTTCTGGTGGCCGGACGAGACGGAGTTCGACGAGGGCAGCGAATGGCTGACCCGCCGCTTCGCCGCCGAACCGCGACGGGAGGCCCGCTTCTACGTCGAGGTCGGCCTCCAGGAGTGGATGCTGCTCACCCAGAACCGGCACCTGCGCGACGTGCTCACCGCCCGGGGGTACGAGGTCGAGTACCGCGAGTTCAACGGCGGCCACGACTACGCCTGTTGGCGCGGCGGCCTGGCCGACGGGCTGGCGCACCTGCTGGGCCGGGCGCCGACGAACGGCCCGTACCGGCCGAACGGCTGACGGCAGAGGGCTGACAGCAGACGGCTGACGGGCAGCACCGCGGTGCTGCCCGTCAGCCGGTTCGGACCCGCCGACCCTCGCTAGCCCTGCTTGATCGCGGAGATGTCGAACTCCAGCACCACCTTGTCGCCGACCAGCACGCCGCCGCCCTCCAGCGCCGCGTTCCAGGTCACCCCGAACTCCTTGCGGCTGATCGTCACCGAACCCTCCAGGCCCACCCGCAGGTTGCCGTACGGGTCCACCGCGTTGCCGGTGTACTCGAAGTCGATGGTGACCGGGCGGGTGGTGCCCTTGATGGTGAGGTCGCCGGTGACCCGGTAGTCGGTCTCGGAGACGACCTCGACCGAGGTCGAACGGAAGGTGATGTCAGGGAAGTTGGGGGCGTCCAGGAAGTCGTTGGTCCGCAGGTGCTGGTCGCGCTGCTCCACCCCGGAGTCGATGCTCTCCGCCTTGATCACCACCTGGCCGGACGACCGCGTGGGATCGGCCCCGTCCAGGTGCGCGGTGCCCTCGAACTGCCCGAACGAACCCCGCACCTTGGTCACCATGGCGTGCCGCGCGACGAAGCCGATCCGGGAGTGCGCGGGGTCGAGGACGTAGTCCCCGGTGAGCTCGGGAAGCGAAACGGTCATGAGGTACCTCCAAGAGTGGCCTGGATCCGGGCGTCAGCCTGCAAGGTGTCAGGCCAATGCAGTACCCGCCCGCCCGCCGCGCGGCACCACCCCGCCAAGTTCCCGCCAGCGGGTGAAGCCGCCTCAGTCCCGGTACGGGACCAGCCTCGCCAGGTCCAGCTCGAAGCCGAACGGCTCGGGGATCCGGATCGTCTCGCCGAACTCCCGCTCGGTACGGGTGTGGTAGCGGTCGCGGTTCGGCTCCGAGAACAGGGTGACGGTCTTCTGGCGTGGGTCGATGATCAGATAGAGCGGGAAGCCCATCCGGGGGTAGTCACGGACCTTCCCCGTCCAGTCGTTGTCGGGGTTGGACGGGGAGACGACCTCGACCGCGATCAGCGCGAGCTCCGCCGGGATGTTGTGCCCGGCCAGGTCGATGACGTCCTCCGGCAGGTAGGTGAGGTCCGGATTCCGGACAGCGCCGACTTCGGGCGACGAGAGATCGCTGTTCCCGCTCGTGAAGTAGCCCGCCGGGCAGTACGCGTCGAACTGGCGCTGCACGATCGACAGGTTCAGCTGGTGGATCGAGGACGGCGGCGCCTGCATGACGATGAGCTCGCCGGACAGCTCGACCTTGAAACCGTCCGGAAGGCTCCGTCGGGCCGCTTCGAGAAGGCGGTAGCGCTCGGGATTCGTGCGGTCTCCTCCGGTGCTCCTGTCACCGTACGGTAGTCGGGGCGGACGGGATGTCCTCCCGCCCGCCCCGATCGCGTCCTCCTCAGTCCTCAGCCCGCCGGGGGCGGGGGCGGGCCCTGGGCCGGGAGGCGGCGGGCGAGGAGGGCTCCAGCGGCGACCAGAGTGGCGGTGAGAGCCAGGGCGACCCGGTACGGGGTGGGGTCGGCGCCGTCGCCGAGGGCGCCGATCAGGGCGGCGGTGGCGGCGATGCCGAGGGCGCCGCCGAGGGTGCGCAGGATGGTGAACAGGGCCATCGCCCGGCCCATCGCGGACGGTGGCACGTCGGCGAAGCCGGCGATCTGGACGGTGAGCACGGCGGTGCCCAGCACCAGTCCGACGGCGAACATCAACACCCGTACGGCCCAGGGGTTCTCGGCCACGCCGAGGGCGGCGAGGACCGCCGCGGCCAGCAGCAGGGCGGGCAGCGCGAGGCGGCGCGGGCCGAGCCTGGGCAGCAGCCGGTCGACCACCTGGGAGGCGGCCATCAGGCCGATCGCCTCCGGGAAGACGCTGAGCCCGGCGTCCAGGGCGGTGGCGCCGCGGGCGGCCTGGTAGAGCAGGGGCAGCACGAACAGGGCGCCCATCAGCCCGGCCGAGGTGAGCAGGGCCAGCCAGCTCGCCGCGCCGTAGCAGCGGTCGGCGAGCAGCCGCAGGTCCACCAGCGGCTCGGGCGAGCGCAGCTGGTCCCGTACCGCGAGTCCCAGCAGGGCGGCCCCGGCGAGGCCGCCGAGCCAGACCGCCGGTGCCGTCCAGCCGTGGGCCGGGCCGAAGCCCAGGGCGTAGGTGAGCAGGCCGAGGCCGGGGGTGGCGAGCAGGAAGCCGCGGGTGTCGAAGCGGCCGGCCGGGGGTTCCGGTTCGGTCCGCAGGGTGGTCAGGCCGAGCGCCACGGCGGCGATGCCGACCGGCAGGTTGACCAGGAACAGCCAGTGCCAGGAGAGGTGTTCGGTGAGGAAGCCGCCGAGGGGCGGTCCGAGGGCGGGCATCAGGGCGGTCGGCACGATCAGGATCCGGCCGAGGCGCGGGCGCTCCTGCGGCGTGAAGGCGCGGAACAGCAGGGTCATGCCGACCGGGGTGAGCAGCCCGCCGGCCACGCCCTGGACGGCCCGGGCGGCGGCCAGGGTGCCGAGGCCGGGGGCGGCGGCGCAGAGCGCGGAGGCCAGGGTGAAGACGGCGAGCGCGCCGAGGAAGACCCGCTTGACGCCGTACCGGTCGCCGAGCCAGCCGGCCACCGGCAGGCCGAGGGCCAGGCCGACCAGGAAGGCGGTCTCGATGGAGTTGGCGGCCGGGACGGGCCGGCCGAAGTCCTCGGCGATCCGGTACAGCGCGGGGTTGACGATGGTCGAGTCGAGGCCGTTCATGCACATCGCGGCGGTGTACACGACGACCACGGCGGCGCGCCCCGCGAGCAGGGGGCGCGCCGGGGACGCTACGGCGGGAGGGGTCACAGGTCGGTCCAGTGCGCGGTGATCCAGGCCAGGGCGTCGGGGCGGGCGCAGGGGCCGTGGGCGACGCTCCAGCCGGCCGGGACGGCGGCGAAGGCGGGCCACAGGGAGTGCTGGCCCTGGTCGTTGACGAGGGCCAGGAACGCGCCGTCGGCGTCGAAGGGGTTGACGGGGGCGTCACTCATGGTCGGAGTTCTCCAGGTGGTCGGCGATCACGCTCGCGATGTGCGCGATCGGGGCGGGCAGGGTCATGTCCTTGTGCGAGCAGGCCACGTCGGTGTTGTCGATCCGGCCGGTCACGTAGGGGGCCCAGAGTTCGGGCACCAGGGTCTCGTCGATGGTGTCGACGGTGGCCCGGAAGAACCGGACGTCGCCGTGGAAGGGCCGGTGGTCGTAGCCCCGCACCAGGTGGTTGGTGTTGAGGTAGATCGCGTTGAGTGCCGTGACGGTGGCCCGGTCCAGCCCGGCCAGCGGGCTGCCCTCGCGGCCCAGCAGTTCGATCACGGCGTCGAGTTCGAGCGGCTGCCCGGCGAGGTCGTCCGGTCCGAAGCCGCCCATGGTGAGCAGTGCCTCCAGGGCTTCGGCCTGGTCCGGGACGGGCAGTTCGCGGAAGCCCTCGGCCGGGTAGGCGTCCAGGATCGCCAGCAGCTCGACCTGCCGGCCCAGTTCCTGGAGCCGGACGGCGACGGCGTGGGCGATGATCCCGCCGGTGGACCAGCCGAGCAGCCGGTACGGCCCCTCGGGCTGGACCTCGCGCAGCCGGTCGGCATAGTGCGCGGCCAGCTCCTCCATGGTCTCGGGCAGCGGTTCGCCGACGGTGGCGGTGCCGACGCCCTGGGCCTGGAGGCCGTAGAGGGGGACGTCGGCCGGGAGGTGGCGGATCAGGCCGGTGTAGCACCAGCTGAGGCCGCCGGCCGGGTGGATCGCGAACAGCGGGGCGCGGCGGCCGGGGGCGGTGGGCCGCAGCGGGAGCAGGACGTCCAGGGCGTCGGCGCCGGGGGTGCCCTCGGACAGGGCGGCGTCGAGCGCGGCCACGCTGGAGGCCTGGAACAGCGCGCCGATGCCGACCTCCAGGCCGAGCACCTCGCGGATCCGGCCGGCCAGCCGGACCACCAAGAGGGAGTGGCCGCCGAGCGCGAAGAAGTCGTCCTCGACCCCGACCGTCTCCAGGCCCAGGACTTCGGCGAAGAGTTGGCAGAGCTGCTGCTCGCGCGGGCTGCGGGGCGGGCGGCCGGCTCCGGCGGCGGGGGCCTCGGGGGCGGGCAGGGCGCGGCGGTCGAGCTTGCCGTTGGCGGTCAGCGGCAGTCGGTCGAGCAGCACCACGGCGGAGGGCACCATGTGGGCGGGCAGCTCGGCGGCGGCGTGGGCGCGCAGGGCCTCGGGTGCGGCGGTGCCCACGGCGTAGCCGACCAGGCGCTGGTCGCCGGGGGTGTCCTCGCGGACCACCACGGCGGCGTCGGCGACGGCCGGGTGAGCGGCCAGCACGGCCTCGATCTCGCCGAGTTCGATCCGGAAGCCGCGCAGCTTGACCTGCTGGTCGGCGCGGCCGAAGTACTCCAGTACGCCGTCCGCGCGGCGGCGGGCGAGGTCGCCGGAGCGGTACATCCGGGTGCCCCGCTCGCCGAACAGCTCGGCGTGCGGGTCGGCGACGAAGCGGGTGGCGGTGAGTTCGGGGCGGCCGAGGTAGCCGCGGGCCAGGCCGGCCCCGGCGACGTACAGCTCGCCGGTGACGCCGGGCGGGACGGGCTGGAGGTGCTGGTCCAGGACGTAGACCCGCAGGTCGGGGATGTTGACGCCGATGGTGCTGCTGCTGGTCGCGGCGGCGCTCGCCCGGTCGAGGGCGATGTACGAGACGTGCACGGTGGTCTCGGTGATGCCGTACATGTTGACCAGGGTCGGGGCGTCCTGCGGGTGCCGGGAGTACCAGTCGTCGAGGCGGCCGAGTTCGAGCGCCTCGCCGCCGAACACCACGTAGCGCAGGGCGAGTTCGCTGCCGGGGCAGTCCCGGTCGGCGGCGCTGAGCTGGTAGAAGGCGGACGGGGTCTGGTTGAGCACGGTGACGCGCTCGCGGGCGATCAGGTCGAGGAAGGCCGCCGGGTCGCGGCTGACCAGGTGCGGGACGACGACCAGCCGGCCGCCGTACAGCAGCGCGCCCCACAGCTCCCAGACCGAGAAGTCGAAGGCGTAGGAGTGGAAGAGCGTCCAGACGTCCTGGTCGTCGAAGCCGAACCAGTGGTCGGTGGAGCTGAACAGCCGGGCGACGTTGCGGTGGGTGACGGGCACGCCCTTGGGCCGGCCGGTGGAGCCGGAGGTGTAGATGACGTACGCGGTGTCCTCGGCGCGCAGCGGCCGGGTGCGTTCGTGCTGGGCCAGCGGGGTGGCCGGGTACCGCGCGGGCTCAGGCCCGTCGACCAGGAGTCGGGGGACGGCGTGGGCGGGCAGTCGGGGGGCGGTGGCCCGGTCGGTGAGCAGGGCGGCGGGGGTGGCGTCGGCCAGCATGTAGGCGAGGCGGTCGGCCGGGTAGTCGGGGTCGAGCGGGAGGTAGGCGGCGCCGGACTTGGCGACCGCGAGCAGGGCGACGACCAGGTCGACCGAGCGGGGCAGGGCGAGGGCGACGATGGTGCCGGGGCCGATGCCCCGGTCGGCCAGCAGGCGGGCCAGGCGGTCGGCGCGGGCGGCGAGTTCGGTGTAGTCGAGCCGTTCGTCGCCGTAACTGACCGCGATGGAGCGGGGGTTGGCGGCGGCCGCGGCCTCGAACAGCTCGGGCAGGGGGGCATCCGGCGGGGCAGGGAGTACGGCGGTGCCGTTCCACTCGACCAGGGTGCGGTGCCGCTCCGGCTCGCTGATCAGCGGCAGCCGGCCGATCGGGGTGTCCGGGTCGGCGGCGGCCGCGGTGAGCAGTCGGGCGAGGCGCTCGGCGAGGGCGGTCGCGGTGGCGGGCTCGAAGAGGTCGGTGCGGTACTCCAGGAAGCCGCCGATGCCGCCGCCGGGCCGCTCCCCCGCGTTGAGGGTGAGGTCGAACTTGGCGGTGCCACTGGGGATCGCGGCGATCTCGGCGGTCAGGCCGCCGCCGAGCACGACGGGTTCGTCGGCGCGGCTCTGCCAGGCGAGCATCACCTGGAACAGCGGGTGGCGGGCGAGCGAGCGGGCCGGGTTGAGCTCCTCGACCAGCCGGTCGAAGGGCAGGTCGGCGTGCTCGTGCGCGGCCAGCACGGTGGCGCGCACGCGCCGGAGCAGCTCCCGGAAGGACGGGTCGCCGGCGGTGTCGGTGCGTAGTACGGCGGAGTTGACGAAGTAGCCGACCAGGGCGGCGGTCCGCTCGTCCTCGCGCCCGGCGAGCGGGGTGCCGACGGGGATGTCGGTGCCGCAGCCGTGCCGGGTGAGCAGCGCGGCGAGGCCGGCCTGGACGGCCATGAACACGGTGCCGCCGGTGGAGCGGGCGAGCGCGGCGAGGGCGGTGTGCGCCTCGGCGCCGAGGGTGAAGGGGACGGTGGCGCCGTCGTGGCCGGCCACCGGCGGGCGGGGGCGGTCGGTGGGAAGGTCGAGCTGGTCGGGCAGGCCGGCCAGGGCGGTGCGCCAGTGCTCGGCCTGCCGTACGGCGAGCGGGGTGGGCGCGTCCACGGTACCGAGCAGCTGGCGCTGCCAGGCGGCGTGGTCGGCGAACTGGACGGCCAGTGGGGCGAGTTCGGGTGCGTGTCCGGCCTGCCGGGCGGTGTAGGCGGTGGCGAGGTCGTGCAGCAGCGGGGTGGTGGAGGCGCCGTCGCCCGCGATGTGGTGGAGCAGCAGGAGCAGGGTGTGCCGCTCGGGGGCGTGGCCGAACAGCGTGGCGCGCAGCGGGGGTTCGGCGGTGAGGTCGAAGGCGTAGCGGACGGCGTCGGCCATCTGTTCGGTGCCGTTGCCGTCGCGGCCGTCGATCGCGCCGTCGCCGTCGTGGAGTTCGACCGGGGCGGGCGCCAGGATCCGCTGGTACGGCGTGCCGTCCGGCTCCTCGCCGTAGACGGTGCGCAGGACTTCGTGCCGGGCGGTGAGGTCGCCGAGGGCGAGGGTGAGGGCGGCGCGGTCGAGCGGGCCGGTGAGGGTGAGGGCGAGCGGGATGTTGTAGGTGGGGCTGGGGCCTTCGAGCCGGTGCAGGAACCAGAGGCCGCGCTGGGCGGGCGAGAGCGGCATCCGGTCGGTGCGCGGCACAGGCACCAGGGCGGGGCGCGGCTCGGGCCCGGCCCCAGGGCGCCCGTCCTGTGGTTCGGGCCGGAGCAGGGCGGCGAGGGCGGCCGGGGTCGGGTGGCGGAAGACGTCGGCGAAGGCGACCGGTGCGGCGAAGGTCTCGCGCAGCCGGGCGGCCAGGCGACCGGCGAGCAGGGAGTGGCCGCCGAGGTCGAAGAAGGAGTCCTCCCGGCCGGGTGCGGCGGGCAGGCCGAGGACGTCGGCGAACAGCCCGCAGACCAGTTCCTCCTGCGGGGTGGCGGCGGCCGCGCCGGGGGTGGCGGCGGCGGGGGGCTCGGGGAGGGCTCGGTGGTCCAGCTTGTCGTGGGCGGTGCGCGGCAGTTCGTCCAGCAGCAGGACGGCCGCCGGGACCATGTGGGCGGGCAGCCGGGCGGCGAGCGCGGCACGCAGGGCCTCGGGGTCGGGGAGCTCGGCGGCCTCGGGACCTGAACCGGTGGCGGGGAGCCCACTGGCGGCGGGAACGACGTAGCCGAGCAGTCGCTTGCCCTGCGGCCCGGGGCGGGCGATCACCACGGCCTGGGCCACGCCGGGCAGTTGGGCGAGGACGGCGGCGATCTCGCCGGGTTCGATCCGGAAGCCGCGGATCTTCACCTGGTCGTCGGCGCGGCCGAGGAACTCCAGGGTGTTGTCGGGCCGCCGACGGGCGAGGTCGCCGGTGCGGTACATCCGGTCGCCGGGCGGACCGAAGGGGTCGGCGAGGAAGCGTTCGGCGGTGAGGTCGGGGCGGCCGAGGTAGCCGCGGGCCAGGCAGGCACCGGCCACGTACAGTTCGCCGGTCACGCCGTCGGGCGCGGGGCGCAGCGAGCCGTCCAGGACGTAGGCGCGGGAGCCGCGCACCACCCGGCCGGTCGGGGCGCCGTCCGGGCCCGGGGTCCAGGCGTAGGCGTCGACGGTGGTCTCGGTGGGTCCGTAGAGGTCGATCGGGTGCAGACCGGGGACGGCGGCCAGCCGCTGCCAGAGGGCGGGCGGGGTGGCCTCGCCGCCGACCGCGAGCACCGACGGGCGGTGCTGGTCCTCGTCCAGCACGCCTTCGGCCAGGAGGACTTCGAGGTAGGAGGGGGTGAGGTCGAGGTAGTCGATGCGCTCGCGGTGGAGGTGGGCGGCGAGGGCGGCCGGATCGCGGTAGGTGGCGTCGTCCAGCAGGTGGAGCTCGTGGCCGTGGACCATCCACAGCACCGGGTCCCAGGAGGCGTCGAAGGCGAAGGAGGCGCTGTGGGCGATGCGCAGGCGCTCGCGACCGGTGCGGCGGACGGCGGGGGCGATGTGGTCCTCGCCGTGGCCGGCGTGCAGGTTGGCGAGCGAGGCATGGGTGACGACCACGCCCTTGGGGCGGCCGGTGGAGCCGGAGGTGTGCAGCACGTAGGCGGCGTCGTGGAGGTGCGGGGCCGGCAGGGGTGCCTCGGCGGTCTCCGGCGCGTCCTGCGTGCGCTGCGTGCGCTGCGTCGATGCCTCGGCGTCGGACGCCCGTACGGTGGGCAGGCCGGGCGGCAGGTCGAGGTCGGCGAGCGCCTCGGGGGTGCCGACCGCGCAGACCGGGCGGGCGTCGGCCAGTACCGCGGCGAGCCGCTGCCGGGGGTGGGCCAGGTCGAGGCTGACGCAGGCGCCGCCGGCCTTGAGCACGGCGAGCATCGCGACCAGGGTGTTCGCGCTGCGCGGCAGGGCGAGGGCGACGGGCGCGCCGCCGTGCACGCCGAGGCCGCGCAGGCGGTGGGCGAGCCGGTCGGAACGGCGCTCCAACTCGCCGAAGGTGAGGGAGGTTTCACCGCAGCGGACGGCGACGGCCTCCGGGGTGCGGGCGGCCTGGGCGGAGAACAGCTCGGGCACGGTCCGCTCGACCGGTGGTTCGGTACGGCCTTCGGTGGCGCGGCGCAGGGCGTCGGCGTCCAGCAGGTCGATCCGGGCGATCGGCGTCGTCGGGTCGGTGAGCAGCAGTTCGGCGAGACCGTCGAGGTAGCGCAGCAGGCCGTCGCGGTGGGCGGCCAGCGAATCGGCGCCGTGGCGGGCCGGGTCGGCGTCGAGGACCAGGCGCAGGGCGCCGTCGGGGCCGGGCGAGACGTTCACGGCGAGGTCGTCGACCGGCCCGGCGGCGAGGTTGCGGACCACGCCCGGCAGGCCGGCCAGGTCGAGGTCGGTCTCGAAGGCCTTGATGTTGACCATCGGGCCGAAAAGGGCGCGGCGTTGGCCGGTGCGGCCGAGGTCGCGGCGCAGGTCCTCCAGCGGGTAGCGCTGGTGGCGGCGGGCGGTGCGCAGGGCGCGGACCACCTGGCGCAGCAGGTCCTCGGCGGTGTCGGCGGGGCGGACGGCGAGGCGTAGCGGCAGGACGTTGGCGGCGGCGACGGGCGTGCGCAGGGCGGCGGGGCCACGGCGGTTGGCGAGCGGGAGGCCGAGCAGGACGTCCTCGGCGCCGGTCAGGCGGTGCAGGTAGCCGGCGGTGGCGGCGAGGAGGAGTTCGGCCCAGGTGGCCCGGGCCGTGGCGGCGGCGTGCTCCAGGCGCTCCCGGGTGCCGGCGGAGAGGGTGGCGGTCAGCCGCAGCGGGGCCGGTGCGGACCCGGGGTGCCCGGCGGGGGTGCCCGGCAGCACGGCCGGCAGCACGGCCGGGGCGTCGGTGTCGGCGAGGTGGGCGGACCAGTGGGCGCGGTCGGTGCGGTAGTCCTCGCCCGCGCGGTAGGCGGCCTCCTCGGCGGCGGCCTCGGCGAGGCGGGCGAAGGGGCTGGGGCCGGGGTCGGTCCCGGTGGTGCGGGCGGTGTAGTGGGCGGCGACGCGGTCGCCGAGGAGGGTCAACGCGTAGGCGTCGACGGCGAGGTGGTGGATCCGGCGGTACCAGATCCGGTGGTCGTCGGCGAGCCGGATGAGGGCCTGGGTGAACAGCGGGCCGGTGGTGAGGTCGGCCGGGCGGGCGAGGTCGGCGCGCATCCAGGCCTCGGCCTCGGCGGACGGGTCCTCGGCGGCGCGCAGGTCGAGGCGGTGCAGCGGCCAGCGGTGACCGGGGTTCAGGCGCTGGTGCGGGGTGCCGTCCGGGCCGGTGACGACGACCGCGCCGAGGACCTCGGCCTCGTCCACCGTCTGCCGCAGGGCCGCTTCGAAGGACTCCTCGTCGAGCGGTCCGGTGATCTCGACGGCGTCGCCGGTGTTGTAGACCGGGCTGGCGGGGTCGAGCGACTGGGCGTACCAGACGGCGGCCTGGGCGGCGAGCAGCGGGACGTCGGCGGGCCGGGCCCCCGTGGGCTCCTGATCGACGGGCTGCTGATCGACGGGCTGCGTTTCGACGGCGGGCATGGTGCGGAGAGCTCCTCGGGGGATCCGGAACGCCTTACTTAGGTTAGCCTAATCTAACTTCATACGATCTGGTCAACGGCCCGTTGCGGCCGCGCCCCTGACATCCCGGAGACGCCCATGGCCCAGCCCGAGAACCAGCCTCAGAACCAGCCCCGGGAGCAGCCTCAGAACCGGTCACGGAAGCAGCCCCGGAACCAGCCCCGGGAGCAGTCCCGGGACCGGGTGCCGAGCGCGGCCAAGCAGGCCGTCCGCGAACGCGTCCACGCGCACGGGGCGGAACTGCTGGCGCTCAGCCACCGCATCCACGCCCACCCCGAGACCGCCTTCGAGGAACACCGGGCGGCCGCCTGGTGCGCCCAACTGCTGCGCTCCCACGGCTACTCGGTCACCGCACCCGCCCACGGCCTGGCCACCGCGTTCACCGCGAGCCTCGGCAGCGGGCCGGTCACCGTCGCACTGGTCTGCGAGTACGACGCCCTCCCCGGCCTCGGGCACGCCTGCGGGCACAACCTGATCGCCGCCGCCGGCGTCGGCGCGGCGCTCGGCCTCGCCCCGTACGCGGACCAACTCGGGCTCACCGTTCGGGTGATCGGCGCGCCGGCCGAGGAGCGCGGGGCCGGCAAGGCACTGCTGCTGGAGGCGGGGGCCTTCGACGGGGTGGACGCGGCGATGATGGTGCACCCCTGCCCGGTCGAGGTCGCCGACTTCCGCTCCTTCGCGCTCGGCACCCTGTCCGTCCGCTACACCGGGCGCGCCGCCCACCCCAGCCTTAACCCGCACGAGGGCCGCAACGCCGCCGACGCGCTCACCGTCGCCCAGGTCGCGCTCGGGCTGCTGCGGCAGCAACTCCCGCCCCAGTGGCGGGTGCACGGCATCACCACGGCGGCCGGCTCCGCCCCGAACCTGATCCCCGACAGCGCGAGCGCCGAGTACGAGATCCGCGCCTCGGCGGCCGAGGACCTCGCACAATTGCGGGCCCGGGTCGAGGACTGCTTCCGGGCCGGGGCACTGGCCACCGGCTGCGAGGTGGAGCTGACCAGGCCCGAGCCGGACTACCTGGACATGCGCTCCGACCCCGCGCTGCTCGCGCACTGGCGCGCCAACGCGGCGGCGCTGGGCCGGCCGGAGCCGGTCGAGCGCGGGCCGTTCGCCTGCACGGACATGGGGAACGTCTCCCACGTGGTGCCCGCCATCCATCCGGTCCTGGACATCACCGGGGGCTCCTGCGCGCCGCACGAGGCGGCCTTCGCCGAGGCGGCGGTCGGGGCGGAGGCCGAACGGGCCCTGCTGGACGGCGCAGTGGCGATGGCGTGGACGGCGATGGACCTGGCGGGGGCGGTGGCTGACGCGATGACAGCTGACGGGTGACAGATAACAGGTGACAACTTTCAGCGAACAGATTTCAACTTTCATCATCTGTTCGCTGAAAGTTGTTCGCTGTCAGCTGTCAACCGTCAGCCGCCGCCCCCCAGCACCACCGCTGCGCCCGTCCGCAGCGGCCAGAGAAAGCCCCAGTGCGGCAGCCGCACTTGCAGCACCCGGTCGCCCGGGCCGATCGGGTGGGCGGCCTGGAGCTCACGGATCCGCCGGTCCGCCTCGGCGTGGGTCAGCCGGACGGCGGCCGGGCGCCCGCCCGGGCCGTACCCGACGCTGAGCAGGTGCTGCGGGGTGAGCGCGCGCGGCGGGTCGGTGTCCAGCTCGCCGGTGGTGTCGAGGCCGCCCGGCGCACCCGGCGTCCCCTCCCCCAGCACGCAGACCAGCTCGTTCTCGGCGCGCAGCCAGTCCCGCCGCCCGGGCGGGTCCGCCGGGTCCAGCGAAAGCCACGCCGCACCGGACTTGGCCACCGCGAGCACCGCCGTCAGCTGCTCCTCCGGACGGCCGACGGGCGCCAGCCCGACCACCGTGCCCGGCCGGGCACCGCGCCGGGCCAGGGCCCGGGCCAGCCGGTTGGCCGAGGCGTTCAGCTCCCGGTACGTCACCACCCCGCCGTCCGCGAGCACCAGCGCCGGGGCCCGTGGCGTCCGGGCCGCCTGGGCCTCGACCGGGCCGACCACGGTGGTGGCCGGGTACTCGACCGCCGGACCGGACCGCAGCGGTTCCGACAGGACCAGCCCCTCCGCCGCCAGCAGCCCGGCCGGGCCCTCCCCCGCGAAAGAACCGTCCGCCGAAGGACCCGCCGCGCCCGCCGGACCCGCGCCCGCCTCCCGTACGACCGCCTCCATCAGGCCACGCCCAGCAGTTCGGCCCAGGCCTCCACGGACGGCCGCTCCGCGAGCCGTACGAACTCCACCTCGGCACCCTCGGCCCGCCAGCGCTCGGCCAGGGTCATCAGGCGGATCGAGTCCAGCCCCCAGTCGGCCAGGTTCTCGTCCAGCGGGATGCCCGCCGGGTCCTCGCCGAGCAGGTCGGCGACCTCGGCCCGGATCCGCTCCACCGTGAAACCGGTTGCGTCGAAACCGGTTGCTTCCACGCCCGTCACTTCCCGTCCGTCCCTTCCAGCGCTGCGCGTACGACGTCCGCGGTGGTGACCACCCCGCACCGCCCGGCGATCCACTCCAGTGCGGCGCGGTGCTCGTCCGGTCCCAAGTCGGCGACCGCGTCGGCCACCACGAAGGCCCGGACGTCCCGCATCCAGGCGTCGCAGGCGGTGGCCTGCACGCCGATGTGGGCGTACACCCCGGTGATCACCAGCTGGTCGCGGCCCTGGTCGCGCAGCAGCTGCGCCAACCCGGTGCGCACGAAGGCGCTGTACTTCCACTTGGTGAGGACGGTGTCGCCCCCGGCCGGGGCGACGGCGTCGGCGACCGCGGTGGCACGCGGGTCGTCGGGGATGCCGGGGCCCCAGAAGTCCTGCTGGAGTCCGCGTTCGGCCGGGCTCTGCCCGCCGCGCTGCGCCGAGTAGACGACCGGCACCCCGCTCGCGCGGGCCGCGGCGGTCAACGCGGCCACATTGTCGAGGAGTTCGGGCACGGGGGCGGCGTCGGCCGGGAACGCGTCCAGAAAGTGGTTCTGCAGGTCGTGCACCAGCAGCACGGCGCGGGCCGGGTCCACCGTCCAGGAGACCCGGTTGGCGGGCAGCTCCCCGGCGGCGGGCAGCGGATAGGAGGGAATGCGGGGCAGGCCCACGATGGTCGAACTCCTTGAATTCACAGGGGTGATGGTGAGTACCGGGGCTGTCACAAAGCTGGGAAAGAGGCCGCGACGGCGGCCCGCAGGTCCTTCTTGCTGACCTTGCCGATCCCGGTGGCGGGGAACGCGTCGACGAACTCCACCCGGTCCGGCACCTTGTACTCGGCCAGTCCGCGCCCGCGCACGAAGCGCTTCAACTCGACGCCCTTCGGCGGCTGTTCACGGTGCTCGGCGCGGAGCACGACGTACGCGCAGGTGCGTTCGCCGAGGTACGGGTCGGGCATCGACACCACCGCCGCGTCGTGCACGGCCGGGTGGGCGAGCAGGTGGTTCTCGATCTCCTCGGCGGCGACCTTCTCGCCGCCCCGGTTGATCTGGTCCTTGGCCCGGCCCTCGACCACCAGGTGGCCGCCGGGGAGCCGGCGGACCAGGTCACCGGTGCGGTAGAAGCCGTCCGCGGTGAAGGAGGCGGCGTTGTGCCCGGGGGCGTTCCAGTAGCCGCGGATGGTGTACGGGCCGCGGGTGAGCAGGTGCCCGGTGGTGCCGTCGGGCAGGTCGCGGTCCTGGTCGTCGACCACCCGGACCTCGTCGTCGGCGGAGATCGGCCGGCCCTGGGTGGTGGCGATCAGCTCCTCCGGGTCGTCCAGCCGGGTGTAGTTGACCAGGCCCTCGGCCATCCCGAACACCTGCTGGAGCGTGCAGCCCAGCACCGGGCGCACCCGCCGGGCCGCCTCCTCGCTGAACTTGGCACCGCCGACCAGCAGCACCTCCAGGCTCTCGTAGCCGCGGGCGCCGCGCTCGGCGGCGTCCAGCCACAGCAGCGCGAGCGGCGGGACGAGCCCGGTGACGGTCACGCCCTCGCGCGCCATCAGCGGGAAGGCCGTCTCGGGGTTGGGCTGCGGGCAGAGCACCACCCGGCCGCCCGCGTACAGCGTGCCGAGCGAACCGGGCGAGCTGAGCGGGAAGTTGTGGGCGGCGGGCAGCACGCACAGGTAGACGCTGCGCCCGTCCAGCGCGCACAGCTCGACCGAGCCGCGCAGTGAGTAGATGTAGTCGTCGTGGGTGCGCGGGATCAGCTTCGGCACCCCGGTGCTGCCGCCCGAGAGCTGGAGGAACGCGACGTCCCCGGGCTCGGGTTCGCGCGCGGGGCCGGGCCCGTCGCAGGGCACGTCCGCCAGCCGCAGGTGCTCGCCCGGATCCTCGCCGGCCACCAGCACCAGGCGCAGGCCCGGGTTCTCCGCCCGTACCCGGGTGGCGAGTTCACGGTGGTCGAAGCCGCCCTCGACGCCCGGGACGATGTACGCCACGGCGCGCGTGAACGAGCAGAAGTGCGAGATCTCCGTGTAGCGGTGCGCGGGCAGCGCGAAGACCGGCAGCGCGCCGATCCGGAACAGGGCGAAGACCACCTCGAAGAACTCGGCGGCGTTGGGCAGTTGGACCACCACCCGGTCCCCGGGCCGGATCCCGCGGGCGAGCAGCCCGGCGGCCATCCGGTCGGCCCGGCGGTCGAGTTCGGCGTACGTCCAGCGCCGCTCGCCCGCCGCCACCGAGTGGCCGCCCGGGTCGACGACGGCGATCCGGTCGCCGTGTGCGGCGGCGCGTTCGCGCAGCATCCGCCCGAAGGTCTCGCCGCGCCAGTGGCCGGCCGCCCGGTAGCGCTCGGCGAACTCGGCCGGGTACGGGGTGAATCCGCCCAGCACCTCGTCCAGGGGCGTCACAGCGCCACCCCCGCGGCCTCCAGGAAGGTGCGGAACTTGGCGCTGGTCTCGGCGAGTTCGGCCTCCGGCCGGGACTGCTCCACCACCCCGGCGCCCGCGTACACCCGCAGCGTGCGGTCCTGCGCCTGCGCGCAGCGGATGGTCACCACCCACTCGCCGTCGCCGCTCTCGTCGCCCCAGCCGACCATGCCGGCGTACAGGCCCCGCTCGAAGGGCTCGATCTCGCCGATCACCCGGCGGGCGACCTCCGTCGGCGTGCCGCAGACCGCCGGGGTCGGGTGCAGCGCGCAGGCCAGCTCCAGGGCGGAGACGGCCGGATCGGCCAGCTCACCGCTGATCGTGGTGGCCAGGTGCCACATCGCGGCCGTCCGCACCAGGGTGGGCCGCTCCGGCACGTCCAGGCTGCGGCAGTACGGCGCCAGCGCCGCGCGGATCGCGTCCACCACCACGGCGTGCTCGTGCAGGTCCTTGGGCGACTCCAGCAGCGCGGCGGCGCGCCGGACGTCCTCGCCGAGGTCCTCGCTGCGCGGCACCGAGCCGGCCAGCGGGTTGGCCAGCACGGCCGTACCCCGCCGGGAGAGCAGGAGTTCGGGGCTGGCGCCGATCAGGGTGCGGCCGGGGCCGGCCGGGACGGCGAAGGTGTGGCCGCCGGGGTCGCGCCGGGCCAGGCGCTGCAGCACGGCCGGCAGGTCGAGCGGCCGGTCGCTGGTGAGCTCCAGCGTGCGGGCCAGCACCACCTTGCTCAACTCCCCGCCGCGCAGCCGCTCGACGGCCGCCGCGACGCCCGCACCGTACGCCTCCGGCTCCGGGACCGGGCGGATCCGCCAGCCGGCCGGCGCGACCGGCGGTGCGGGCAGCGCGATCAGCGGGTCGTCCCGCAGCGCCCCGGCGGACCGGACCCGGGCGGGGACGGCGAGTTCGTCCCGGCCGTCGTGGTCGAAGGCCACCGCGCCGACCACCAGGGGCCGTTCGAGCCCGGCGCGGCGCGCCACGGCCAGCGTCTCGGCGACCCGGACGGGCAGCGGACGGGCGTCCCGCGGCACCCGGGCGTGCACGCCGGCGGTGAGCAGGGTGCGGGTCGGCGAGGCGAAGAACGCCTCGTCGTCGTCGGCCCGGTACTGGCCGAGCAGGCCGCTGGCCGCGCCGATGGCGGTCCGGTCGGGGCCGCCGTCGGTGGGGGTCGGCGGGGCGTGGTGCACCGTGGTCACGGCGGTCTCTCCAGTCTGGGACGGGTCTACGGTCTGCGGTCGGCGGATGACCGGAGGGTGCCTCAGGCGCGCAGGGTCGCGCCGCCGTCGACGTACAGGTCGTGCATGGTGATGTGCCGGGCCCGGTCGGAGGCCAGGAAGAGCACGGCCTCCGCGATGTCGGCGGGCGCGGCGATCCGCCCGAGCGGGATGCCGACCCGCCAGGCCTCCAAGTCGCCCTCGATCACCCGGCGTTCGGCCGCCTCGGTGTCCTCGCCCCACAGCCCGCGCTGCATCCGGGTGTCGGTCGACCCGGGCGAGACGACGTTGCAGCGCACCCCGGAGCGGGCCAGCTCCAGGCCGAGGCAGCGGGTGAACATGGTGGCCGCCGCCTTGGACGCCGCGTAGGCGGCCATCCCGGCCCGCGGCACCCCGGCGGCGTTGGAGCCCACCGTGACGACGGCGCCCCGCCCCCGCTCGGCCATCCGGCGGCCGACCGCCCGACCGGTGTGGAACACCCCGGTGGTGTTGACGGCGAAGGTCTCCGCCCAGTCGGCGTCGGACAGTTCGAGGACCGGCCCGGGGCGCAGCACACCGGCGACGTTCACCAGCACGCCGATCGGGCCAAGTTGACGCTCAATCAACTCGACTGCGGCATCGACTTCTTGGGCGTCGGAGACGTCCAGGGCGTACGGGTGCACCGCCTCGGACTCCGCCGCGACGACGGCGAGCGGGCCGGCCTCCCGGTCCACCGCCGCGACGACGGCCCCCTCGGCGACCAGCGCCCGGCCCACGGCCGCGCCGATGCCCTGCCCGGCCCCGGTGACCATCGCGACGACACCGGCGAATTCGGACCGTTCCACAGGACTTCCCCTTCGACCAGCGATGTTAGGCAAGCCTAACCTAACACAATTGTTCGCCTACGCCGATGGTCCGTTCGACAGGTTCCGATACCTGGGCACCCGTCAATCCGCCGATCCACCCGGCCCCCAGATCCGCCCGGGCATGCGAAAGAGGCCGCCCATCCCGGCGACGGGACGAGCGGCCTCAGGGCCTCCCTCAGGGGAGATCAGGCAGGGGACGTGGACGGCGGGCCGGGTGACGACGACACGGACCGTCGTCTCAGTGGGCGGCCGGGGGCGGGGTGAGTCCGGCGCAGCCGCGCAGGCCGTCGCGGCGCTTGAGGGCGGCCTCGGCGGCGGCGCCGGAGACCGGCTGGGGGATGCCCTTGTCGTCGATGGTGGCCGGGGCGAAGGCCTCGCCCTTGACCTTGCCGTCGGCGGCGAGGGTGAGGGTGGTGACGCCGGTCTCGTTGGAGAAGGCGTAGTTGGAGGTGCCGTACCAGAGGAAGTTGCCGAAGCCGTACCCGATGTAGGTGTTGCCGAGCATCCCCGAGCCGACCATGGTGTGGGCGTGGGTGCCGACCACCGCGGAGGCGCCGACGGCGGCGAGCTTCTTGGCGACGGCGGTCTGGGCGGCGGTCGGGCAGGCCTTGCCCTCCTCGCCCCAGTGCAGGTAGACGAGGACGACCGGGGCCTGCTGCTTGGCCGCCTGCACCGCCGCGACCAGCGCGGGGACGTCCAGGGCGGAGGCGATGCCGGGCTTGTTGGCCCCGGCCCGCCACTTCTGGTTGGTGATGTCCTCGACCTGGCTGGCGGCGACCACCGCGACCTTCACCCCGCGCACGGTGGTCAGGTACGGGGCGTACGCCTCCTTGGCGTTGTGCCCGACGCCGATCACCGGGATGGGCGAGGAGTCCTTGGCGGCCAGGGTGTCGGTGAGGCCGTCGGCGCCGAAGTCGACGGCGTGGTTGTTGGCCATCGAGACGACGTCCACGCCGGAGTCCTTGAGCACGGACAGCGCCTTGGGCGCGGTGCGGAAGGTGTACGTCTTCGGTTCGGGTGCGCCGCGGCCGGTGATCGCGGTCTCCAGGTTGAGCACGGAGAGGTCGGCATCGGCGAGGGTGCGGGAGATCGGGCCGAGGGCCTGCTCGGGCGGCTGGACGGACAGCCGGGGCTGGGTGCGGCCCTCGAAGTGGACGTCCCCGGCGAAGGCGACGGTGATGGTGCCGTCCGGGCGGGGCGCGCCGCCCTTAGTGGGGGCGGCGGCGGGGGCCGTACCGGTGGCCGCGGCGGCGGGGGCCGACGGTGCCGCGGCTGGCGGGGCGGTCGACGCCGAGCCGGGCGCCGGGTCGTCCGGCCCGCAGGCGGTGGCGACGGTCAGACCGACGAGCACGGCGACGGCAGCCGCAGCACGGCGCATGAGTGGTTCCCCCCGAGGTCGATGCAAACGGTCAGCCTACGCCACCGAATCAGCACCACTTGCGCCAGCATCCGCAACATTCCGGACACAGAAGGACACCAGCGGCCCCACCGGGCCCGCCCGTCCCAATCCCCCGCCCCACCCGGCCACCGTGTCCCTGGCGCCCGCGCCGCACCGCGCGCAGCGTGGAAGGGGAAGTGGAAGGGGAGGGCGAGGGGGGAAGCCGCGGGCAGGAGAGCCGCCGACCGGATGGCGGCTCGGTCGAGGAGGTCGGTGATGGCCAGCAATCGGTCGGCCCCCACCGGGGAGCACCGGATCGTGGTCGGGATCGACGGTTCGGAGCCGTCGAAGTCGGCGCTGCGCTGGGCGGTCGGCCAGGCGGTCCTCACCGGGGCGTCCGTGCACGCCGTGGCGGCCTGGGAGTACCCGTCGCTGTACGGGTGGTTCACGCCGATGGTGGACGAGGGCTTCGAGCAGGCCGCGCGCCGCACGCTGACCGCCGAGGTCAACGAGGTGATCGGGGCGGAGCGCCCGGTGGAGATCCGGGAGAGCCTGGTGCTCGGGCATGCCGCCGAGGTGTTGCTGGAGGCGGCCGAGGGCGCGGACCTGCTGGTGCTCGGCAGCAGCGGCCGGGGCGCCTTCGCCCGTACGCTGCTCGGCTCGGTGTCCACCCGCTGCGCGGTACACGGCGCCTGCCCGGTGGTGATCGTCCGGGCGGACGGCACGGCCTCCGCACCACGGCAGCCGGAGGCCGTCCCGGCGGCCGCAACAGCCACCACCGCCGCGGCCACAGCCACGGCCACGACCACGGCCACGACCGACGAGCGAACCCCGGCGACCACCCGCACCAAGGACTGGCAGCTCAGCCTGCACGTGGTCGAGGACCGCGACACCACCCGGGTGCACGCCGTGCTCGACGCCGACGGCACGGTCCTGCACAGCGACGCCCTGGCCCGCCGCAACCCCCGCGACCCACCGGCCCCGGCGATCGGCGACGAGTTCGCGGTCGGCCGCGCCCTGGTCGACCTCGGCCACCAGTTGCTGCGGGCCGGCGTCCACGGCGCCACCGGCCCGGCCGAGACGGAGGAGTGAGCCGTCGCGGCAGGCGCCCGCCGCCTGCGGTAGGACATGCTGGACCCGCCCTGCCCCTGCCCCTACCTCTGCCGCCCTCACCCCCCGCCGGAGCCACCCCGCCGATGACGACGCCCGAGCCCGCCCCCGCCCCCAACGCCGCCCCCACCGAGCACGCCCCCGACTTCACCCCCGCCGAGCGCGCCCGCGGCCGCGCGCTGCGCCGCGCCCAGCTGCCGTGGGCACTCGGCGGCCGCCTGGCGGGCCTGGCGCTGACCCTGGTGCTGGGCCTGACCCCGGCCGGTGCCGCGCTGGTGACCGCCACCGGCCGTTGGTTCGGCGGCTCCCGGACGGCCGAGGTGCTGGCCGGTGCGGCCGCCCTGGTGGTGCTGGGCCAGGCACTGCAGCTGCCGTTCGGGGCGGGGGTGCGGGCCGTACGGTCCCGGTTCGGGCTGGTGACCCAGGGCTGGGCGGGCTGGGCGCTGGACGCCGTGCGCTCGCTCGGGCTGACCCTGCTGCTGGTCCTGCCGCTGGTGCTCGGGCTGTTCGCGCTGACCGGGTGGTCGCCCCGGCACTGGTGGCTCCCGGCGGCGGGGGCGGCGGCGCTGCTGACGGCCGCGCTGTCCTTCCTCCACCCGCTGCTGATCGAGCCGGTGTTCAACCGCTTCACCCCGATGCCGCCGGGCGAGCTGCGGACGGCGCTGCTGGCGCTGGCCGAGCGGGACGGCGTACGGGTGCGGGACGTCCTGGTGGCGGACGCCTCCCGGCGGACCACCGCGCTGAACGCGTACGTCTCCGGGTTCGGCGCGACCCGCCGGATCGTCGCGTACGACACCCTGCTGGCGGCCGCCGAGCCGCGCGAGGTGGAGCTGGTGGTGGCGCACGAGCTGGGGCACGTCAAGCACCGGGACGTGCCGGTCGGCACGGCGCTCGGGGCGGTGGGTGCCGCGTTGGCGGTGGTGCTGCTGGGCCTGCTGGCGGACTGGCACCCGCTGCCGGCGGCGGCCGGGGCCGCGGACGCGGCGGATCCCCGGGCGCTGCCGCTGCTGGCCGCGCTGGCGGCGCTGATCGGCGCGCTGTCGGGGCCGGTGCAGGGCGCGGTGAGCCGCCGGATCGAGGCCAGGGCGGACCGGCATGCCCTCGAACTGACCGGGGACGCCGAGCAGTTCGTGGCGATGCAGCGCAGACTGGCGGTGGTGAACGTCTCGGATGTCGACCCGCCGCGGCTGCTTGAGCTACTGTTCGCCACTCACCCGAGTGCGGCCCGCCGGATCGCGGCAGCCCGCGCCTGGCAGGCCGGGCAGGGTCCGGCAGCCGGCCCGGCGGACCCGTCGAGCCCGGCACACCCCGCCGACCCCGCGGACCCCGCGAACGGCGGTCCGGCCGCGGAGACCCGCACGACCCCGGGGTGAATCCGTTGTATAGTGCAACAAATCCCGAGGAGGTAGGAACGCCGTGCCCGGCCGCGAGTCGTCCATCGACACCATCCAGCGCGAGCTGACCGCCTTCGCCCGCCGTGCCCGGCACAAGGCCTCCCAGCTGCACCCCGACCTCTCCCTGGTCACGTACAGCATCCTCGACCTGATCACCGAGCGCGGCGGCTGCCGGGCCGCCGACGTGGCCGCGCACTTCATGCTCGACAAGTCCACCGTCAGCCGCCAGGTCACCGCGCTGGAGAAGCTCGGCCTGCTGCGCCGCGAGACCGACCCGGACGACCAGCGCGGCCAGATCCTGCGCGCCACCGAGGGCGGGCTCACCCTGCTGCGGGACGCCAACGAGCAGCGCCGGACGGCCTTCACCGCCCGCTTCACCGAATGGTCCGACGAGGACGTCGCCCGCTTCGCCGCGTACCTGGCCCGCTACGGCCAGGAGGACTGACCGGGCCGGCACCCGCGACCCCGGCCCTCCTCGGCACCACCTCCACCCCTGGCCCCGGCCGGCCACCCCCCGGCCCCGGGGTGCGCCCCACCGCCCCCACGGTGTACAGAGGAGAGGTGCCCCTCCGGCAGCGTCCCGATGACCCCCGTCCGCGCGCCCGCCGCCGCTCCTGGCGGCCCGACCGACGAGTGATGACGGCGCTGCCGCTCGCACTGATCGTCGTGATCACCGTCGTCGACATCCTCTCCCCGCCGGGGATCCACCTCGGCCCGCTGCTGATCGTCGCCCCGGCCCTCACCGCCTCCATCGCCGGCCCGCGGGCCACCGCCGGGGTCGCCCTGCTGGCCCTCGCCGCGCTCACCGTCATCGGCTCCGTCCGGGACGGCCTGACCAGCGCCAACATCGAGACCCAGCTGAGCGCGCAGGTGGTCGTCTCGGCGCTGATCGTCGGCCTGCGGGTGCTGCGCAACCGGCACGAACGCGAGCTCGCCCGGGTGCGCTCGGTCTCCGAGGCCGCCCAGCGGGTACTGCTGCGCCCGCTGCCGGAGCGGATCGGACCGCTGCACCTGGCCTCCTTCTACCTGGCCGCCGAGGCCGAGGCCCAGGTCGGCGGCGACCTGTACGCGGCCGCCCGGACCACCAACGGCACCCGGCTGCTGGTCGGCGACGTCCGCGGCAAGGGGCTGTCCTCGCTCGGCGACGCGGCCCTGCTGCTCGGCGCCTTCCGCGCCGCCGCCCACCTGCACGCCGACCTGCCGGACCTGGCCGAGTACCTGGACGGCAGCGTCTGCTGGGACCTCGCCCAGCTCGCCGAGGCCCGGCGGGCCGAACGTTCCCGGCACCAGCAGCGCCCGGCCGAGGAGGCGCCGGACGAGGGCGGCGAGTCCTTCATCACCGCCGTGCTGATCGACATCCCCGACGACGGCTCGCCCGTCCAGCTGATCGACTGCGGCCACCCGCCCCCGCTGCTGCTGCGCCCCGACGGAGTCACCACGCTCACCAGCCGCAACCCCGCGCCGCCGCTCGGGCTCGGCGAGCTCGCCCCGGTCTCGTACGAGGTGCAGACCTTCCCGTTCCGCCCCGGCGACCGGCTGCTGATCTACACCGACGGGGTGATCGAGGCCCGGGACACCCAGCGCCGCTTCTACCCGCTGACCGAGCGGGTCACCGCCTGGCAGGCCGATCGCCCCGGCGTCCTGCTGAGCCGCCTGCGCCGCGACCTGCTGGCGCACGTCGGCCGCCGGCTGGACGACGACGCGGCGATGGTGATGGTCGAGCGGCTCCCGTAGGCCCGGTCCGACGATCCCCGGAACCCGAGGGCGGTCACGGCCGGGCCCGACCCGCTACGGCGCCCCGAGCCGCTACGGCTGGTACACGTACGGCGTGGTGGTGCTGAGCTGGGCGAAGCCGAGCCGCTCCAGGATGGGGCGGCTCTGGTCGCTCGCGTCGACCTGGAGGTACTCGTAGCCGAGTTCGGCGGCGAGGCGGGCGCGATGGGCGACCAGGGCGCGGTAGATGCCGCGGCCGCGCCAGCCGGGGACGGTGCCGCCGCCCCACAGGCCGGCGAAGCCGGTGCCCGGGGTGAGCTCCATCCGGGCGGAACTCACCGGCTGGTCGCCGGCCATCGCGACGACCATGAGCAGCGTCTCCGAGTTGTTCCGGAGGTGGTCGAGCAGGCGCTCGCGCAGGGCCGGGAACTCCTTCTCGAAGGCCAGCTCGTGGGCGGCCACCATGAGGTCCACCCCGGCCTCGTCGGTCACCGGCTCCAGCCGGACGCCCTCGGGCAGTGCCGCGTCGGCGGGCAGGTCCGCGATCCGGGCGATCATCAGCGCCTCGTCGGGTTCGGCGGTGAACCCGGCCGCGAGCAGCCGCCGGCCGAGGTCGGCGGGGCGGTCGTGGGCGTAGGTCTTCCACTCGAACTCCAGGCCCAGCCCGGTGAAGTGGGCGACCTGGGCGGCGATCGCGGCGTCCGCCCCGGCCTCGTCCAGACCGGACCAGACGATGCAGTTCCAGGCGTGCTCGCCGCCCACCACGCGCACCACGGCGCCGTCGCGCTCCACGCGGACGCCGGGGCCGTCCGGCCGCGCGTCGCGCCGGATCCGCTGGTCGAACAGGGCGAGTACGTGATCATGATCCATCCGACCACCCCAGCACGACGCAACGCACGGGCGCCACCCCTTTTACGATTCGCCCACGAACGCCCCCGTAGGCACGGGGCAGGACGGAGGGCTCCCGCCCCTCCCTGTCCGGGTCCGGGACGTCGGAACGGCGAACGACGACTGATCGGCCGTACGCCCCGCCCGTTACTGCGCCAGGTAGCCGCCGTCGACCGGCAGGACGGCCCCGGTGATGAAGGAGGCCTCCTCGGAGGCGAGGAAGAGGACGGCGGCGGCGACTTCGGCCGGGTCGCCGAGGCGGCCCATCGGGTGCAGCTTCTCGATCGCCGCCAGGTACTCGGGCCCGCCGGGCTCGTCCCGCAGCCGGGCGACCCGTTCGGTGCCGATGGTGCCGGGGGCGACGGCGTTGACCCGGATGCCGCGGTCCGCCCATTCGACGGCGAGGTGCTTGGTCAGCCCGGAGGCGACGAACTTGGCGGGCCCGTACACCGCCTGGCCGCGCTGGCCGGCCTCGCCCGAGATGGAGGACAGGCAGACGATCGAGCCGCCGGGCCGTTCCTGGGCGAGCATCGCCTCGATCGCGTACTTGCAGGTGAGGAACATGCCACGGCCGTCGACGGCCATCACCCGGTCCCAGTCCTCGGCGCTCGCCTCGGTGATCTCCATCAGCGGGATCACCCCGGCGTTGGCCACCAGCACGTCGATCCGCCCGTGCCGTTCGACGGCCGCCGCCACCATCCGGCGGGCGTCCCCGTCGACGGACACGTCACCGACCACCGTGCTGACGGCCTCCGGGAACCGCCCGGCCAACCGGCCCAGCCCCTCGGCGTCCAGGTCGGTGGCCACCACCGACGCGCCCTCCCGGACGAAGCGTTCCGCGACGGCCCGGCCGATGCCGCTGGCCGCGCCGGTCACCACGCAGGAACGGCCGGCCAGCCGCCCCGCCGCGTTCAGAGTCACCATGGCGGGACTCTACCGAGCGCGGCGGCGCGGGGCCGGGCTTCCGCCCGACGGGTCCTGACGCGTCGGTCCGGGACCGGACGGACCGGCAAGGACGGACCGGGGAGGACGGACCGGCCCTGCGCGGGCGGCCCTGCGAAAACGGCCCGGAACGGCCCCGCAGCGCTCAGACCGTGAGGACGATCTTCCCCCGCACGTGCCCGCCCTCGCTGATCCGGTGCGCCTGCGCCGCCTCCGCCAGCGGGAGCACCCGGTGCAGCGGCAGCCGCAGGGTGCCCGCCCGGTGCAGGGCGAGGGCACTCGCGAAGGCGCGCCCGTAGTACGACTCGCCGTCCTCGGCGCCGCCGGAGAAGCGGACGCCGTGCTCCTGCGAGCCCGCCATGTCGGCGATCGTCAGCACCCGCTCGGCGCTGCCCACCAGCTCGACGGAGAGCGGCAGCACCCCCTTCCCGGCCGCGTCCAGCACCCGGTCGATCCCGCCCGGCGCCGCCGCCCGCACCCGCTCGGCCAGGCCCTCGCCGTAGGTCACCGGGACGGCGCCCAGCTCGCGCAGGTACGCGTGGTTGGCCTCGCTCGCGGTGCCGACCACGGTGATGCCGCGGGCCCGGGCGAACTGGAGCAGCAGGGTGCCGACCCCGCCCGCCGCGCCGTGCACCAGCAGCGTCTCGCCGGGCCGCACGCCCAGCACGCCGAGGGCCCGCTCGGAGGTCTCGGCGGCGACCGGGATCGCCGCGGCCTCCTCCCAGCTCAGCGTGGCTGGCTTGAGCGCCAGTTGGTCGGCGTCGAGCAGCGCGTGCTCGGCGTAGCCGCCGCCCATCAGGGCGCCGAACACCTCGTCACCGGGGGCGAAGCCGGTCACCTCCGCGCCGACCGCCTCCACCACCCCGGCGACCTCGTAACCGGGCACGGCGGGGAAGCTGACCGGGAAGAAGCCGTCCAGCGCGCCGCTGCGCACCTTGTGGTCCAGCGGGTTGACGCCCGCCGCGCGGACCGCGACCCGCACCTGGCCGGGCCCGGGGGCGGGCAGTTCGAGCTCGATCGGGCGCAGCACGTCCGTGCCGCCGTACCGGGGGAAAGCGATGGCCTTGGTCATGGAAGATCCTCGGTTCGTCCGGGCGTTGTCCGTCCGGGAGTTGTTCGTTCCGACGGATCCATCCTGCGGCGCCGGCCGCAGGGCTCCGGCCGGCCGTTCGGACAGTTCGACCTGGCCGAACGGAGGGGCGGCCGAGGGCGGCCCCGGAACTAGGGTGAAGGGCATGGACGCAGGCATGGACCCGCACGAAGGCGTGGACGCAGGGATGCACTCAGGGATGCACGCAGGCACGGGCACGGTGGACGCCCCCGGCCCCGCCGAGGCCTGGCGGGAGCACTGGGGCCGCCCCGAGGACGCGCTGGCGCGGGCCGTCGAAGTGCTGCGCGCGCCCCGGCCCGAGGTGGTGCCGCGGCTGTCGGAGGTGGTCCGCACGCTCGTCCCGCACACCGCGATCGCCCACCTCAGCAGCGTCTGCACCTACTCCCCCGCCAACGCCCACGGCCCGCGCGAGCTGGTCGGCAGCCTCTCCGGGCTTGAGCTGGCCCGGCTCGCCGAGCGGGCCGCCGGGAGCACCTCGGCCGGCCGTCCCTGGCAGGGCGAGGCCGAACTGGCGGGCCGGACCAGGCCGGTGGTGGTGGTCGCCGCACCGGCCGACGACAAGGAGGTGCTGCTGGTCCTGGTCCGGAGCGACGCCGCGCCGGTGCCGGCCGGCGCGCTCGCCGTCCTCCAGCAGGTGTGCGAGCTGGTGATCGCCCACTCCGAGCACCGCGCCACCGACGCCGCGCCCAGCCAGGCGGCGATCTCCCGTACCGCAGCCGCCACCCGGGCCCGGACCATCGCCGAGTTCACCGGCACCCACAGCGCCGCCCTGACCGCAGTCCTGGCGCCGCTGCGCTCGGCCGACCTGGACGATCGCGCCGCCCGCCGGGCCGCCACCGACCTGGCCGTTACCGCCCTGCTCGACCTGCGCCGGGCCGCCGACCTGGACCGCGTGCTCAGCGAGGAGCCCGCCGACGCCGCCTTCGCCCGGCTCGCCCGCGAACTGCGCCCGCTGCTGCGGCACACCGGGGTCCGGCTCGACCTCGCGCCGCCGTCCGACGCCACCCGGTCCATCCCCGCGGACACCGCCCGGGCCGCCCGGGCCGCCGTGCAGTGCGCCGTCATGCTGATGGTGGAGCAGGAGAAGCCCGGTCGGCTGCACCTGAGTTGGCAGTTCACGGCGGACGGCGCGCTGCGCGCCGTGGTACGCGACGACGGCCTCGGGCTGCTCGCCGCCGACGCCCTCACCGTCCACCGCACCGCCGACCGGATCACCGCCCTCGGCGGCCGCTACCAGGTCGAGTCCGTCCCCAACTGGGGCACCACCGTGACGGTCGAGCTGCCGCTCGGCCTGCCCTCGCCGACCGCCGTCACCGACCCGCTGGACGGGCTCCAGCCGCGCGAACTGGAGGTGCTCGACCAGCTCGCCCAGGGCCGCCGCAACCGGGACATCGCCGCGGAGCTGCACATCAGCGAGTCCACGGTGAAGTTCCACGTCGCCAACATCCTGGCCAAGTTGGGCGTCGGCTCGCGCGGCGAGGCGGCCGCCCTCGCCCACCGCGCCGGGATGCCCGGCGGCGCGCGGCTGCACGTGGCATCCTGAACCGGATCCGCCGCCACACCCGTTGACAGGAGTCCCGATGACCACGCCCACCCCGCCGCGGACCGTCCTCATCACCGGCTCCACCGACGGGCTCGGCCGCGCCCTGGCCCACCGCCTGGCCGCCGAGGGCGCCACCCTCCTGCTGCACGGCCGCGACCGGGACCGGCTCGACCGCACCGCCCGGGAGGTGGCCGAGGCCCACGGGACCGCCCGCCCGGCCACCCTGCTCGCCGACCTCGCCGAGCTGGACCAGGTCCGCGCCCTCGCGGCCGAGGTCCGTGCCACCACCGGCCGGCTGCACGTCCTCGTCAACAACGCGGGCATCGGCGCCGGCGAACCCGACGGCCGCACCCGCCGCACCAGCGCCGACGGCCACGAACTGCGCTTCGCCGTGAACCACTTGGCCGGCTTCCTGCTCAGCCTCGAACTGCTGCCGCTGCTGCGCGCCAGTGCCCCGGCCCGGATCGTCAACGTCGCCTCCGCCGGACAGCAGGAGATCGACTTCGACGACCTCATGCTGGAGCGCGGCTACAACGGCACCAGCGCGTACTGCCGCAGCAAGCTCGCCCAGATCGCCTGCGGCATGGAGCTCGCCGCCCGGGTGCCGGCCGCCGAGGTGACCGTCAACAGCCTCCACCCGTCGACGTACATGCCCACCAAGATGGTGCTCCGGGAGATCGGCCACAGCATCGACAGCCTGGAGGACGGCGTGACCGCCACCCACCGGCTGGTCACCGACCCGGCCCTGGCCGGCATCACCGGCCGCTACTACGACCGGCTGCGCGAGGCCCGCGCCAACCGCCAGGCGTACGACCTGCGGGCCCGGGCCGAGCTGTGGGAGCGCTGCCTGGAGCTCGTCGGGCACGCCGACGTCTGAAAGGCCATCGCGAGGCCCCGGCTGAAAGGCGACACCAGCGACATGACCGAGCACCCACACACGAGTTGGGCCCACGACGCCCCGGGCGTGCTGCGCCTGCCCTCCGGGCGGCTGCTGCGCGGGCGCGGCGTCCGCAACCCGCTGCCGCCCGGCCCGCACCCCGACTTCGGGATCTACCTCCTCGGGCGCGAACCGAAGCCGCTCCCCTGGGAGAGCCGCTGGGTGCGCTGGCCCGACTTCCGGCTGCCCGCCGACCGCGCGGACGCCGCCGACGCCTTCCGGGAGGCCTGGGAGCGCTGCACCGGCGAGCGGGTCGAACTCGCCTGCGCGGGCGGCCGCGGGCGCACCGGCACGGCCCTGGCCTGCATCGCCGTCCTGGACGGCGTGCCGGCGGCGGAGGCGGTCGGGTACGTGCGGGAGCACTACAGCCGGCACGCCGTGGAGACGCCCTGGCAGCGGAAGTTCGTGGAGCGCTGGGCCCGGCCCTAGACCGACTGAGCGGCCCTCAGGTGCGCGGGCCCCGCCAGGACCCCCTCAGGACTCCCGACCCCGTCAGGTCTTCCGCAGCTCCGGTGCCGGCACCCCGATCAGCAGCCGCCGGACGGCGTCCCACGAGGCCCGCAGCGCGGCGGCGCAGGCGCGGGTGTCGGAGTCGAGCAGCCGCAGCCAGGCCCCGCTGTCCTGCGGCAGCACGCTGACCCCGTACAGCAGGCCGCGGTCGGCCAGGGCCTCGTGCAGCGCGTCGGCGATCCGGGCGGCGGGCGCGAGCGGGCTGAGCACGTAGAGGCTGGACATCACGTCGTGGCCGCCGAGTACGGCGGGGCCGGTGACACCGGCCCCGGCGGGCTCCAGCCGGACGGTGTCCAGGGCCACCAACTCGCCGTCGGGGCGCCGCACTTCGAGGTCGGAGGCGAAGACCTGGTAGGCGTTGCGCTCGCCCCGGGCGAGGCGGCCGGCGAGGACGGTCTCCCCGGCCAGGACGGTCGCCCCCGGGTCCACGGTGAGCACCGTGCGCTGGTAGAGGCGCGAGTCGACGAAGGGGATCACCGGCTCGGGCAGGTACTCCACGTAGGCGCCGGGCCCGGCCTCCAGATTGACCAGCTGCGTCGCGTAGTCGTACTCCATCCGGTAGACCTTGGTGGCCGCCTGGGTGGTCAGGTGGACCGCCGTGTCGGCCCCGCAGCGGATGTCGGTGCGCAGCCGGTCGGCCTGGAGGATGCCGCCGCCGGTGGACATCAGCAGGGTGACGGCGAGGTCGGGGCGGGCCGGGTCGAAGTACAGCGGGCGCATGATCTGCAGCGGCGACTTCTGGTAGTGGCCGGTGAGTTCGGTGCGCCCGCCGATCCGCTCGAAGGCCAGCTCCAGCAGCCCGACCTTGCCGGGGCGCCCGACCGCGAGGGTGTCGGGCGTCCCGGCGTGCCGCCGGACCAGGTGCGGGACCCGGGCCGGCTCGTAGTGCCGGGGGTCGAGCCGGGGCACCGGCCGTTCCCCCTCGGGCGCGCGCGCAGCCACCGTCATGCCGGGACCTTGCGGAAGGTCTCCAGGAAGGTCGCGATCTCCTCCAGCCCCTCCCCCGTCAGGCAGTTGGTGAGCACCACCGGCCCGCCCTCGCGGACCCGCCGGGCGTCGGACTCCATGACGCCGAGGTCGGCGCGCACGTACTGGGCGATGTCGATCTTGTTGATGACCAGCAGCTCCGACTCGGTGATGCCCGGGCCGCGCTTGCGGGGCATCTTCTCGCCCTCGGCGGTGTCGAGGACGAACAGGAAGAGGTCGACCAGCACCGGGCTGAACGTCAGGGTCAGGTTGTCGCCGCCGGACTCGTACAGCAGGGTGTCGACGTCGGGGAAGCGCTCCAGCATCTCGGCCCCGGCGGCCAGGTTCATGGTCGGGTCGTCGCGCACGGCGGTGTGCGGGCAGGCGCCGGTCTCGACGCCGACCACCCGCTCCGGGTCGAGCACTCCGGCGAGGGTGCGACGGACGTGCTGGGCGTCCTCCTGGGTGTAGATGTCGTTGGTGATGACCGCCGGGCGGTGGCCGCGCTCGATCAGCACCGGCACCAGCGCCTCGATGAGCGCCGTCTTGCCGGAGCCGACCGGGCCGCCGATGCCCACCCGGAGCACGTTCTCGGTCATGGTGTCCCTCCGTTCGTAGGTGTGTTCAGCTCGCGAAGAGCCGGGCCTCGGCCCGTTCGTGCCGTCCGGACATCGCGTCCGCGACCGGCACGCAGCCGCCGAGGTCCGCCAACTCCCGTACCAGCGCGTCCGCCACCACCTCGCGGATGACCGGGGCGGCGGACCGCAGCACCACCTGCGCCTTGCGGTGGTCGGTCAGCCGCAGCCGCAGCGCGGCGCCGACGAAGCTGGTGCAGAAGGCGAACAGGTCGCTGGCGACGGCCTGGTGGACCGGGACGGCGGCCGAGGCGTGGGCGACCCCGGCGGCCACCGCCTGGCAGCCGGGGGCACGCTTGTCGGCCACCAGGGCGGCGTACCGCTCCAGCGGCTCGCCGCCCACCGACTCCCGTGCGATGTCCAGGAGTTGGCGCCCGGTGCGGGTCGCGGCCAGCCGCAGCTCGCGGTTGAGCTTGGTGGCGTGCAGCCGCCGGTCGATCTCGGCGAGCAGCTCCCAGTCCCCGGCGGTGGCGGCCCGGTGGGCCAGGGCGAGCGCCGTGGCGTCGGCCGGTCCGACGCTGTGCCGCAGCAGGTCGGTGAGCAGCCCGGGCATGGTGTCGGCGGTGACGGCCTTGGCCTGGGCGTAGCCCTCCAGTCCGTGCGAGAGGGTGTAGAAGCCGCTGGGGAAGGCGGAGTCGGTCAGCTGGAGGCTGACCAGCAGGGCGTCCAGCCCCGCGTCGGCAGGGCCCGCGTCGGCGGGCCCTGGATCGGTGCCGCTCACGCGAGGTAGAACAGGTGGTTGAGCGGCAGTTCGCGGGCCGGCTCGATGGTCGCGGGCTCGCCGTCCAGGGTGACCTTGTACGTCTCCGGGTCGACCGCGATCTTCGGCAGCGCGTCGTTGCGCACCATGTGCTGCTTGCCGACCGAGCGGCAGTGCCGCACCGGCAGTACCCGGCTGTCCAGCCCCAGCCGGGCCGGCACCCCGAGGTCGACGGCGGCCTGGGACATGAAGGTGATCCGGGTGGCCTGCTTGGCCCGCCCGAACGCCCCGTACATGGGCCGGTAGTAGACCGGCTGCGGGGTGGGCAGCGAGGCGTTGGGGTCGCCCATCAGCGCCCAGTTGATGAGGCCGCCCTTGATGACCAGCTTGGGCTTGGCACCGAAGGAGTTGATCGGCCACAGCACGATGTCGGCGAGCTTGCCGGGCTCCAGCGAACCGATGTGCTCGGCGGTGCCGGAGGCGATGGCCGGGTTGATGGTGAGCTTGGCGAGGTAGCGCAGCACCCGGAAGTTGTCGTTGCGCTCGCTGTCGCCGGCCAGCTTGCCGCGCTGCGCCTTGCAGTGGTGGGCGGTCTGGAAGGCGCGGGTGAAGGACTCCCCGATCCGGCCCATGGCCTGCGAGTCGGAGGAGAAGATCGAGATGACGCCCTCGTCGTGCAGCACGGTCTCGGCGGCGATGGTCTCGGCGCGCACCCGGGAGTCGGCGAAGGAGACGTCCTCGGGGATGTCGTGGCTGAGGTGGTGGCAGACCATCACCATGTCGAGCAGCTCGTCCACCGAGTTGACGGTGTAGGGCAGGGTCGGGTTGGTGGAGGACGGCAGCACGTTGGGCTCGCCGGCGATCCGCATGATGTCGGGGGCGTGGCCGCCGCCCGCGCCCTCGGTGTGGAAGGTGTGGATGGTGCGGCCGTCGATCGCGGACAGGGTGTCCTCGAAGAAGCCGGACTCGTTGAGGGTGTCGGTGTGGATGGCCACCTGCACGTCGTACTCGTCGGCGACGCGCAGCGCGCTGTCGATGGCCGCCGGGGTGCTGCCCCAGTCCTCGTGCACCTTGAGCCCGCACACCCCGGCCTCGACCTGCTCGCGCAGCGCGCCCGGCAGCGAGCCGTTGCCCTTGCCGAGCAGGCCGACGTTGACCGGGAGGTCCTCGACCGCCTGGTACATCCGCCCGATGTTCCACGGGCCGGGGGTACAGGTGGTGCCGTTGGTGCCGTCGGAGGGGCCGGTGCCGCCGCCGATCAGGGTGGTGATGCCGTTGCTCAGCGCCTCCTGGGCCTGCTGCGGGGCGATGAAGTGGATGTGGGTGTCGACGCCGCCGGCGGTGGCGATCAGGTGCTCGCCGGAGATCACCTCGGTGCCGGGGCCGATCACCAGCTTGGGGTGCACCCCGCTCTGGGTGTGCGGGTTGCCGGCCTTGCCGACGGCGGTGATGAAGCCGTCCTTGACGCCGATGTCGCCCTTGACCACGCCGAGCACCGGGTCCAGCACGACGACGTTGGTGATCACCAGGTCGAGCGCGCCCTGCACCGAGGTGGCGGCCGGGTCCTGGGCCATGCCGTCGCGGATGCCCTTGCCGCCGCCGTAGACGGCCTCGTCGCCGTAGTGGCCCTGGTTGAAGTCCTGTTCGACCTCGACCACGAGGTTGGTGTCGGCCAGGTGGAAGCGGTCACCGACGGTGGGGCCGAAGAGGTCGGTGTACTGCTTGCGGGACAGCATGGCCATCAGCGGTCGCCCTCCGAGTGGGTCCGGGTGTGGAAGTCCCTGCCGTGCAGGTCGTCGTCCTTGAGGTCGAGGGTGGTGCCCTTGAAGCCGCGGGCGATGGCCCGGTCGATGGCCCGGGCACGGGTGTCGCGCGCGGTGGTGCCGCCGTCCACCAGGTTGCTGAAACCGACCAGTCGGCGGTGCCCGCCGAACTCGGCCAGGGTGACGTCCTTGGTGTCGCCCGGCTCGAAGCGGACGGCGGTGCCGGACGGGATGTCGAGGTGCTTGCCGAAGGCGGCGTTGCGGTCGAAGTCGAGGGCGCGGTTGGCCTCGAAGAAGTGGTAGTGGGAACCGACCTGGATCGCGCGGTCGCCCGTGTTGCTGACCGTGATCGTGGCCTTGGCTCGGCCGGCGTTGATCTCCACCGGGTCGTCGCCGTACAGGTATGCGGCGCCACCGGACATGGCTGGCCTTCCTCTCTGCCCGTTCAGTGGGGGGTGTGTGCAGGTGCAGATGCTGGTGCGTGGGGGTGGGGGTGGTGCCCGTGGTCGTGGTGCCCGTGGTCGTGGTGCGGGCCGCCCGGGCCGTGGCTGTGGGCGTAGCCGTGTCCGTGCTCGGCGTCGAGGCCGGCCAGGATGCCGTCCTCGCCGTGGCCCAGCAGGTGCAGCGCCGCCGCCGTGCGGGCCGCGACCACGCCGGCGATCGCGGACGGGCGCAGCAGCGGGCCGCCGTCCCGGACGTCCTCCCCGGTCAGGGCGGGGATCGGGCCGACGGGCAGGGCCGGTCCGAAGGAGGCCGGGACGGCCGTGACCCGCGCGGCGCCGAGCAGCCGGCAGCGTTCGACGCCCTCGGCCGGGTCGGGGTCGCCGCCCGTGAAGGCGACCTCGACCCGGTGGTGGCGCCCGTACTGGCGGACCAGCCGGGCGATCCGGAACAGTTCGGCGTCCTCGAAGGGCCCGGCCGCCGGGGCGGTGACCAGGACGGCGTCCCCGTCGTCGGCCGCGCCCGCGGCGGCGCGCAGCCAGCCGATCAGGTGCTCGGCGGCGCCGAAGGGTGGGGTGAGCGCGAGCCGTCCGCGGCCCTCGCCGGCGGCGAGCCAGCGCAGGGCGCGGGCGGTGTCGGCGATCAGCTTCGGGTCGCGGCCGAGGGTCATCGGGACGACGCACACCGGCCCGTCCCCGGCCGCCAGGGCGGACCGGACGGCTTCGGCGAGTGGACGCCCGGCGGCGGCCGCCGCGTGCACGGCGTACCCGTGTACGGCGTACCCGTGCGCGGGGTGGCCCTGCCCGCTATGGCCCTGCCCGTGCCCGACCAGGGCGGCCAGGTCGCGGCCGCCGTCGCTCTCGTGCCCGCCCGCGAGGACGACCGTGGCGGGCTGTGGTGCGGTCATGGGTCAGGCACCGACCGGGTCGTGACAGGAGACCAGCTTGGTGCCGTCCAGGAAGGCGGCCTCGACCTGGAGCAGCGGCAGCATCTCGCGGACGCCGGGCATGACCTCGGCGTTGCTGACGACCTGCTTGCCGATCTCCATGCACTCGGCGACGGTACGGCCGTCCCGGGCCCCCTCCATGATGGCCTCGCTGATCAGCGCGCAGGCCTCGCTGTAGTTGAGCTTGACGCCGCGGTCGCGGCGTTTGCGGGCCAGATCGGCCACGACGTAGATGTAGAGCTTGTCCATCTCACGCGGGGAGAGGTTCATCGGAACCACTTCTCCTTTCCGAGAATCCGACGAAATGCAAGTCATGGGAATTGCAGGGGAGTTGGCCGACGGAATATCAGGTTAGGGCGACTACGGGTTCAGATCCGACGCAGCCGGGGAATCGCCGGCACCGCCGCCAGGAACAGCAGGGTGGTCAGGACGAACGGCCACGTTAAGGCGTGGCCGCCGAACGGCGCGGTGACCGCGTCGAGCGCCGGGGTCAGGACGGTGGCGGCCGCCGCGCCGAGCGCGGCGTAGGCCGCGCTCCAGCCGTCCGGGGCGACGAACACCCCGCACAGCGCCAGTGCCACCAGCACGCCGCTGTAGCCGAGCAGCCCCTGCCCGACGGCCCTGGCCGGCGCCCCTGACGCCCAGGCGGTGAGCAGTCCGGTGGCGCTGCCGACGCAGGCCATCAGCCCGGCGAGCCGGCCGGCCGCGAACAGCCCGGCCAGGAACAGCAGGCCGACGTACCACTGGGGCATGAGGAAGACCTGGCCGATGTTGGCGAAGAACCCCTGCCAGAGCTGTTCCCAGCTCAGACCGGTGCCGTCGGTGGCCGGTACGGGCGGCGCGGCCGGGCCGCCACCCTCCGGCCGCAGCCGCCGGAACCTGGGCGCGGCCACCGTGACGGCGGTCGCGACCAGGCAGAACGGCGCAGTCAGCGCGGGCAGTCCGCGCCCCTCCAGCAGCGCCCCGAGCCCGGCGGTCACCACTACGGCGACCACCGCACCGAGCACCGCGACCACGACCGTGGCCGGGTGGCCCGGGTCGAGGAACACCGCGCAGGCGAGCGCCACCAGGCACCCGTTGTACCCGGCCAGTCCCGCCTCGACGGTGTCCCGCCGCAGCCGGAGGCCGTACCCGGCGGCGGTGGAGACGGCGCTGCCCAGCAGGCCGTAGAGGCCGTACTGCCGGCCCGCGGCGAACAGTGCGACGACGAAGAGGAGTCCGCACACGGCGGACGGCATGAAATTGACCTGGGCGACACCGCGCAGGACTTCGACGACAAACTTGACGGATATCGGACGGACAGCCGGCCGAGCCCCTTCCGGGACTCCTTCCCCACCCTTCTGCAGACCCATACGGCGCACCAATTCCCCGGTACGGCCGAGGGGGCTCGGGAGATTGCTCGGGAGCCCGTTCGGCGATTCGTTGGGGAACCGTACTCCTGCGGATTGCGGAGCGGGATGGGCGCAATGGGTCACGCCAAGTCGACGGTGGGTGACGACAGGGCCGCTGAGCTGCAACATTCTGTTGAAATCAACGCCCGGCGGAGTGGCCGGAGGGCGCAATTCTTTGCGAAGTTTTACTCGCCCTCGACAAACACCAGAATATGACCATGCCAAGTAGTTCTTGACAAATTCTGCTGATCCCGGCAATACGGACAGCGAAAACTGTGAGAATGCTGTGAAACGCCGGGCGGATGTGACGGAAGTGTGGTCGGATCGGGGCGTCGGCGCACACGGTTCCGATCAGGCCGTCGCCGGTGCCCCGCCGCCGAGGTGGCGCAGCAGGAAGCCCTCCGAGGCCGCCGCCTCGAACCCGGGCACCGCCAGATGGCCCCCGGGATTGGCGTACAGCGTCTTCTCCCGCGAACCCAGCGCCCCGTACAACGCCAACGCGCCCTCGCGCGGCTGGAGTTCGTCGTCCCACTGGAGGACGAACTCCACCGGCACGGTCACCCGCCCGGCCGCCTCCGCCAGCGCGGCGTTCCCCGCCAGGCCGAACACCGCGGCCACGATGCGGGGTTCGGCCGCCGCGAGCGGGACACCGATCACCGTGCCGAGCGACAACCCCCAGTAGCCGACCGGCCCCAGGCCCTCCCCCGCCGCGCCCGCCAGGGCGTCCAGCACCGCCCGCCACTCCGGCACGGCCCGCTCCGCGAGCGCCGCCGTGTGCCGCGCCACCCACGCGCTGACCGGACGCCCGGCCGCCAGCAACTGCCCGATCTCGGTGGCGAACCGCTCGTCCTGCGCGGTGCGCGCCCGCTCGCCGTGCCCGGGCGCGTCGATCGCCACCGACGCCCACCCGTACCGCCGCGCGCAGCGCAGCGCCCGCTCCCGCGGCCCCCACCGGTCCTGCCCGCCCCCGTGCCCGAGCAGCACCAGCGGTCGCCCGCCGGGGCCGGACGGGCCGTCGTGGCCGGGCGGGCCGTCGGGGCCGCCCCGGCCGGGCGGGCCGTCGGGACCGGAGCCGTCCGGCTGCCAGAGCACGCCGGGCACGCCGTCGAGGACGAAACGGCGTTCCAGGACGCCGTCCGAGCTGGTCTCCGAGGTGAAGTGCACCTGTCCATGATGGCCCCCGACACCCGTTCGAGTCCGGCCTTTCCGCCCCCTGGCCGATACTCACCGGAGCCGCCCCGGCCCTCACCGCCGCACACGCACGACCGCGCCGCTACCGACCCGTCGAGGCCTCCCGCAGGAAGTCCGTCAGCAGTGCCGTCACCTCCGCCGGGCGCTCCAGGCTCGGCAGGTGGCCGGCCCAGGGCAGTTCGAGGTGGCGGACGTACCGGGAGTTCGGCAGCAGGCCGGGCAGCTCGGCGGCTATCGCACGGTAGTCCGGCAGGTCGTGGGCGCCCGCGACGGCCAGGGTCGGGGCGGTGATCCGGGCGAGGTCGGTCTCCTCCTGCTCCGGCCCGCCCGTCGCCTCCCACTGCACCTCGAAGTTGTGGCGCTGCATCCGGCGGACGAACGCGCGGGTCTCCTCGTCGGCCTCCGGGCCCAGCCAGGTACGGACGTTGAGCTCGACGGCGCCGTCGATGTCGTCCGCCTCCACCAGCGCCTCCTCCTCGGCCCCGAAGGCCCGCAGGGCCTCGGAGGGCTGGTGGCCCGGCCGGCCCGCGCCGAGCAGGGCCAGGGCCGTGACCGCCTGCGGGCGCAGCGCCGCCACCGTCAGTGCCGTCCGCCCGCCGTACGAGGCGCCGACCACCGCGGTGGACTCGATGCCCAGGTGGTCGAGCAGGGCGAGCACGTCGGCGGCGGCGGCGTACGGCCCGTCGGCGAGCGGGGTGTCGCCGAAGCCGCGGAAGTCGCAGCGGACGACACGGTGGCCGGCGTCGAGCAGGGCCTGCCACTGCCCGTCCCACATCCGCCGGTCGCACACCGCGGAGTGCAGCAGCAGAACGGCCGGTCCGGCACCTGAATCGTCGTGAGAGAGGATCATGCGGCGGATGGTAGCCGTGGGAAGGGTGGGCCGCGAACCGTTTCTCCGGCGAACCGTTTCTCCGGCGAACCGTTTCTCCGGGGAACCGTTTCGCCGGGGAGTAAGCGCTTCCGACCCCGCGTGGGCTCTTGGTGGGTGAGGAGGTGCTCATGGGAGAACCGAAGAGCGCACGGGACGAGGAGTTCCAGACGTTCGTCGTCGCGGCCTGGCCACGGCTGGTGCGGACGGCGTTTCTGCTGGCCGCGAGCAGTACGCGGCCGAGGACCTGGTGCAGTCGGCGGCGGAACAGGCCTGCGCGGCCTGGTCGAAGGTGCGCCGGGCCGACGATCCGTACGCCTACGTGCGGCGGATCCTGGTGAACCAGCACGCCCGTCGCTGGCGCCGCCGGCCGCCGGAGCTGCTGGTCGACGCGGTGCCGGACGCGGCGGGACGGGAGGACGGCTTCGCCCGCTCCGACCAGCGCGGCGCGCTGCTGGCCGCGCTCGCCACCCTACCGCCGCGCCAGCGCGAGGCGGTGGTGCTGCGCTACTGGGAGGACCTGAGCGACAGCCAGACGGCACTGGCGATGGGCTGCTCGGTGGGCGCGGTGCGCAGCCACGCGGCGAAGGGCATCGGGAAGCTGCGGCAGGTCCCGGCGCTGGTGGAACCGATGGACAGGACTGAGATCGGAGGGGCGGTATGACCATGGAGAACCCGGGAGCGGGCAAGGACGCCGATCTGTGGGTCGGGCTGGGCCTGGCCGAGGCGGCCTCGACCGCGCGGATCGGACCGGTGCCGGTGGCGGACATCGTGGCGGGCGGTCGGCGGATCCGGCGCCGCCGCCGGACGGCGGTCGGCGCCGTGGCACTGGCCTCGGCGGTGCTGCTGGCGGGCGGGGCGATCAGCCAGCTGCGGCCGGCCCCGGCCGCCTCCCAGCCGCTGGTCGCCGCGGGTACCGGCCACGGCACCGGCACCGGCGGCCCGCCGACCCCCACGGCGGGCACGCCCACCACCCCGGCCGCACGGGACCCGTTCACCCCGCTCCGGGTGGTGATCGGGCAGGGCACCACGGCGGACGGCAAGGAGTGGAAGCTGTGGCGGGCGGTGTGGCCGACGGCGCCCAAGGACCGGGCGTACGAGCAGGCCCTCGCCGTGTGGCAGGAGCGCAGCCCGTACGACACGGCGGTGAGCAAGCCCACCCCGGAGTACGTCGACCGGTACTACAACGCCGACTCCGACGTCATCAACACCTACTTCACGGTCGACGGGGTCCGGCAGAGCCACGACTCCGAAGGCATCACCCCCGCCCCCGGCAAGCTCGACCCCCGCGACGGCAGGTACATCGGCGGCGGCCTGCAGGGCGCCCGCGGCAAGGGCGACACCGTGGCGCCGGGCGACATCGTCGCGCTTGGCCTCGGCCCGGACATCGCCCGGGTGAAGGTCACCTGGAAGGACGGGAGCGTCACCGAGCCGACCATCGTCACCGTGGGTGACCTGCCGCTGCGCGAGGTCGTGGTGGCCCGGCCGGCGGGCAAGACGGCCAAGCTGTGGGAGTACTTCGACCGGAACGGCGCCAAGGTCCCGGACTCGGGGTCGCAGTTCCTGACCTCCTGAGTCGTGGCGTCCTGCCGTCCCGGCGTCCTTCCGTCCCGGCGTCCTGAACTCCCGGCGTCCTGAACTCCTGGTCCCGCCCGGCGTCGTCAGGCCAGCAGCAGCTTCGCCGCCACCTCGGCCCCGTCCGTGCGGACCTCGCGTGCGAGCGCCGTCGCCCGTGCGGCGACCTTCGGGGCCAGCGCCGCCCGGAGCGCGTCGGTCAGCGAATCGACGGTGGGGACGGCGCCCTCGTGGGCCACGCCGATCCCCAACTCGGCGACGCGGCCCGCCCAGTAGGGCTGGTCGACCATCTGCGGGACCACCACCTGCGGGGCCCCGGCCAGGGCGGCCGCAGTGGTGGTGCCCGCGCCACCGTGGTGGACGGCGGCGGCGATCCGGGGGAACAGCGCCTGCTGGTTGACCTCGCCGACGGCGAAGCAGTCGCCCCCGCCGTCGGCGAGGGCCAGCTCCGCCCAGCCCCGGGCGAGCACCACCCGCCGCCCCAGGGCCCGCGCGGCCGTCACCGCGTCGCGTGCCGCGTCGGGGGCGCCGCCCATGGGCATGCTGCCGAAGCCCACGTACACCGGGGCCTCGCCGGCGTCCAGGAAGGCGGCCAGCCCGGCGGGCAGCGGGCGGTGGTCGGGCAGCAGCCAGGCCCCTGTCCGGACGACCGTGCTCCCGGCGAACTCCGGCCACGGGCCCAGGAGTTGGTCGGTGGCCAGCCAGGGGCTGTCGGTGAGGACGTGGTCGCGCACATTGTCCACGGCGGGCAGGCCCACCGAGGCACGATGGGCGTTGACCGGCTCACGGAACAGCGCGTTCATGGTGCGGATGTTGTCCTGCCACAGCTCCCGGTTGTCCGTCACCCCCGGCAGGTACGGGTGGCCCGGGTACTCGAACGGCGGGTGGTGCGGGGAGGGCAGCATGGTCGGCTGGAGGGCGACGTAGCGGAAGCGGGCGCCGACCGTCTCGGCCGCCGCCTGGGCGCCGGCCACCGCCGGGAAGAGCCCGGTGGCCACAACCGTGTCCCCCGGCCCGGCGGTCGCCGCGACGGCCTCATGGAACTGCCCGACCATCGTGGCCACCCGGCGGGGGAAGTCCCCGGGCGCGGGCGGCGCCCCCTTCACGGCCGCCCGCACGGCCGCCTTCACGGCCGGCCCGACCGGCACCAGCTCGACCCCGTCGACGGCCAGCCGCCGGGCGAACTCCTCGTCCGGCGGCGCGCACACCCGCACCGGCACGCCGAGTTCCCGCAGTTTCACCGCGAGTCCCGCCAGCGGCTGGACGTCACCGCGCGAACCATAGGTGGACAGCACCACTCGCATCCTGACATGCCTCCCGTTCTCCCCAGGGGCCCCGCCCTGGAGTTGGAGATTCTGCGGCACGACCGGGGCCTTGCGGCAAGGCCCCTCGTGCGCTATAGGTTGAAAGTGGCGGGGAGCGCGTGCGGTCATCCGCGCAGGACCCCCACCACCTCCCCGACCAACTGCCGCGCCCGCTCCACCGTCGCGGTCAGTGCCGCTGGGGTCTCCCCGGCGGAGCCGAGCAGTTGACGCACCCGTGCGTCGAAGTCCGCTGGCACACCGTCGAGTTGACCGGCGACGGCCAGCGCGCCCTTCTCGTTGAGGCACCAGCGGCGGTCCCGCGCGTACAGCGCCTGCACCAGCACGCCGACCGCCCGGGAGAGGCAGAGCGAGACGTACAGCACGTCGCCCCGCTCCGCTCCCTTCGCCGCCGCGCCGACCAGGAACTCCGCCTCCCAGGCCCCGGCCGTCAGGGCCGCGCGCAGCGGCTCGGGATAGTCCGCGGCCTGGGCCCGGAGGCCGGCCAACTCCCCTGTCGGGTCGGCGAGTACGCGACCGAGCGCAAGCTCCCCGACGTAGCAGGGCGACCAGAACCCGAGCGGGTGCCCGGCCTGCACGCCGACCTCGTAGCGGCCCGCGCGACAGTCGGCCCACACCCGCTCGACCCGGTCGAGGTCCCGCAGGATCCAGTCCACGGCGACCCCGTCGACCCGCAGCCACGCCCCGCCGTTCACCCACGGCCCCCAGCCGCCGGGCCCGGCGACCTCGACCCCTGGGCCCGCCAGCTCCCCCAGGGCCGCGAGGTCGAGGTCGCCGCGGTAGTAGACGCCGAGGTCCCAGTCGGACTCCGGTCGGTGCTCCCCGCGCGCCCGGCTGCCGCCGAGCATCACCCCCACCACGCCCGGGACTTCGGCCAGTCGGGCCGCCATGTGCGCGATGTGCTCGGTGATCGGCTGCATGGCGGGAATTCTCGCGCATCCACGGCGGCCGGGCCGGCGCATTTCGGGCCCGGCGCGGCCTCTCCCCTAGGCCTCCTCAGTACCCGACGGTGAACCGCCGCTGGACGAAGCGCGGCAGTTCCGCCTCGTCCACCAGCGCGACGGCGGCGTCCTCCGCCGAGATCCGGCTCATCCCGTCCGCGTCCAGCACCGGCTGGTCGCCGCCGACCCGGAACCGGCCGGTGCGCTCACCAGGGCCGATCTGCTCGGCGGGGCTGAAATACGTCCAGAGCCGGTTCGATGCGCGCAGGACGTCCAGCGCCTCGCGGTGGCCGCGCACGGCTGCCGCGTACTCGCGCGGGAGGCCGAGTTCGTCGAGGGAGGCGTGGACGAGCTCGTCGCGGTCGGCGCGGACGACGCCCGGTTCGAGCTCCAGGCTGCCGGCGCCGCCGATGACGATCAGCCGGGTGCGCGGGTGGCTCTCCAGGGCCTTGAGCAGGGCCCTGGCGGCAGCGGCGTAGACGGTCGGGTCGGCGATGGAGCGCCGGACGGTGTCCGCAAAGTCCTTCGAGGCGTTGCCCGGCTGGTAGCCGCTGATCAGGACGTCCATACCGGGCAGGACGGCGGCGATGCCCGCCGGGTCGAGGACGTCGAGGCTCGACCAGGTCAGGTGCTCGCGCCGGTCGGTGATCGCCGCCGCATCGCGACTGAACGCCGTGACGCGGTGTCCGCGCCCGAGGGCCTCGGTGACGACCCGACTGCCGATGGTCCCGGTGGCTCCGATGACGCCGATGTGCATGGTTCTCCCCTGGTTCATGCGTGGTCATGGTGGCTGGACGGCGCGGGAAACCCCAGGGATCCTCACGCCGTGCGAAAACTATACGGCGTGAAGTTTCTGAACGGCAATCAGGAAGGTGACGGCGTAGAGCCGCACGGTAGAGTGAGCCCGTGGCAGCCACCCGAAGCACCGGACGACGCGAGCGACTGCGGGCCGAGACGACCGCCGAGATCAAGCTCACCGCCCTGGACCTGATGCGCTCCGGCGGCCCGGACGCGATCACCCTGCGGGCCATCGCCCGCGAGATGGGCATGACCGCCAACGCCATCTACGGCTACTTCGCCACCCGCGACGACCTGGTCACCGCCCTCATCGCGGACGTCTACACCGCGCTCGCCGACGCCGTCGACACCGCCTGGGCCGACTCGGCCCGCCGGGCCCCTGCCGAACGCATCACGGCCTGGGCGCACGCCTTCCGCGACTGGGCGCTCACCAACCCCGAGGGCTTCCGACTCATCTACGGCGACCCCGTCCCCGGCTACCAGGCCCCGGCGGGCGGCCCCGCACCGGACGCCGCCCGACGGGTCTGCGTCGGCATCGCCGCGCTCGCGGACGCGGCCCGGGCCGGCACCGAACCGGCCCCCGACGAGTCCGGGTTCACCTGGGACGACTTCGACCCGGGCCTGCTCCACAAGGTCCGCCCGGCCTTCCCCGACCTACCCCCCGCCGGAGTCGCCCTGGCCCTGCGGATCTGGGGCCACCTGCACGGCCTGATCACCCTGGAGGTCTACGGCCACCTGCGCGCCCAGACCTTCGCGCCGGACAAGCTGTTCCGCTCCGAACTCGACCAGCTGGTACGGACCTTGAACCTCGGCCGCTAGGACGGGATCCAGTGGGAGTGGTTGCCGAAGGAGCTCGGCTTCGGCTCCGGCATGACCTGCTGGCGCCGGCTCCGAGACTGGCACGAGATCGACGGCTCGCACCGCCGGGCCCGTCGCGGCGGCCCAGAACGGGACCGGGCCCGGTCGACCGGTCTCGGCCGGGCTCGAAACACCACGTGATCACGGACGGTCGCGGCGCGCCGCCGGCGATCACCCTGACCGGCGGCAACCGCCACGACGTGACCCAACTGCCGCCACTGCTGGACGCGATCCCCCGCATCCACGAAAAGACCGGTCGGCCACGTCATCGGCCGAGGCAGTTGTTCGCCGACTGGGGCTACGACTTCGACAAGCTTCGACAAGACCGCCGCCTGCTCTGGAAGCGGGGTATCAAGCCGGTGATCGCCCGCCGGGGAGTGCCGCACGGCTCCGGCCTCGGAGCCGTGCGGTGGGTCGAGCGAACCAATGCCTGGTTGCACGGCTTCCGACGCCTACGGATCCGCCGGGACATCCGCGACGACATCCACGAGGCCTTCCGCAAACTGGCCCGACCTCCGACTGTCCGGCCGTCAGGCCCGGACGGTCGGGCCCGGCCGTGAACACGGCGGCGGGGAAGGCCCGTCGCGTCAGGAGGCGGCCGTTGTGCGAGCGGCGGACGCTCCCGCCCCGCCCCCGGCCAGGCGGGCGGCCACGCCCCCGGCCAGGCGGGCGGCCAGGTCCTCGGCCAGGCGGGCGGGGTGGCCCCGGCGGCGGCGGGAGAGGGCGAGGCCGAGGTGGCGGCGGGGGCCGGGTTCGGCGAGGGGGAGAGCGACCAGGTCGGGGTGCGGGGCGAGGCCGATCTCGGGGATGAGGGCGATGCCGATCCCGCCGCGGACGAGGGACTGGGCGAACTCGTAGTCGGTGGCGGTGCAGGAGATCCGCAGCTCGACGCCGGCCAGGGCGGCGTGGTGGGCGAGCTGGCCGGCGGACTTGCGGCAGCCCAGGATCCAGCGCTGGTCGGCGAGTTCGGCCAGGTGCGGCGGTTCGGGACGGTCCCGGTAGCGGATCGCGGCGGGGTGCCGGACGGGCAGGACGACCCGGAGCGGGTCCGCGCCGAGCGGGGTCCAGTCCAGGCCGGAGCGGTCGCCGGGGCGGCTGGGCGGCGGCCCGTCGAGGTGGTAGGCGAGGGCGAGGTCGGCTCGGCCTTCGCGGACGGCGGGCAGGCTCTCCTCCGGTTCGGCCTCCAGGACGGTGAGTTCCACCTCGGGGTGGTCGGCGGCGAAGGCGGCGAGTGCCGCGGGCAGCAGGCGGCGGCCGCCGCTGGCGAAGGTGGCGATGGTCAGGGCGGTCCGTTCGGCGGTCAGCCGGTCGATCCGCTGCCGGGTGTCGGCGAGTTCGGCGGCGATCGCGTCGGCGGCCTCGACCAGCAGGCGGCCCGCGTCGGTGAGGGTGACGCCCCGGGTGGAGCGCTCCACGACGGGCGCGCCGAGGCCGCGCTCCAGTGCGGCGACCTGCTGGGAGACGGCCGAGGGCGTGCAGTGCAGGGTCTGCGCCGCCTGGTTGAAGCTGCCGCGGCGGGCGACCTCGCGCAGTACGGCCAGCCGCTGGACGTCGATCAACAGTTCTCCTTATGACGAGGGCTCCAGGTCGACACTACTGCTGTCGTCCGGCTCACGGCAGGCTGACCACCGGAGCCGGCCCGCAGAGGTGCGGGGCGGCGCGGCACAGGGACGGCACGGGGACGGCACGGTACGAACCGGGCCCGGCAGAGGGGATCGAGACGGTGGACGTGTGCGTGATCGGCGGGAGCCGGTACTTCGGGAGGCAGTTGATCGAGGAGCTCCGCGACGCGGGCGCGGCGGTGACGGTGGTCAACCGCGGCTCGGCCCCCGCCCCGTACGGCGTGACCCACCTGCGCGCCGACCGCGACGACGAGGCCGCGCTGAACGCCGCGCTCGGCGACCGGCGCTTCGACGCCGTGGTGGACCAGGTCTGCTACACGCCCGTCCAGGCGGCCGCCGCCGCGCGGGTGTTCGCCGACCGCACCCCGCGCTACCTGCTCACCTCCACCGTCGAGGTCTACGCCCACCTCGGCCGCCCCGGCGGCGCACCGCTGCCGGAGCCCGCGCTCGACCTGTCGGCCGAGCGGGTGGACCTGCAACTTCCCTGGTCCGAGCCGGGGTTCCTGGCGGCCCACTACGCCGAGGGCAAGCGCCAGGCGGAGGCCCTGCTCACCCGGCTGGCACCCTTCGAGCTGGTCACCGTCCGCACCGCGCACGTCCTCGGCGGCGCCGACTTCACCGGGCGGCTGGCGCACTACGTGGAGCGGATCGGACGCGGCCTGCCGGTGGCCGTGCACCCGTCGCCGCAGCGCGCGTCCTTCGTCCACGCGCCGGAGATCGCCCGGTTCCTGGCCTGGGCCGCGCGGGCGGACTTCACCGGTCCGGTCAACGCGGCCTCCCCGGAGGCCCTGGACGTACGGGAGTTGTGCGAGGTCGTCGGCCAGGTGGTCGGCCTGGAGCCGGAGTTGACCGTCGCCGACGCGGGCGGGCACCACTCTCCGTTCTCCTTCGACCGCTGCTACGCGATGGACACCGGCCGGTCGGCCCACCAGGGCTTCCGCTTCTCCCCCGTCACCGACTGGCTGCCCCAGGCCGTCAAGGAGGCCCGCGCATGACCACGATCCCCGCAACTCCCGCCACCCGCCGGGTCGGTGGCATCAGCGTCGGCGCGATCGGCCTCGGCGCGATGCCACTGTCGGTCGAGGGGCGCCCGGCCGACGAGCATGCCGTCGCCACCGTGCACGCCGCCCTGGACGCGGGCGTGACGCTGATCGACACCGCCGACTCCTACCACTGGCACGCGGACGAGGTCGGCCACAACGAGCGCCTGGTCGCCCGCGCCCTCGCCGCGTACGGCGGCGGCACGGACGACGTCCTGGTGGCGACCAAGGGCGGGCGGGGGCGCCCCGGCGACGGCAGCTGGACGGTCGACGGCGACCCGCGCCACCTGCGCCGGGCCGCCCGGGCCTCGGCCGCACGGCTGGGCGTAGAGGCCATCGGCCTCTACCAGCTGCACAAGCCGGACCCGGCGGTGCCCTTCGCCGAGTCGGTCGGCGCGCTGCGCGAGCTGGTGGACGCGGGGACGATCCGGCTGGTCGGCGTCTCCAACGTGGACTGTGCGCAGATCCGCACCGCCCGGGACATCCTCGGCCCGCACCTGGTCTCCGTGCAGAACCGTTTCTCCCCGGCGTACACCGCCACCCGCGACACCCTCGACCTGTGCACCGAACTCGGCCTGGCCTTCCTCCCCTGGAGCCCCCTCGGCGGCATCTCCGCCAGCGCCGTCGACGATCCGGGGGCCGCCGCACCGGCGACCGACACCCCGTTCCAAACCCTCGCCCGCGCCCGGGGCGTCAGCCCCCAGCAGGTCTGCCTGGCCTGGCACCTCGCCCAGTCCCCCGCCGTCCTGCCGATCCCCGGCGCCCGCCGCCCCGCCTCCATCCGCGACTCCGCCGCCGCGGCCGGGCTCGTGCTGACGGCCGAGGAACTGGCGACACTGCACCTGTAGTCGCACACACTGCAGCCGTAGTGCCGGACGGGAGGTCGTCCGGGCGCGAAATATCCGCTGGTGATCCACGATCGCGCCCGGTAGGACTGGGCGGCATGTCGCACAACCTCGTCTTCCCGCTGCTCCGGACCCCCGACCTCGACGCCGTCTTCGACCTCGCCGACCGGCTCCTCGCACTCGGCGCCGTCGCCGAATCCGAGCGGATCGACGGAACCGAGCTCTGGGCCAGAGTCCCGACCAGGACGGCACTCAAGCAACTGCTGGAAGCCGTCCCGGAGGCCCGCGTCCACGAGGGGATCCGGAAGTCCGCGGAGACGCCGGAGGACGCCCCCGTACCGCCCGAGGACGACTACGGCGCCTATCTCGAACTCCCCACCCCCCAGCACGCCCGCGCTGCCACCCACGCGGCACTGCGCGTCCACGACCGCCTCCAGGTCCACTGGAACGACCTCTGCTGGCCGGCCGTGCCCGCACTCGGGCTGTCGTGGACCCGGAGACACGCCCACCTCCAGGTCAACACCCATCACGAGGCCGAGGGCCTCGACCACCCGTGGACGCCGCACCACATGCTCTACCTCCACGCGGGCGACGACCGCCACGCCGAGTGGCTGGCAGCCCAGGTCGGCGCGACCCTCATCGGCGAGCCGTACATCCACTGACCCCGACCAGCCACGGGCCCCGGCGGGTCAGGCGCTCAGGCCTCCGCCTCCGCCTCCGACTCCATGGCGGCCCGCTCGGCCGCGCTGCGGAGCACGCAGAACTCGTTGCCCTCGGGGTCGGCGAGCACGGCCCACCCGGCACCGTCCGGCTCGCGGCGGTCGGCGACGAGGGTGGCGCCGAGTGCCAGCAGCCGTGCCACCTCCTGGTCGCGCGGGCCCTCCGGGCGCAGGCACAGGTGGAGGCGGTTCTTGACCGTCTTGGGCTCGGGCACCTGGCTGAAATACAGCACCGGCCCCTCCGTGAGCATCACCGCCACCTCCTCGTCCCCGGGCTTGTCCTCCGGGCCGAGCGGTCGGCCCGTCACCTCGCTCCAGAAGCGGGCCAGCTCATAGGCGTTGGCGCAGTCGATCGCCACGTTCTGCAATACCGAGACCATGCGCCCGAGCCTCCCCGATTCCCGCACCGGCCGCCACCGGGTTCCCGCGATGCTCCGCACACCCGGCGACGGCCCCCGGGGCGCACCCGGGGCGGCCACGGGGCGGCCACGGGAACCATCCGGCCGGGTACCAGGTCCTGTACGGAGTGACTCCAGAAGCAGCAGCCCAGAACCCGCCGGCCCGCCCCCACGCCAACCACGCCAACCAGGCCAACCACGCCAACCAGGCCAACCAGATCAACCGCAGGCGGCTGCTGTTGAGCGCCGCGGGCGGCATCGGCGCGCTGGCCGTCGCGGGCGGGGCCCGCTGGTGGGCGGGCCGGGACGCCGAGCACGGCCCCCGGCTCTGGAGCACGACCGCCGCGACCGGGCGGGTCCTGCTGGCCGACGGCCCGCGGCAGGGCCTCTACGTCTCCGGGTACGACGGCACCCTGCACGCACTCGACCCGCGCACCGGCGCCGTCCGCTGGAGCCGGGTGGTCGACTCGCCCACCCCGGACACCGACGGCATGGGCGGCCGTCCGTCGGCGACGGGCGACGGCGCGGTGTACACGGCCGCCTCGACCGGACTGCGGGCGCTGGACGCCGCCACCGGTGAGGTCCGCTGGCAGGTGCCGGTGCCGGAGTGGGCCGAGCTGCCCGTCGGGCAGGAGCCGCTCGCCGCCGGTGGCGGCGGCGTGTTCGCGGTCCACGGGGGTGCGCTCCACGCCTACGACCCGGCCACCGGCACGGAGCGCTGGAGCACGACGTCGGGCGCCGGGGGCTTCCTGGCCGCGGACGGCGACGCCGTGTACACCGGCGGGGCAGCGGCCCGCGCCTTCGACGCGCGCACCGGCGAGCAGCGTTGGGTGCAGGAGACCGTCCCCGGCGTCAACAGCACCCCCGTCGTCCACCGGGGCGCCGTTCTGCTCACGTACCCCGGCGGGACCGCGACCACCACGTGGGTCTGCTCCCTGGAGGCGGCCACCGGCCGGGTGCGCTGGCAGCGCATGCAGCGCGGCGCGAGCGACCGCCCGCTGTCGGCCGCGGACGGAACGGTCTGCTTCCTCAGCGGGACGCAGCTGGTCGGGATGGACACAGAGAGCGGCGAGCCGCGCTGGACGGCCACCGTGACGTTGGGCCTGGGCCGCGGGCAGAGCTCGATGCTCGCCGCGAACGGCACCGCGTACGTCGGCACCAACGACGACCGGCTGTTCGCCTTCGACCTCGCCACCGGCAGCCCGCGCTGGCAGGACGCCCCGGACAACCTCCGCTCCGACACCGGGTACACCCGTGTCTCGCTGGCCGCCGCCGGTTCCACCGTCTACCGCAGCAGCCGCACCGGCCTCCACGCCCTGGGCACCCTGACCTGAGGCGCCCCCGGCACGTCGTGGCGATCGACCTCCATGACGCCTCGTCACATCGACCGCGCACCGGACGCGCCCCCAAGGGGTGTCTGGAACCGGGTGTAGTGGTCTGGTCAGAGGCCGTTGGTGAACAGCAGTTTGTTCGGGCTGTTGCTGCTCAGGTTCCGGACGATGTCCTTGGTGGACACGTCGTCCAGGAAGTCGGTGACCTCGGCCGGGAGCGCGTCGGGGTGCTTGGACTTGTAAAGGGCGGCGACTCCGGCGACGTGCGCTGCGGCCATCGAGGTGCCGTCGAGTGCGATGCTGCCGCCGCCGAGCTTCGCGGAGACGATGTCCTTCCCGGGGGCGTAGAGGTCGAGGCAGTCGCCCCAGTTGGAGAAGTCGGTCTCCTCGTCGAAGCGGTTGGTGGCGCCGACCGTGAACACCCGGGCGGCGGAGGCGGGTGAGACGCCGCAGGCGTCCCTGTTGTCGTTGCCGGCCTCGACGATCGGCAGGACGCCCCGGTCGGACACGGCCGTGGCGGCGGCATTGAGCGACTCCAGTCGGTCGCCGCTGAGGGAAGCGTTCAGGACAGCCGGCTGTTTGGCGTTGCGGGCCACCCAGTCGAAGCCCGCGATGACGCCCGACCAGGCGCCGCGTGAGTCGCAGTCCAGGACCCGAACGCTGACCAGGTTCACCTTCCGTGCGACGCCAGAGGCTGTACCGCCGACCGTACCGGCGACGTGTGTGCCGTGGCCGTTGCAGTCCGCGCCGTTGCGGCCGTCACCGATCGCGTCGAAACCCGCCCGCGCGCGGCCTCCGAAATCGGGGTGCTTGAAGTCGATGCCGGTGTCGACGATGTAGGCGGTCACGCCCTGAGCGCTGGCGCGCGCGGAGAAGTCGTTGTCGAGCGGCAGGAAGCGTTGGTCGATCCGGTCCAGTCCCCAGGACTGGGCCGGTGACCTCTGCAGGCTCCCGGGCGAGGAGACGGACCTGCCGGTCGCCCAGCCGTCTTCCTGCACCGATTCCACTCCGGGGGCCTTCCGGACGGCTTCGAGCTGCGTCGGGGTAAGGGCCGCGGCGAACCCGTTGACCGCGGAGGTGTAGGTGAACGTCGGCCTCAGCCCCATAAGCCCGGTGAGCTTCCTCGAATCGAGGGACTTGCCGAGGGTGACGATGTACCGGCCGGGAATGGCGTCCGCGGACCTCAGCAGCGGAGCCGGGGACGGTGCAGGTGCTGATGCCGCTGCGGAGCCGGCTGCCACGGGGATCAGGGCGAGAGCGGCGGCAGCAGTCAACTGCGCGGCCATGACGAACAGACGCAAGGAGATCTCCCTGGATTGGAACGGAGGGACGGGCTGAGCAGCGACCGGAACCGGTGGCCCCAGGCCACGGCCCTTGCACTGCATCGGACCGGCCACCGAAACGACTTGAGCCATCTGCCGCCGCGTGGCCCAGGTCATGGATCAGGACCACTCCCGCTGCGGAAACGATCACTCCCACCGGCACCATGCGCAGCACCCCAGCACGGCCGCCGCCGCGAAATCACCCGTACGCCTGACTCCCACGGCACTCTGCTGCCCGGACCGCATTCGAACAGGCCGGGAGACGGACGCCTCCCGACGTCAGGTTCTGGCTCAACTTCCGTGAGATGGCGCCGCACACGGCTGCGGCAGGCCCGGGAGCAGGCCGCTGACCTGCTGGTCGGCTGGCGCTGGCGAGACTGGCCGCTGGACCACCACGGAAGTTGGGCATGCCGACCGTTGACCCGTCCCCGGAGGCCGACCCGACTACTTGCTGAGCGGGCCCGCCGGCCAGGAGTGTGCGCGGTGGCCTGTGAGGACGGAGCGCGGAGCCGCCGCGGGGGGAGGCAAGGACGACGGCGCAGTGTGGGTGTCGCAGCAGGGACCGCAGGGCCTGGTCGAGCGGATGGAACACCACCAGGACGCGATCTACCTGGCGGCGATGGCCGCCGGCGGGCTGCGCACGATCTGACGCGGATGTTCCTCATCCCCTCGGTCGTGTACCTGGGTCAGGACGAGGAGGCAGACGGCACGGCGTAAGCAGCCGACGGGACTTCTTGGTGGAGCTTCCGGCTGATGTCACCCGACCGGGTGAACGGTGTGGATCTTGCCTCGTCTCGTCGGGGTCGGGCGGACAGGGTGGGGGGCACGTAGTCCAGGTTGAAGAGGAAGGACATCGAATGAAGGCCAACGTCGGCGACACGATCCTGCTCCCGAGCAGGATCCCGGGCCAGACCGATAACAGCGCCGAGATCATCGAGGTGCGTGGCGAGGACGGCGCACCTCCCTACCTGGTCCGCTACCCCAACGGGCACACCGCGTTGGTCATGCCGGGACCGGACGCCGTGATCGCCAGCTGAGCAGGCTCCCCGCCCCTCGAGATCCTCGAGATCCTCGACCGGCAGGATCGCGTGGTGAAGTTCCGGGCGACCAAGCACCCGGATGAGAACGGGTGCTGGAACCCGATGGCTGTCACCAACGTCGCGGGGCTGTCGGAGGACGGCCCGCACGGCCGCGGGCCTCGACCGTGCGGGGCCGACAGCATGCCCGGGACTGTGGCCGTCGGCCGGTCTTACGGTGGCAGTAGCCCTCCGGCCGCCCGCCCCCGCAGCAGTTATCGCGTTCCGGCACAGTCCGGGTGCTCCGCCGGGCGGCCCTTGACGGTTGCGACGCGCGTCGGCGCGGGCCGGTCCTCGAAGCGCCGGAGTAGGTTCCGCCGGAGGCGAGCGATGTCCGGAGCGACGAACGACGGAGGTTGGGCACGGTGGCGACGTACGTACTGATCCACGGCGCGGCGGCGGACTCCTGGTACTGGGGGCCACTGGCCGCCGAGTTGCGCGACCGGGGCCATGACGTGATCGCGCCGGACCTGCCGTGCGAGGACGAGTCCGCCGGGCTCGCCGAGTACGCGGACGCGGTGGTCGGGGCAATCGGCGACCTGACCGAACTCGTCGTCGTGGCGCACTCGTTCGGCGGTTTCACCGGGCCGCTAGTGTGCGCGCGGGTCCCGGTGGATCTGCTGGTCATGCTCCAGGCCCAGATCCCGGCCCCCGGCGAGACGCCCGGCGCATGGTGGGACAACACCGGGTACGGAGCGGCCCGGCAGGAGGCCGACCGGCGGCGGGGCGTTCCCGAGGGCACCGAGGAGGACCCGGTCACCCTCTACCTGCACGACACCCCGGCGCCCCTCGCGGCCGAACTGATGGCGGAGCATCAGCGGACCCAGGCGGCGCAGCCGTTCGGCGAACCGTGGCCGCTGGATGCCTGGCCGCAGGTGCCGACCAAGGCCCTGCTGTCCGCCGGTGACCGCTTCTTCCCGGTGGAGTTCATGCGGCGGGTGACGGTCGAGCGGCTCGGCATCGAGCCGGACGAGCTGCCCGGCGACCACATGCCGATGCTCGGCCACCCGAAGGAACTGGCCGAGCGCTTGGAGGCATACCGCGCCGCGCGGTAGCAGCCCTGGCGCGCGGGAGGAGTGGGAAGTCGGTGGGGCCGACTTCCCACTCCTCGTGGTTCACGGGCGCGAGGTGCCGGAGGTCCGGCTATGGCGGGGTTCAGTTGGCATCGGGGGCGGCATCGGCATCGGTGAGGTCGAGTTCGGCCCAGACGGTCTTGGCGTTGGGGTGACGGGGGATGGTGCCCCAGCGGTCGCTGAGGGCGTTGATGAGGAGCAGGCCCCGGCCGGACTGGGCGTGCGGCGTGGGGATGACGGGGAGGACGGGGAGGACGGGGGGCCTGTCGCCCCTGGGGTCGCTGATCTCGATGCGAAGGGTGGTGCCCCGGCGCGCGGTGGTGGTGAGGGAGAGGTGCA
>NZ_JBEZXE010000036.1:0-98003 GCF_040637885.1 Kitasatospora sp. NPDC028055 | reverse complement strand
GACGTTTTCCGCTCCGTTTTCCGGGGCTTCGTCATCCAACTCGCCGGTGTCTTCTGCGGCTTGACGCCCCGTCCGACGTTTCAAACTCTAGCCGACCCTCGCTCCGAAAAGCGAATCCAGCTGCAATCCGATAAAACGCACATGCCATATAAGCACCGGGCCGAGACGCAAAGAAGCGAAACGGCAGGTGCGGACCTGACGTGGTGTTTCAAGGGATTGGCCGCCCCGGGGCCGTCCGCGCCGATGCGTGTCCGGTGCTCCCTGCCGAGCGACTGGGAGACAGTACCCGTCGTCAGGCCTCGGGGACAAACTCGGCTCGTCAGGCCACGGGCGTCCGCCCGCGCTGGGCCGACCAGGGGATTCCGGGATGCGCCGTCACTCCGTACCCGCCCAGCCCGGAGTGCGGCCACTAACTTTGTCGACGCTTGGTCAACTCCACCCTCTCTCCCCCGGGACCAGCCATGCCCAAAGCCCGTCGGCACGCCCTCTTCACCACGACCAGCCTGCTGGCGCTGCTCTTCAGCGCTGCCCCTGCTCTCCCCGCCCAGGCCGCTGTCCGGGGCCCGATCGCCGACCACCACCACGACAGCGCGCTGCGGTACGGCACCAGCAGCAACTGGTCCGGCTACGCAGCGACCGGCGGGAAGTTCACCAGCGTCAGCGCCGAGTGGATCCAGCCGGCCGTTTCCTGCACCAGCACCAACACCTGGTCAGCCTTCTGGGTCGGGCTGGACGGCGACGGCAGCGAGACGGTCGAGCAGATCGGCACCGAGGCCGACTGTTCGCGCGGTAAGCCGGTGTACTCCTCCTGGTACGAGATGTACCCGGCCTACCCGACGAACTTCGGCAACGCCGTCCGCCCCGGCGACCACTTCACCGCGAGCGTCACCACCAACGGCAGCGGCTCCTTCACCCTGACCCTCCGCAACACCACGCTCGGCTGGAGCCACAGCATCGCGAAGACGCTGAAGAGCGCCACCCTGGCCTCCGCCGAGGTGATCGCCGAGGCCCCGTCGAGCCTCACCGGCGTCCTACCGCTCGCCGACTTCGGCACCATCGGGTTCACCAACGCCAGGGTGAACGGCAAGAACCTCGACGCCTCGAACCCGTCGGTCATCGACATGGCCACGAAGGACGGCGTCACCAAGGCGACCACCTCCGGGATCAACACCGGCACCGACTTCTCGGTGACCTGGCACCACAGCTGACCGGTCCCCCGGCGACGCCTGACGTCCACGGTCGTCAGGCGTCGCCCGTCAGCCGGCGCCCCTGCTCCAGGAAGTCCATCAGGCCGGCGGCGCCGCCGAGCTCGCGGACCGGACGGGCGGCGCCGAACGGCGCGTTCCAGAACTCCCCCTGCCGTAGCTCGTGCGGGCCGACATAGGCGTACGGCTCCGCGAGGAACGCGTCCCCGGGCGAGAGCCCGTAGTTCACCGCGCCGACGGTCACCCCGACGTCGAAGTGCTCGGGCCAGATGACCGGCTCCGCCTCGGGGAACAGCCCCCGCAGCGCCGCCTCGCCGAGCGCGAAGCAGTGCGCGAGCCACCGGGCCGCGGCCGGGTCCACCTCGATCGGCCGGTCGGCGGCGACGCCCGGACCGTCCCGGTACACCCCCTCCGGGGCGCCGACGCCGAGCCCGAGGGCCGCGCCGAGCGCGACGCAGCTGGTCCGTTCGAGCGACACCGCCCGCCCGCGCCCCACCAGCTCCGCGCCCACCACCCGCAACCACGGCTCGGCCACGGTCCCGAACCCGCCCGGGCAGGCCCGCAACCGGATCGTCCCGCTCGCCCGGTACTGCGGTCCGGCCAGTACCAGCTCGGCCACCGCGTGCAGGGAGCGACGGGTCCGTTCGAGCGTCTCTGAGTCCATGGAGGCATGGTCTCCCGGGAAGCGGGTCCGCGCACGCTCCTCCACCGCCCCGACCACCGCCCCCCGACCACCGACCACCGACCACCGCCCCCGGCGGCGCGGAACGGCCCCGCCCGCCGGAGGCCCCGGGCCCAGCCGGCGAGGTCCACCGCGAGGTGCGGACGTTCTCATCGAACTACCTCTTGTAAGTGGGGGGTTGGTGAGGGAATCATGACAGCCCTCACACAACCGGGGAGTTGAGACCTCATGGGCGCCGTGGCGGCCGGCACCGAAGTGGCACGGCGGACGGCCTCGGCGAGTCGCCGTCAGCTGGCGATCCTCCTGACCGCCAAGACGATCTCGGACGTCGGCTACGCGCTCGACTTCATCTGCCTGTCGGTCTTCGTCTGGGAACTCCACCACTCGACCCTGGACACCGGGCTGGTCAGCGTGGCGCTGTACGCGGGCGCGATCGCGGGTGGGCGGCTCGGACACCGCTACGGGGACCGCTGGGACCGCCGTCGGATGATGATCGGCGCCGACCTCGCCCGGTCGCTCATGCTGGCGCTGCTGGCCGTGCTGCCGACGGGCGTGCAGAGCTGGTGGCTGTACCCGGCGGTGGTGGTGGTCGGCAGCGGGCGGTCGGTCTTCGAGGCCACGCTGTCCGCCGCCACCCCCGTGCTGGCCGGGCCGCGCACCCCGTCGGTGAACAGCGCGCTGGCCGGACTCAAGGGGGTGGCGTTCATGGTCGGCATGGGCCTCGCCACCGTCCTGGTCCCCCTGGCCGGGTACCGCTGGGTGTTCGGGCTGGACGCGGCCAGCTACGCGCTCTCCGCCGCGGTGCTGCTCGCCCTGCGCCTTCGGATGCGGGAGCCGGACGGCCCGGGCCCTGGGGATCGGGACCGCTCCGGTGCCTGGCCGTTGCTGGTCGCCGCCGGGCTGGCGGGGCTGGTCGCACTGCGCGGACTGGACGCCTTCGGCAGCGCCTCCCAGCACGTCGGACTGCCGCTGCTCGGCACCGAACTGCGCCCGGACGAGCCCGCCGTGGTCTCCGGTGCGGTGTGGGGCAGCTGGGCGGCCGGGCTGCTGTTGGCGAGCTTCGTGCTGCGGCCCCTGGCCAGGCGCATCGTCGACCGCGCGCCGGCCCGGGTGTACTGCGTGGCCACGATGGTGATGTCGCTGGGCTTCATCGGCGTCTTCTGGCTCGACGGCTGGTGGCCGCGGCTGCTGGCGGCGGCCGGGGCCGGTCTGGGCGACGCGCTGAGCGAGATCACCTACAAGCAGTCCCTCCAGCAACTGCCCGACGGGCGGCGGGGGCGGGCGTTCGGGCTGTCCCAGATCACGGTCAACGCGGGCTTCATGTCCGGCCTGCTCGTCACGAGCCTGGTGCTGCAGCCGGCCTGGGTGGCGCAGTGGGTGCTGCTGCTGCACGGCGTCCCGCTGCTGGTCGCGGGCTGGATGGCGGTCGCCGCGCCCCGGGCCGCCCGCCCGGTCGGGCCGGTCTCGTGAGCGGGCTCCGACGACCGGCCGGCGCCGCCACCGGTGAGGTCTACCTCGACTACGCCGGGCTGGGGCGGCTCCGGCCCGCCGCCGTTGCCGCGATGCGCACCGCCGTGGACGAGGTCCTCCCGTACGGCAGCGCCAGGGTCGGCCCCCTCTTCGGCGCGCGCACCGCCGCCCGGCGGTCGGTCGCCCGGCTGCTCGACTGCACGCCCGACGAGGTCGCCTTCGTCCCCAACACCTCGGCCGGCATCCATCTGGTGGCCGACGGGCTGGACTGGCGCCCGGGCGACCAGGTCGTGCTGTTCGACCGGGACTTCCCGGCCAACGTGCGGCCGTGGCTGCGCCTGCGCCGCCACGGGGTGGAGCCGGTCTGGGTGCCGATGCGTGACGGCGGCTACCGGATCGAGGACGTGGCGGCGGCCATCGGGCCGGCCACCCGTCTCTTGGCGGTGAGCCACGTCAACTTCGCGACCGGGTTCCGCTGCGACCTCGACCGGATCTGCGCGCTGGCCGCCGAGGTCGGGGCGCTGGTCTGCGTGGACGCCGTGCAGAGCTTCGGCGCGCTGCCGCTGTCGGTGGCCGCGACCCCGGTGGACTTCCTCGCCGCGGGCGCGCACAAGTGGCTGTGCGGGCCGCCGGGCACTGGGGTGTTCTACTGCCGGGCGGACCGGCTGGAGCTGCTGCGCACCACGCCCACCGGCTGGTTCGGCCACCAGGGCGCCGCGGAGGTGTCCAAGGGGCCGGGGCAGCTGCGCTACGACCTGCCCGAGCGGGCCGGGGCGGCCAGGGTCGAGGGCGGGATGTACGACCTGGTCGGCATGGCCGGGCTCGCCGCCGCGCTGGCCGAGCTGGAGGAGACCGGGCTCACCGTGGTCACCGACCGGGTGCGCACCCTGGCCGACCGACTGCGCACCGGGATCGCCGCGCTCGGCTACCGCCCGGCGCTCCCCCCGGACGGCGCCGGACACTCCGGCGTCGTGAGTTTCACCGGCCATCGGACGGAAGGGGTGGAGATCGTCCGGAGATTGACGTCGGCCGGAATACACGTTTCCGTTCCGGACGGCTGGGTCCGGGTTTCCCCGCATTTCTGGACAACCGACGAAGAAGTGGCGGAGATCCTTTCGGAGCTTGCCGCGCAGAAGCCTTGACGGCGCCGTTCCGGTTCCCGAAGAATATCGCTCAACCGCTTCGCCGGACCGGATATCCGGACCGGCCCGTGAAAAGAGAGGGGTGGCGAAATGGCTTACGAGACCTGGGAGTCCCTGGAGGACGAGGTCGAGATCAGCACAGGTGCGGCGGACTGCTGGACCTGTCTGATCGACGACGCCGGCGTCTGATCCCGGCGCTCCACGCATGCCCCGCGAGGGATTTCCGGCCCGCCCGGATTCCGTCGCGGGGCATGTCGCCGATCGCCCGGATCCTGATCCCAGAAAGGCACAGGAATTACCGCGTGAACCGTTGGGAATTCAGTCACGGAATCGTCGGGGTCAACGCGCCGAGTTGGCTCACCTTCGAGGTGCACCGCCCGTACTTCGATGGTGCCGAATCACCGGCCACCGCCATCCAGGCGCGGGCCGCGGTCCTGGCCGCCCGGCGTTTCGAGAATCCCGCTCCGGGCGCGCTGCGGTTCGGCATGACGATGCCCGCGAGCTACCGCCGGCTGCTGGTGCAGGAGTCCCGGCTGACCGCCTACCGGGCGGCGCTCCCGACTGACCTGCCCGACGAGCTGGCCTCCCCCGCCTGGCGGCGGATGACCGGGGCGTACCGGCGGCACGCCGAGCTGGACCAGGTGGACCGCTCCGGGCTCGCCCACTGGCTGGTCGCGGTCTGCCTTCCCGCCGCGGTGCTGGAGGTCGTCCCGGAGGACCTCGACCCGGCAGCCTGCCGGGACCAGGTGACGGCAGGCCTCCAGGCCGCCCGCGCGGCCGCCCTGTTCGGCTCCGAGGGCCTGTCCGAGCGGACCGCCACGGCCTACCGGGTGCTGGCCGACCGTCCCGCGCCCACGGTCTCCCACGTCCAGGCGGTGGCCGCCTGGGGCTACCTGCTCGCCCGGCACTCCGGGGACGACTCCGCCGCGCCGCTCCTCCTCGCCCGCGCCAGGGAGCTGCTCAAGGAGATCGCGGGCGAGCTCACCCCCTTCACCCACACCGTCCTGACCGCCCGGCTGGCACTGCGCGAGGTCATGTACGCCGAGCGGCAGCGGGACTTCGGCGGCGCCCGGGCGCTGCTGGCCGACGTCCGGGCGGGCGTCGCCGAGCTGACCGCACCCGACCGGGACGACGAACTGGTCCTGCTGGAGACCCGTCGGCGGCTGCTCGACCGGCACCTGGAGATCGTGGTGCGGATCGGCGACACCGAGGCCGAACGCGCCGCCGTCGAGGAGGGCCTCGCCCTCGATCCGTGGGACGTGAAGATCCGGATGCAGGCGGCGCAGGCCCACGAACGCGCGGGCGAGCACGAGCAGGCGCTGGCCGGCTACCTGCACGCCGCCCGGCTCGGCCCGTTCGGCACCGCCTTCGCGCTGCTGCGGGCCGCCGACCGCGCCCGGGACCTCGGGCACACCGAGTTCGCCCGGGTGCTCGCCGAACGGGCCTTCCGCGCCGCCCCGCGCGCCCGCGCCACCCGGGACGCGCTGCTGGAGGCCTGCCGGAACGACGGCGACCGGCCGCTGGAGGAGCTGACCGCGCGCGCCGCCACCCGGGACGCGGAGCGGCCGTACGCCAACAACTGGCACTACCGGATGTACGCCTCGTACTTCAACCTGGGCGAGTCCGAGTCCCCCGGCCTGTACGCCCGGCTTCCCAGCCTCGCCTACGAGTTCGCCGAGCGCGGGGGTGAGCGGGCCGAGGTCAACTGGCAGCGCCTGATGCCGCCGGCCTTCCGCGGCAACCTGATCCGCGAGTCCGGGCTGACCGAGTTCGCGGTCGACCACCCGGCCGAACTGCCCGCGCACCTGCGCACACCGCGCTGGAACCGGCTGTGCGAGTGGCTGGACGAGTTCGACCGCTGCGAGCCCGAACGCCGGCAGCAGATCGCCATGGTGCTGTACCGGCTCGGATTCACCAAGCTGGTCCTGGAGCTGATCCCGGCCGTGCCGGTCGACCGGCTCCGGACCCCGGCCGAGCTGCGGCTGCACCACTGGCGCGACCTGGTGCGGTACGTCGCCTCGATCGGCACCGCGGTGGCCGCACCGGAGACCTCCTTCGCCATCGCCGAACACCCGGCCTGCCCGACCCACCTGCGGTTCGTCATCGCCGTGGTGGCGGTGGTGTTCCACGCCCGCGAGACGCGTTCGCTGGAGGAGGCGACGCGCTGGCGGGAGATCGGCGCCCGTGCGCTGGAGGAGCTGCTGGCGGACCCGGACCGCTCCGCGTTCGAGCGGACGATGGCGGAGAGCCGGTTCTACCGCAGCGTCAGCTTCGTCCCGTTCATGGCCAGGGACCGCGCGTGGCTGGCCCGCGACATGGACCGCGCCGAGGAACTGGCCCGGGCGGTGCCCGCCGAGGGGCCGTACCAGGAGTTCCTCAAACGGGAGAACCTGCGGGCCTGCGTGGAGAGCCGCTCCAAGGAGTGCTACGCGTTCGGCGAGGACGAGCGCGGCGACCTCATGGTCGCGGAGGCGCTGGCCGTGGACCCGTACGAGCCCAAGACGCACATCGAGGTGGCGGAGGGCCTGCTGCGGCGCGACCGTCCCCGGGAGGCCGCCGACAGCTTCCTGCGGACCGCCCGGCTCGGCCCGGTCTCCACCGCCTTCGGCTACGCGTCCGCGGCCGAGTGCTTCCGGCTGGCCGGTCAGCCGGTCCTGGCCGAGGACTGCTACCTCCAGGCCCTCCGGGTGGACCCGTACGCGATCTCCGCGGCACGCGGCTGGGCGGCCGTCGGCGCGGCCAACGGCATGGCCGAGGCGGCCCGGGCGTACCTCGCCGACCTGGAGGCCTGGGGCGCGGCCCGGCGCGCCGCCCGGCAGGAGCGGCCGTGAGCGTCACCTGGGTGCTGCGCCCCGAGCCCGGCCCCGAGGTGGAGGCCGTCGTACGGCCGGTGCGGGTCGGCGAGCTGCCCGCCGACCTCCCCGCCGCGTTCCTCGCCGGGACCGGGTTCAGCGGCGAGGTGGGCGAGGTACTGCAGCTGCCCGGCACTCCCGTGACCGTGCTGCTCGGCGTCGGCCCGCGGGCCCGGACCGACCGGGACGCGATCCGGGCGGCGGCGGCCGGGCTGGCCCGGGCCGTCTCCGCCTACCGGCGGCTGGCCGTCCACCCGCCGGGCCCGGACCTCCGACCGCTCGTCGAGGGGTACCTGCTCGGCGGGTACCGGTTCACCCGGTACCGGAGCGGTCCGGCCGAGCCGTCCGACCAGCTCGTCGAGGTGCTCGCCCCCGGCACGCCGGAAGCCGCCCGAGGCCTGTTCGAGGGCCGTCGGCTGGGAGAGGCCGTCCTGCTGGCCCGGGACCTGGTCAACGAACCAGGCGAGGCCCTGACCCCGCCCGCGTTCGCCGACCGCGCGGCCGAGGTCGCCGAGGCGGCCGGACTGGAGTGCGAGGTCTGGGACGGCCCCCGGATCGCCGACGAGCGGCTGGGCGGACTGCTCGGGGTCAGCCGGGGCTCCCTGGTGCCGCCCAGGCTGGTCAAGCTGGGCTACCGGCCGGACGGCTGGACGGAACGGCCCGGAGCGGGCGGACGGACCGGGCGGATCGCCCTGGTCGGCAAGGGCGTCACCTACGACGCCGGCGGCCTGTCCCTCAAGCCCAACGCGCAACTGGCCGGGATGAAGGCCGACATGGCCGGAGCGGCCGCTGTCCTGGGGGCGATGTCCGTCCTCGGCGCTCTGGACTGCCCCGTCGCGGTGGACGCCTGGCTGCCGCTCACCGAGAACATGCCCAACGCAGACCCGATCCGGGTCGGCGACGTCCTGGTGATGCGCAACGGCACCACCGTCGAGATCTGCCACGCGGACGCCGAGGGCCGGCTGATCATGGCCGACGCACTGGTCCTGGCCGGCGAGACCGGGCCGCAGGCGATCATCGACATCGCCACCCTCACCGACGCCGCCGCGATCGCCCTGGGCCGCCGGGTCGCCGCGCTGATGGGCACCGACGACACCCTGGTGGAGCGCCTGCGCGCAGCCGGCGCCCGGGCCGGCGAGCCGCTCTGGCCGCTGCCGCTCCCCGACGCGTACCGGCCCCAACTCCGCTCCCGGGTCGCCGACCTGGTCAACTACACCCTCGGCACCCGGCACGGCACCGCACTGCTGGCCGGCCACTTCCTCCGCGAGTTCGTCCCGCCCGACATCCCGTGGGCCCACCTCGACATCCAGGGCACCGCCCTCTCCGACGGGACGGATGCGGAGTGGGTCGCCGGCGCCACCGGCTTCGGGGTCCGCACCCTGGCCGAACTCCTCACCGGCCACCCCCACCCGCCCAGCTGACCGTCCGCCGTCGCGCAGCGGCGTGGAGTGGCACGGAGTGGCGTGGAGTGGCGTGGATCACGCCGGGTTCCGGCCCGTCGGTGAAATGCGGAGGCCGCCGCGGTGGTTGGCACCGGCGATCGCCGCTGCCCCAGCGCACCCCACCGCTACCCGCGAGGAAGCCCCCATGACCGTCACCGAGCCGTCCTCCTCCCGCGCGGCCGAGATCCTCTCCCGGCCCGTCACGATCAACGGGCTGACGGTGCCCAACCGCATCGTCATGGCGCCGATGACGCGCCAGTTCTCCCCGGGCGGCGTCCCCGGCGAGAACGTGAGCGCCTACTACGCCCGCCGTGCCGCCGCGGGCGTCGGCCTGATCGTCACCGAGGGCACGTACGTCAACCACGAGTCCGCCGGGCAGAGCGACAGTATTCCGCGCTTCCACGGCGAGGAGCAGCTCGCCGGGTGGGCCCGCGTCGCCGCGGACGTCCACGCGGCGGGCGGCACCATCGTGCCGCAGCTCTGGCACATCGGGATGGTGCGCAAGCAGGGCGACCCGCCGGTCGCCGACGCCCCGGCCGTCGGCCCGTCCGGCATCCGGCTCGACGGCACCGAGGGCACCGGCCGGGCGATGACCCGGGCCGACCTGGACGCCGTCATAGGCGCCTTCGCCGAGGCCGCCGCGGCCGCCGAGCGGATCGGCTTCGACGGTGTCGAGCTGCACGGCGCCCACGGTTACCTCCTCGACCAGTTCCTGTGGGCCGGCACCAACCGCCGCACCGACGCCTACGGCGGGGACGCGGTCGCCCGGACGAAGTTCACCGCCGAACTCGTCGCGGCCGTGCGCGCCGCCGTCTCCCCCGAGTTCCCGGTGATCTTCCGCTACTCGCAGTGGAAGTCGGACAACTACGACGCCCGGCTCGCCGAGACCCCGCAGGAGCTGGAGTCGATCCTGGCCCCGCTCGCCGAGGCCGGCGTGGACGCCTTCCACGCCTCGACCCGCCGCTACTGGGTCCCCGAGTTCGACGGCTCCGACCTCAACCTGGCCGGCTGGACCAGGAAGCTCACCGGCCGCCCCACCATCACCGTGGGCTCCGTCGGCCTGGCCGGCGACGTCATCGCCTCCTTCGCCGGCGAGGGCTCCGACACCCGGAGCATCGACAACCTCCTCGACCGCCTGGAGCGCGACGAGTTCGACCTCGTCGCCGTCGGCCGCGCCCTGCTCCAGGACCCGGAGTGGGCCGCCAAGGTCCTCGACGGACGCTTCTCCGAGCTCCGCCCCTACGACGCCGCCGCCGTCCGCACCCTGAGCTGACCGGCAGCGGTGGCACCGGTGGCGGGATCGGCCGATCCCGCCACCGGTGCGCGGCCCGCGCCGTATGCTCGCCGGATGGAGACGAACGGGTCCTTACCTCCGTACGAAGTCCTGGTTGCGGGGCCGTACTTCACCGATCTGGTGTTCCACGGCCTGGACCGGCCGGTGCGGCCGGGCACGGAGGTGTTCGCGGACGGCTTCGGCCTGGTGCCGGGCGGCGCGTACACCCCGGCGATGGCACTGCACCGGCTCGGCCGGCGGGTGGTGTGGAGCGCGGACTTCGGCACGGACCCGTTCAGTGCCCACGTCCTGGCCTGCGCCCGGCGGGAGGGGCTGGACGGGGCCGCGTTCCGGCGGCACCCATTCCCGGTGCGCAGCCTGACCGTCGCCCTGGCCACCGAGGACGACCGTGCGATGGTCAGCTTCCAGGACCGGGTCGACCCGGCTCCGCTCGTCCCGCTGCTGCGGCGGTTCCGCCCGAAGGTCCTGCTGCTGCCCCAACTGCGGTGGGACGAGGGGACGGTGGCGGCGTGCCGGGCCGCGCGGGAGCTGGGCGCGCTGGTGGTGATGGACTGCCACGACACGCCCGCGAGCCTCGACGACCCGGCCGTCCGCGCCGTCCTCGCCCTGGTCGACGTCCTCACCCCGAACGACGGTGAAGCCCTGCGCCTCACCGGTGCCGCCGGTCTGGACGAGGCGGTCGACCTCCTCGGCCGCCTGGTGCCCACCGTGGTGGTCACCCGGGGCGCGCAGGGTGCCACCGCCGTCCGGGCGGGCGAGCGCCACGACGTCCCGGCCGCCCGGACCGCCACCGGGGCCGCCACCGTCGACCCGACGGCGGCGGGCGACTGCTTCAACGCGGGCCTGGTGCACGGGCTCCTCGGCGGCTGGGACCTGCCCGACTGCCTCGCCGCCGCGTCGCTGTGCGGGGCCGCGGCGACCACCGGCCCCGGCTCCGGCTCGGCCCTGCGCGCCGAGGAGCTCGACCAGCTCCTCGGCCAGCGCACGCGACCGCTCGCTCGCTCCGCCGAACTCCGCTCGTAGCAGCATGAGATGAACACTTCACCACCCGGCGTGATCGTGTTAGCGTCCGTCGGATGTCGAGGATTCTGGTCACCGATCTGGACGGCACCCTGCTCGGCGGCACCCCGGACGACCGGCGTCGATTACGGGACGCCCTGGCCCGCCACCCCGAGGTGGTCACGGTCTTCGCCACCGGACGCGGCCTGGCCTCGATCCGCGAGGTGCTCCGCGACCCGCTCGTCCCGCACCCCCGGTGGATCATCGCCGACGTCGGCGCCACCGTCCTGGACGGCACCGACCTCACCCCCGTCGACCCCGTCCAGGACCAGCTGCGGGCCGGCTGGCCGGGACCGGACCGGATCCGCGCCGCGCTGCTCCGCTTCCCCGCACTCGCCTACCAGCACGGCGTCCACCAGGACGGGCGGTGCTCCTACCACCTCCCCCCGGACGGGCTCACCGCGGAACTGACCGCGGCCGTCGAGGCCCTCGGCTGCACCTGGGAGTACTCGGCGGACCGCTACTTCGACGTCCTGCCGCCCAACGCCTCCAAGGGCAACGCCCTGCGGGCCCTGGCCGCGAAGCTGGGCTGGGAGTCCGACGGGATCCTGGTCGCCGGCGACTCCCTCAACGACCTCTCGCTGTTCCGCGCCGGCACCCACGCGGTGGTCGTCGACGGGGCCGAACCCGCCCTGCTCACCGCGCTCGCCGGGAACCCGCTGGTCCAGCGCCCGGGCCGGCCCGGTGCGGCGGGCATCCACGCGGCGCTCCGCACGCTCGGCTGGACCTCCCGCGCCGCCGACCACGAGTCCGACGACGGGCCCGGCCACAACTCCGGCCACGAGTCCGACCACGAGTCCGTCGCCGCGGCCGAGGCCGAGGCCGGTGCCGAAACACCCGTCGGCCGGCACTCCCTCGTGGTCGCCTACCACCGCCCGCCGCTGCACTGGAACGGCGAGAGCTGGCAGCCGCCCAGCAGCCCCAACGGCATCCTGCCCACCCTGAGCAGTGCCTTCGCCGACGACCTGCCCGGCGTCTGGGTCGCCGCCCGCACCGGCCGTGACCGGCAGGCGCCGCTCCCGTCCCCGGCCTCCGCCCCGCCCCTGGCCGCCGTCCCCGTCGACCCGGCCACCTGGAGCGGCTACTTCCACCGCGCCTGCAAGGAGACGCTCTGGCCGGTCCTGATGTCCGAACCGGACCGGGCCGTCTTCGACGAACGCTCCTGGGCCGACTACCGCACCGTCAACGCCCGCTTCGCCCGGCACATCAGCGCCCAGGCCGCCCCCGGCGCCACCGTCTGGCTGCACGACTACAACCTCTGGCTCGTCCCGGGCCTGCTCCGCCGGTCCCGCCCCGACCTGAGAACGGGGCTCTTCCACCACACCCCGTTCCCGGCCCCGGAGACCTTCGCCGGCCTCCCCGTCGCCGCCGAACTGCGCTCCTCGCTCGCCTGCCTCGACTGGGCCGGCTTCCACATCGAGGCCTTCGCCGACCGGTTCCGCCGGACCCTCGCCGGCCTCCCGGGCCAGCCGCACACCACCGTCCACCCGCTGGGCATCGACCGGCCGGCCGTCGAGCGGCTCGCCCGCCTGCGCGCCCCGCACCGCCGCCCGGGCACCCAGCGCGTGGTGCTCTCCGTCGAACGCCTCGACTACGCCAAGGCCCCGGTCCAGAAGGTCGACGCCGTCGACCGCCTGCTCGCCCGCCGCCCCGACCTGCGCGGCCGGCTCGCCTTCCGCCTCGTCTGCCCGCCGCCCGAGCCCGGGATCACCGCGTACGAGAGCACCCGCCGGCACCTGGAGCGACGCATCGCCGAGACCAACTCCCGCTGGCGGAGCGGGGCCTGGCAACCGGTCGACTACCTGCCGCGGCGCCTGTCCACCACCGAGGTGATCGACCAGTACCTCAGCGCGGACGTCCTCTGGATCACCTCCCTCCAGGACGGCATGAACCTCACCGCCAAGGAGTTCGTCGCCGCCCGCGCCGCGCTCCCCGAGCACCCCGAGCACCGGGCCGACCCGGGGGTCCTCGTGCTGTCCCGCCACACCGGCGCCGCGGCCGAACTCGGCGAGGCCGCCCTGCTCACCGATCCGCACTCCCCCGAGGACCTCACCGCCGTGCTCGCCCACGCCCTCGACCTCGCCCCGGCCGAGCGCCGCGCCCGGATGGCCCGGCTCTCCGCCCTCCTCGGGAACAGCCGGCCCGCCGACTGGGCCCACGAGATCCTGCGCGCCATCCGGAGCGGCGCCCACCGGAGCCCGGCCGCGTGACGCGCCGTGAACCCCGGCCCGGGAGCTGCCGGGCCGGGGGGTCACGGCTGGAAGCGGATCCCGCCGTCCCGCCCGGCCGCTCCGGCCGCTCCGGCCGCTCCGGCCAGGACGACGTACGCCCGCCGCCACCACTCACCCCACGGACGGTACGGCCGGGGTACCTTCGCGACACGGATCGCGGGGCGTGATCGAGTGCCAGCAGCGCTACGAGCGCCGACCCGGCGACCCGACCACCCGGCGACCCGACCACCCGGCCCCCGGCGACCGCCGTCCCGACACCGACAGGAAGGCCCCGCGAACCATGGCGCAGCATTTCGGTGACTACCAGAACGAGATCTACCTCAACGGGCTCGGCGGTGTGCTGCCGACGATGCCGATGGCCTTCGCGGAGTTGGAGGCGCGGGCGCAGGCCGCGTTGCCGCCGTCGGTGCTCTCGTACGTCGCGGGCGGGGCCGGGGACGAGTCCACCCAGCGGGCGAACGTCGCCGCCTTCGAGCGGTGGGGGCTCTACCCGCGGATGATGGTCGGCGCGAAGGAGCGGGACCTGTCCGTGGACCTGTTCGGGCTGCGGTTTCCCTCGCCCCTGTTCATGGCGCCGGTCGGGGTGATCGGCCTGTGCGCGCAGGACGGCCACGGGGATCTCGCCACCGCCCGGGCGGCCGCCCGGACCGGCGTGCCGATGGTCGCGTCCACCCTCACCGTCGACCCGCTGGAGCAGGTCGCGGCCGAATTCGGCGACACCCCGGGCTTCTTCCAGCTCTACACCCCCACCGACCGCGACCTCGCCGCCAGCCTGGTCCACCGCGCCGAGGCCGCCGGGTTCAAGGGCATCGTCGTCACCCTGGACACCTGGGTCACCGGCTGGCGCCCGCGCGACCTGGCCGCCTCCAACTTCCCCCAGCTGCGCGGCCACTGCCTCGCGAACTACACCTCGGACCCGGTGTTCCGTGCCCGCCTCGCCAAGGCCCCGGAGGAGGATCCGGGCGCGGCCGTCCTGGAGTGGATCCGGATCTTCGGCAACCCGCTGACCTGGGACGACCTGCCCTGGCTGCGCTCGCTCACCGACCTGCCGATCATCCTCAAGGGCCTCTGCCACCCGGAGGACGTCCGCCGGGCCAGGGACGGCGGGGTCGACGGCATCTACTGTTCCAACCACGGCGGCCGGCAGGCCAACGGCGGCCTGCCCGCACTCGACGCCCTGCCCGGGGTCGTGGCGGCCGCCGACGGCCTGCCCGTCCTGTTCGACTCCGGGGTGCGCACCGGCACCGACGTGATCAAGGCGCTCGCCCTCGGCGCCACGGCGGTCGGCATCGGCCGCCCGTACGCCTACGGGCTGGCGCTGGAGGGCACCGACGGCATCGTCCACGTCCTGCGCGCCCTGCTCGCCGAGGCCGACCTGCTCATGGCCGTCGACGGCTACCCCGCACTGGCCGACCTGACGCCGGAGGCGCTGGTACGGCTCTGACACGGGTAGCCGTCCTCCTCCCGTGTGACGGATGCGGCGCGGCTCGCCGAGCGGGCCGCGGCCGTACCCCCCCTGGGGAGCGGCGTGGCAATTCCGACATCCGAGCCGTAATCAGACAACCCGAACATGAAATGTCATCAATTCAACTAACTGAATTGCGGATACGGCCGACGAGGGCGCGGAACACCCGCCCGGTCCGGCTTCCGGGAGATCCACCTCACCCTCCGCTGGTCATGCCGCCGCAACACGGCAGCAATGAAGCCTCAGGTCGTATCCATACCATCTGACGGCAGTCCGACCAGGGTTCCGAAGGCATATCCGAGTGATAGCCTTGCTTTCTGCGAGCGGGTGACCCCACAGACCCCGATGTCGCATCAGCTGACGAACCATCCGCGCACCGCTGAACCTCAGTGCGCACGCCCGGTCCGTTTCCCGAACCCGTTGCCCGCCGAGTCGCACCGGAATCGAATTCCACCGACCGCCGGCTCAAAGATCGCCTCCGACCCGTAGGGCGAAGTCGTGCACCCCACGACCTCGCTCCGCCCTCGCACGCCCAAAAGCAGGAATTGATGCCCGTTCAACCGATAGCGGAACTCATACGCTTCGCCCGCCACAACTCACCCTTCTACGCCGAGCTGTACGCCGGTCTGCCCGACTCGGCCACGCTGCTGACCGACCTCCCGGTCGTCCCGCAGGCCGAGTTCTGGCAGGCCAACACGCCCCGCGACAACCGGCTGCTGACCGGGCCGCTGGAGGAGGCGGTCGTCTTCAAGAGCGGTGGCACCACCGGTTCGCCGAAGTTCTCGTTCTACAGCCGGGAGGAGTGGCGGGAGTTCACCACCTCCTTCGGTGCCGGGCTGGTCGACGCCGGACTGCGACCGGGGCACCGGGTCGCCGACCTCTTCTACGCGGGTGACCTGTACGCCAGTTACACCTTCATCCTCGACTCGCTGCACCGCTCGCCCGTCGGCAACGTCCGGCTGCCGATCGGCGGGGCGGCGCCCCTGGAGTCGACCGCGCAGACCCTGGAGCAGTTCCAGGTCGAGGTGGTGGCCGGCACCCCGACCACGCTGTGCGCACTGGCCGACCACCTCCTGACCTCCGGTCGCGAACTCCCCTCCGTGGAACTGCTGTTGTTCGGCGGCGAGGGCCTGTACCAGGACCAGCAGCCGCTGCTGCACAAGGTGTTCCCCAACGCCCGTGTCTCGTCGATCGGTTACGCCGCCGTCGATGCCGGACTGCTCGGCCGCCCGGTACCGGGGCCGGACACCCGGGTGCACCGGGCGTTCACCCCGGAGACGGTGGTGGAGATCCTCGACGACCACACCGGCGAGCCGATCGACACCGAGGGCGTACCCGGCCGGGTCGTGGTGACCGACCTACGGCGACGGCTGATGCCCGTACTGCGCTACCCCGTCGGGGACCGCGCGGAGTGGACCGACGTCGCCACCGGGCAGTTCCGCATCCTCGGCCGGGCCCAGGAGGGCGTACGGGTCGGGCCGGTGTCGCTGTACACCCAGGACGTGCTCGACCTCGTCCGGGCCGCCGACCCGGCCGGCCGGGTGATCGGCGTGCAGCTGGTGGTGCGCCGCTGGGACGGCCGGGACGGGTTGGTCCTGCGGCTGGCCTGCGACGGGGACCCCACCGGGCTCCCCGAACTGGCCGCCGCCGTCACGAGCGCCGTCCACACGGCGCGGCCGCTGTACCCGGAGGCGGTCGCCGCCGGGTTCGTCCACGCGCTGTCCGTCACGTGGGTGCGTCCGCACGAACTCGCCGTCAACCCGCGGACCGGCAAGCTGATCCGCGTCCTCGACGAACGGCCGCACTCATGACGGGGGGCCGGGCTTCCGGGGCCGCCGGGACGGTCGGGACGGTCGACGCTGCCGAGGCGGCTCAGGCTGTCGAGGCGGTCGAGGCGGTCGAGACGACTGACGAGGCCGACCTGGCCGACGCAGCCGCCCGCCGCCTGCCGCTCGTCCTGCGCAACCGGCGCTTCGCCGCCGTCTGGGGCGCGCAGGTCCTCACCCAGGCCGCCGGCCGGATGTTCCAGGTCGGCGCGGTGTGGTGGCTGATCGGCTACGCCGCGGGCTCGGACCGGGGCCTCGCCTCGGGCGCCTTCCTCGCCGTCAGCACCCTGCCCGCAGTGGTGCTGGCCCCGCTGGTGGCCGCGCTCATCGCCCGCCGCCCGCACCGCACGGTGCTGGCCGCCTCGGCGGCCGTCGCCGGTCTGGTCGCGCTCGGCACGGCCTGCTGGACGTACACCGCGACACCGCCGATGGCGGTCATGTACGGAGCCGCACTGCTGCTGGCGGGCTGCCAGGCGGTCTTCGACCCCTGCCTGACCACGTCCGTCCCCGAGCTGGTGGGGGACGCCGACATCGAGGCCGCGACCGGCTTCGAGCTCGCCACCCAGTCGCTGGCCGGCCTCGCCGGCGGGCTGTTGGGCCCGCTGGTGGTCGACGGCGCGGGCCTGCCCGGCATCGTCGCCGGGTGCGCCGGGGCCTACCTGCTGGCGGCCGCGCTGGTCGGCGCGACCCGCTTCCCCGCCGCCCCGCCCGCCACCGCGCCGGAAGCCCCGGGCGAGGACGGCCCGTCGCCCACCGCCCGGCGGCCGCTGCGCCGCATCCTGGCCGAACTCCCGTTCATCCGCCGGGTGCTCCTCTGCTTCACCGCCGCGAACGTGTTCACCACGGCGGTGTTCGTGGTCATGCCGCTGTACACCCGGACGGTGCTGCACGCCGACGGCTCGACCGTCGCCGCCCTGGAGGCGGCCCTCGGCGTGGGCACCCTGGTGGGCTCCTTCACGGGCGGCCGGCTCCCGGGCTCGCCGACCGCGATCGGCGCCGGCTGCCTGGGCCTGATGGCCGCCGCGCTCGGTCTGCCCGGCCTGGCCGTGGGGCAGGCGCCGGCCGTCGGGGCGATGGCGGTCGCCGGCTGGTGCGTCGGCGTGATCGGCGTACGGTTCGTGGCGCTGTTCCAGCGGCTGGTGCCGGCCGAGGACCGGCCCGGTTTCTTCGCCGTCATGCAGGCGCTGCTCGGGGCGACCTTCCCGGTGTCCTCGCTGGCGTTCGGCCTGCTCGGCGACCACCTCCCGGCGCGGACCCTGTGCCTGGTCCAGGCCGTCGGCGTGCTGCCGGTCGCCGCCGCGCTGTGGTGGACCGGCCGACGCGAACCGGCCCCGGCCACCGCCACCGCGATCTCTCCGACCACCGCCGCGCAGCCGAACGGGGATCCGCGATGACCGTGACGATCGCCCCGGCGGTACCGCAGGACGTCGCCCAGTTGCGGCAGCTCTACTTCGACGTCTACGGCCACGGCTACCCGGTCGCCCTCGGCAGCGATCCCGCCGAGATGCGCCGTCTGATCGACGACCCGCACACCCACTGGCTGACCGCCCGCCCCGAGGGCGCCGGCCGCCTGGCGGGTTCGGTGGCGGTGCAGACCGACCCCGGCAGCCGGATCGGCAAGCTGGTGGGCCTGGCGGTCCACCCGGAGCAGCGCGGCGGGGGCCTCGCCGCCCGGCTGACCGCCTCCGTCTGCGCGGACGCCTTCGCCGCCGGCACGCTGGACTCGGTCTACGCGACCGTCCGCGTGGTCACCCCCGGCCCCCAGCAGGTCTTCGCCCGCAACGGCTTCCAGGCCCTCGGCCTGATGCCCAACGCCGTCGAGGTGGCCGGGTGCGAGAGCCTCGCCCTGTTCGCCCGGCACGCCGACGGCGTCCTGGCCCGCCGGGAGAGCGTCGGCGCGGTGCCGCAGGCCCTGGTCCCGCTGCTGGAGGCGGCCCGGCAGAGCACCGGCGTCGACTACGGCCGCCCCCGCCCGACGGACGCCCCCGCCCCGGCCCTCGGGCGGGCCGCGCCCGTCACGGCGCCGATGGAGCTGATCACCGCACCCGGCTTCGTCCGCCGCCGCTTCCTCGAACTCTTCCCCGATCCGGGGGAGCGGTTCTTCCCGCTGCACGTCCCGAACGCCGTACTCACCCCGCCGGACGGCGCGTTCGAGGCGTACGCCGACCTGGACCGGGCCGCGGCGAGCTGCTCGCTGATCGCTGTGCACCCGTCCCCGGCGGCCGTCACCGGGGCGCTGGAGCCGCTGATGGCCGCCGTCACCCGGGCCGGCGCCGACTACGTCGAGACGCTGCTGCCGCTGGCCGACACCGCCGGGCTCGACGCCTTCCTGGCCGCCGGGTTCATCCCGAGCGCCGTCTACCCGGCGATGCGCCGGATCGGCGACCGGTTCCACGACTACGTGGTGCTCTCCCGCACCAGCCGTCAGATCGACTTCCGGGCGGCGGCCGTCAGCAGTCCGCTCCAGCCGTACCTGCTGGCCTACCTGACCGCCTGGACGTCGACCTACCTACCCATTCCCGAGGTCTCACGATGACTGACCACCTGGCCGACCACCTCACCGACCACCTCACCGGCCACTTGGCCGACCACACGGCCGACCAACCCGTGAACGCCCATCTCGCGCCGGTCGCGGTGCCCGACCCGGCCGCGCTCCCGCACGTCCAGCGGCTCTGCGACCTGGCCGCCCCGTACGCAGCCGGGCCGGAGACCGACGCCCTGTTCGCCGCCGCCATGGCCGAGTCCCACGCGTGGCACGCCGAGCGCTCGCCGTTCCTCCGCTCGCTGCTGGACGGCCCGGCGGAGACCCCGGCACCGACCGTCGGCGAGGGGATCCGCACGCCCCTGGTGCACGCCAACTTCTTCAAGCGGCACGAGGTGCTCTCCATCCCCCGGGAGGAGGTGTTCCTCCACCTCACCTCCTCCGGCACCACCGGCCAGAAGTCGCAGATGTTCTTCGACACCTGGACGATCCGCTCCGCGCAGCGCATGGTGGCCCGCATCTTCGACCACTACGGCTGGATCACCCCCGACCAGCCGGTCAACTACCTGCTGTACAGCTACGAGCCGGCCCCGCAGCTGAAACTCGGCACCTCGTTCACCGACAACTACCTCTGCGACTTCGCCCCGGCGAACCACACCACGCACGCGCTGCGGCACACCGGCAGCGGCCACGAGTTCGACGTCCACGGCTGCATCGAGGCCCTGCAACGCTACGCCGAGGAGGGCCTGCCGGTACGGATCCTGGGCTTCCCCTCCTTCCTGCACTTCACCCTGGAGCGCATGCGCGCCCTCGGCCTCCCGCCGCTGCGACTCCCGGCCGACTCCCTGGTCCTGCTCGGCGGCGGCTGGAAGGGGCACACCGACCGGCAGATCGGCAAGGAGCAGTTCTACGCCGGGGTCACGGAGCAGCTGGGCATTCCCTCGGACCGCATCCGCGACACCTTCGGCTCGGTCGAGCACTGCGTGCCGTACATCGAGTGCGGTCACCACCGGCTGCACGTCCCGGTCTGGTCGCGGGCGGCGGTGCGCGACACCCGCACCCTGGAGCCGCTGCCGTACGGCGAACGCGGCTTCCTCCACCTCGTCTCCCCGTACATCACCTCGGTGCCGGCGCAGAGCGTCGTCATGGGCGACCTCGCCTCGCTGCACCCCGGGCAGGAGTGCCCCTGCCCGCTGCCCACCCCGTGGTTCACCATCCACGGCCGCGCCGGGGTCAGCCGGAACCGCAACTGCGCGGCGGCCGCCGCCGAACTCCTGAAGGGGATGTCGTGACCACCGAACCCATGACCACCGAACCCGCGAGCACCGAACCCGCGAGCACCGAGCCCGTGACCACCGAACCCCCGAGCACCGAACTCGTCGGCACCGGGCCCCACTTCTGGCAGGGCTCGTTCATCGACGACGACGAGGCCGCCCGCCGGCTCGCCGAGCTCCCGGCGCTCGCCGCCCGCGTCCTCGCCGAACCTCTGCCCACCGAACTGGTGTTGAGCGCCTGCCAACGCCTCGCCGACGCCCTCGCCACGGCGGGCAGCCCGGTCCGCACCCGCCTCCTCTCCGAACTCACCACCGGCGGTGTCGAGGCGGACGAAGCGGCCGCGACGCTCGCCGAGATCGCCGGCGCGATCGCCCGCCCTGCCCTGGAACTCAAGCTCCGTCGCGAACTCGGCGGACTGCGCCCCGAGCGGCTCACCCGGCCCGACGCACGGGAGACCACCTTCGAGGCGTGGGCACCGGTCGGGCTGCTGGTCCACATCGCCCCCGGCAACGCCGCCGCCGTGGCCCCGCTGAGCGTGATCGAGGGCCTGCTCACCGGCAACCTCAACGTGCTCAAGACCAGCAGCAACGACACGCTGCTCCCCCAGCACCTGCTCGCCGAGCTGGCCGCCGCCGACCCGACCGGCGCCCTGGCCCGCCGGATCGTCGGGCTGCGCTTCCCCTCCGCCCGCGCCGAGTGGCTGCGCCTGCTGTGCGAGCCCGCCGACGCGGTGGCGGTGTGGGGCGGCGAGGACGCCGTCCGCTCGGTCGCCGAACTGGTCCCGCCCGGCTGCCGCCTGGTCGAGTGGGGCCATCGGATCTCCTTCGCCTACCTGACCCGTGACGCCTGGTCGGACGGGCCGACCCTGGACGCGCTCGCCGCCGACGTCTGCCGCTTCGAACAGCAGGCCTGCTCCAGCCCCCAGGTGATCTACCTCGACACCGAGGGCACCTCCGACGGTGACGCAGCCGACGACGCCGCCAACGCCACCGAGGTCTTCGCCTTCGCCGAGCGCTTCGCCGCCCACCTCGCCGAGGCCTCCGCCCGGCTGCCCCGCCCCGAACTCGAACCGGCCGAGCACGCCGAGGTCACCACCACCGAGCTGATCGCCCGGCTGGAGGAACACCTCGGCCTCACCAGGGTCGTGGCCGCCGAGGACGGCTCCTGGCGCGTCCTCGCCGACACCCGCCCCGCCCTGGCCGCCTCGCCGCTCCACCGCAGCGTCTGGGTCAAGCCGCTGCCCCGCGGCTCCGTGATGACCGTGCTGCGCCCGATGCGCCGCTACCTGCAGACCGCCGCGATCGGCGGCAGCCGGGCCGACGTCGCCCGGCTGTCGCAGGCGGTGCTCGCCGCCGGCGTCCTGCGGGTCACCCCGGTCGGCGGGATGCTCGACAGCTACCACGGCGAGCCCCACGACGGCGTGTACGCGCTCCAGCGCTACAGCCGCCGGGTCAGCGTCCGCGCCGACGGGGCCTTCGCCACCACCGCCTGCCTGGACGACCTGGCGGCCCCCGCCTTCGTCCCGGCCGCGCCGGACGGCCCGCTGCTGGACAAGGCCGGGGTCCAGGAGCAGCTGCGCACCCTCGCGCTCGAGCACGCCCACCTCCACTTCCGCAGCGGCGGCAGCTCCGGCGCCCCGGCCCTGTCGGTGTTCACCAACGCCGACTACGACACCCAGATGCGGGCCTGCGCCGACGGCCTGCTCGCCGCCGGGTTCGACCCGGCCCGGGACCGCGCCGCCAACCTGTTCTACTGCGGCGGCATGTACGGCAGCTTCATCAGCTTCTTCTCGATCCTGGAGCGCCTCAACGCCACCCAGCTCCCGATCGCCGCCGGCCCCGACCACGCCGCCACCGCCGAGGCCCTGGTGACGCACCGGGCGGACACCGTGTTCGGCATGCCCTCGTACCTCTGGCAGCTGTTCCACGACCAGGGCGCCGCGCTGCGCGCGTACGGCGGGATCCGCAAGGTCTTCTACGGCGGCGAGCACTTCACGGCGGAACAACGCCGGGTGCTCACCGAGGAGTTCGGCGTGGAGGTGATCCGCTCGGCGGCGTACGGCAGCACCGACCTGGGGCCGCTCGGTTACCAGTGCACCCACTCCGAGGGCTCGGTCCACCACGTCCTGACCGACCTCCACACCCTGGAGATCCTGGCCCCGGAGGCCGACCGCCCGGCACCCGCCGGGCAGCCGGGCCGCCTGGTCTTCACCAGCCGCACCCGGGCCGGGCAGCGCCTGGAGCGGTACCAGATCGGCGACCTCGGCCGCGCCGTCGAGGGCGTCTGCCCCTGCGGCAGCCACACCCCCCGCATCGAACTCCTCGGCCGCTACGGGGACGTCGTCCGGGTCGGCACGTACTTCCTCAACGTCCGGCGCCTGATCGCGGTGGCGCAGGAGGAGTTCGGCTACCAGGGCGAACTCCAACTGCTGCTGGACCCGGGCGCGGCCCGCGAGCACGCCACCGTCCGCCTCGACGAGCGCTACGCCCCGCCCGCGGCCACCGCCCGCGCCGCGTTCCTGACCGCCGTCCCGGAACTGGGCTCGGCCGTCGCCGAGGGCCTGCTCGACGTCACGGTCGAGACCGTCGGCTCCGCCGCCTTCGAACGGACACCCACCAGCGGCAAGCTCCGGACGGTGGTCGACCGGCGGCAGCCCACACCGTGACACCGCCCTGCGCCGGGCTTGCGCCGCCCCCGGGCGGGTTCAGGCCCGGCGCAGGTCCAGCATGGCGAACACCTTGTCGTACCGACGCTCCCCGACGGCGACGTAGTCCGGCAGCCGTCCGTACTCGGTGAAGCCGAGCGAGTGGTACAGGTGCAGCGCGTCGGCGTTGTCGCCGCGGGCGTCCAGGGTGAGCACCTCGATGCCCGCGGCCCTCGCGTCCGCGATCAGCGCCGTGGTCAGCGCCCGCCCGATGCCCCGCCCCTGGGCGGCGGCGGACACCGCGAGCTTCTCCAGCTCCGCGTGCGGACGGTGGGTCGGCCGCTGGTGGCGCAGCCAGTAACCGAACCCGACCGGCCGCCCGCCCAGGTACGCCACCCGCAGCGCCCCGTCCCCGGCCCGCGACCTCGCCACCACCTCCTCGACCAGCGCCGCCACCTCCTCCCCCGACGGCGGCTCCACCCACCCCAGCGCAGCGCCCCCCGCCACCAACTCCGCCAGGATCCGGTGCGCCGCCCCCGCGAACTCCCCACCCACCGCTGCCGCATCGACGATCACAAGCTCTCCGGCACTCGCGGCAACACTCACGTTCTGACCCATGCCCGGCAGCCTAACCAAGCCCGACCGAGCGCCCCTGGTCGCGCGTCGTAATCGGCGTTGATGTGGTCCGTATCCAGGGCGACGGCCACTGCTTCGTCCACTAATCGTTGCAACATGTCATCACACGATGACAACCAAGAAAGTCGCCGAACAAGCGACAAGTGTGGGCCCTGGGGGGAAGAAGATCTTCATGGCCGATTCCAGGAAACCTCGCTCTGCGGTTGTGCCGATACCGTCTTTGGAGGTATACGGACTGGTGGGGGCTGCCCTGTGGCCGGCCCGCACCTCGGAGGAGCCTGCGCAGTGCATCGCCTCGGCGGAGGAGGTGTCGAGAGTGATCACGGAATTGGCCCTGGAACGCGTGGAGTTCACCTGCGGCCACTGCTGGCACCAGTGGAGCATCGACTACGACGTCCAGCACTACCGCGATGACGAGGGCCGGGACTGGGAGTACTTCTCCCGGGACGGCATGCCGGTGGACTCGCCGTACACCCCTGCCGGGGCGCCGCCGTGCCCTGAGTGCGGACGCCACTGGGTGGGGCGCGTCGCCGCGCGCCGGCTGATCCCGGTGCCGCCGGGAGCGCTCGAAACGCCACGTCAGCAGATCACCGACGCCGCGGGTCACCGGCCGGAGCGGCACGGCGCACCCGTGCTCGGCGCACGGGCCCACGCGCAGCCGGAGCAGCTCGGCCCCCCCGGACCAACGGCCTGACGGCGGTGGCGACCCCGCAGGGGCTCGCGACGCCCGCGCGGAGGAGGCGTGAGGTGACGGCGCGGCTGACGGTGGCCGAGCTGCACACGGCGACGAACCGGTCAGAGCTGGCGGCACAAGAGGGTTCCGGGCCTGACCCGGGCGGTTCAGCCGTGCTCCCGGTCCCAGGGTGCATCACTACTTGAAGGGAGGCCGACCTTCCTTCGCGGTCACGGTTCCACCTCCCACAGCCGGCGCAGCATCCAGGCCAGAAGGTCTCGGGGGGTCGGGTCTCCGGGGTCGCTCCGGGCGAGCGGGGATTCGGACGGTGCGAACCGCACCGGCCCGACCCGGACCGCCGGGCCGGACGGCCGACCCGGTCGGCTCCCGCCTCGCGGGAACGGGGCGGCGGCCGCTGTTGCGCTGCCGGCCGCCGGGACGACGCGCACTTCCACCCGCCTGCTCCCGGCCGCACGACCTGCACGGTTGCCGCCGTGCTCGGCGTCATAGGCGGCGCGCCGCTCGGGATCATGCAGGACCTGGTAGGCGGCGACCACCTCGCGCAGCCGCTCGGCCGATCCGGGCCGGTCGGCGCCGGCATCGGGGTGCAGCAGGCGTACCAGGCCGCGGTAGGCCGAGGTGACCTGCCGCGCGGACGCCGAGGGCTCGACGCCGAGGACCGCGTAGTGATCAAGCACCGCGTAGTGATCCCGCTGGGGTCGCCCGCTGGTCATCGCAACCGCCCTCCTCCCGTGTGCCGGTGAGTCCGCGCCCCACCTGGGAGTGCGGACCCGATCCGCGGGGCAAATCCCTCCTCATTGACCTGGATAAAATCTTGGCGGGCGCTTGTCAAGGCGCTGCCCGAGAGGGGCTTGTTCGCTGGTGGGCGACCGCCTCCGCAGCGGACGGGGTTCGCCCGTTCGGCTGCGGATCGCGTGGTGTTCACCGCAGATGGACGGATCGTGGAGGGGTACCCGCCCGACCACGAGGGATGAGCACCATGAAGCTTCGCAAGGTGACCGTCGGGGCCTCCGCAGCGCTCGTGCTGTCCCTGACGGCCGCCGGCTGCAGCTCCGGCGGCGGCACGAGCGGTAAGAAGATCACCGTCGGTATCAAGTTCGACCAGCCGGGCATCGGCCTCAAGACCCCGGACGGCAAGTACACGGGCTTCGACGTCGACGTGGCCACCTATGTCGCCAAGCAGCTCGGCCACCAACCCGGCGACATCGTGTGGAAGGAAGCCAAGAGCGCCGACCGCGAGGCGCTGCTCCAGCGCGGCGACGTCGACTTCATCGCGGCGTCGTACTCGATCACCCCGGCGCGCTCGGAGAAGGTCGACTTCGCCGGCCCCTACCTGCTGGCGCACCAGGACGTACTGATCCGGGCGGACGACGACTCCATCAAGAAGCCGGAGGACCTGAACAGCAAGAAGCTCTGCTCGGTCACCGGCTCCACCTCGGCGCAGAACGTGAAGACGAGGATCGCGCCGAACGCCCAGCTGCAGGAGTACGGCGGCTACTCGGAGTGCCTGACCGGTCTGGAGAACAAGGTCATCGACGCCCTCACCACCGATGACTCGATCCTCGCCGGCTACGCCGCGCAGGCCGACTTCAAGGGCAAGTTCAAGCTCGGCGGCTTCAAGATGAGCAACGAGAACTACGGCATCGGCGTCAAGAACGGCAGCGATCTCAAGGCGAAGATCAACACCGCCCTGGAGAAGATGGTCCAGGACGGCTCCTGGGACGCGTTCGTCAAGAAGAACTTCGGTCCGGCCGACTACCACAACGAGCCCGCGCCGAAGATCGGCGTCATCGTCAGCTGAGGCCGCCACCCTCGGCGCGCCGCCCTCGAAGCGGCGCGCCTCGCCCTTCCCGCACCCAGCAGGCCGGGAGTCACAGAACGTGTTCGACTTTCTCAACCGCTATGACCTGTTGGGGGCCTTCTGGGTGACGGTGCAGCTCACCTTCTACTCCGCCATCGGGGCCCTGGTCTGGGGAACCGTGCTCGCGGCCATGCGGGTGAGCCCGGTGCCGCTGATGCGTGGCTTCGGCACCGCCTACGTCAACACGGTCCGGAACATTCCCCTCACCGTGATCATCGTCTTCACCTCACTCGGCCTGTTCCAGACGCTCGGCGTCACGCTCGGCGCCGGCAGCTTCAAGACGATCGACTTCCGGCTCGCCGTACTCGGCCTGATCACCTACACCTCGGCGTTCGTCTGCGAGGCCCTGCGCTCGGGCATCAACACGGTGCCGATCGGTCAGACCGAGGCGGCGCGCGCCCTCGGCCTGACCTTCCCCCAGGTTCTGACGCTCATCGTCCTTCCGCAGGCCTTCCGTTCCGTGGTGGGCCCCCTGGCGAACGTCCTGATCGCCCTGACCAAGAACACGACGGTGGCCGCCGCCATCGGCGTCGCCGAGGCCGCGGCGCTGATGCGGGAGATGATCGAGAACGAAGCCCAACTCCTGCTCATCTCCGCCATCTTCGCGTTCGGGTTCATCTGCCTCACCCTCCCGACCGGGCTGATCCTCGGCTGGGTGAGCAAGAAGGTGTCGGTCCGGCGATGAGTCCGTCGTCCGTCCTGTACGACGCGCCGGGGCCGCGTGCCAGACGCCGCAATGCGATGTCGACGGCGCTGTTCCTGGTCGCCCTGGCCGCGCTGGCCTGGTGGGTGGTCCAGAGCCTCGCCGACAAGAACCAGCTCGAGTGGGTCAAGTGGAGGCCCTTCTTCACGGACTCCCGCGCCTGGGGCACGTACCTTCTGCCGGGGCTCCAGAACACCGTCATCGCCGCATCGCTCGCCATGGTCGTCGCACTGCCGCTCGGAGCCCTGTTCGGTATCGCCCGGCTCTCCGACCACCGGTGGGTGCGGGGTGCGGCCGGGACCGTCGTGGAGTTCTTCCGCGCCATCCCGGTGCTGATCCTGATGCTCTTCGCGAACGCGGCGTACGCCCAGTACACCAACGTCGGCTCGGACAGCCGACCGCTGTACGCCGTGGTCACCGGTCTCGTCCTCTACAACGCCTCGGTGCTCGCGGAGATCGTCCGGGCCGGAATCCTGGCCCTCCCCCAGGGCCAGAGCGACGCGGCCGTGGCGCTCGGCATGCGCAAGGGCCAGGTCATGCGCCACGTGCTGCTGCCGCAGGCGGTCACGGCGATGCTGCCGGCGATCGTCAGTCAGCTGGTCGTCATCGTGAAGGACACCGCGCTGGGCGGCGCACTGCTCGGCTTCTCCGAGCTGCTGGCGTCGGTCCGCCCGCTGAGCGCGAACTACGGCGCGAACACCATCGCCGCCTTCACCGTCGTCGCGGTGGTCTTCGTCGTCGTGAACCTCACGCTCACGACCTTCGCCGGCTGGCTGGAGGGCAGGCTCCGACACGGCAAGAGGTCCACCGGCGCGGTGGTCGGCGCGCACGCGGTCGAGGATCTGGCGACGCCGGGCGAGCACCTGGGCCCCGACGAACTCGGCGGAGCGGGCGGCGCCTCCGGCAGATGAGTACGCGCGGATCCGAAGCCGAGGCCGTAGGCGCCGGCACACCGGCGGTTCCGCCGTCCACCCGTTCAGCGGTGGACCGGGGTGGTCGCGTGGTGTCGGTGGCGCACCCGGGGCCACCGGGGTGGTAATCCCTGGATCCCCTGACAATGCGGCGGAGGTACGAGCATGGCGGAGATCGTGACCGAGGCGGGCCGACTGGTGGTGCGCCTGACGGCGTGGGAGCGGATCGAGGCGATGCACAGCGACATCGCCGCGCCGCTGGCCGCCATCCGCTCGGTGTCGGTGGAGGATCAGCCGCTGACGGCGGCACACGGCCTGCGCGCGCCGGGAACCAGCGTTCCGGGCGTCGTCAAGGCCGGGACCTGGCGAAGTTCGACCGAGGGACGGCAGTTCGTCCTGGCGAGTCGGGGCCGACGGGCCGTACGCATCGAACTGGCCGAAGACGGCGGCGACTTCGACGTGCTCCTGGTGGCCGTCCCGGACCCGGAGGCCGTGGTCGCGCAGGTCCGGGCGGCTGCGGGCCTCTGAGGACGCGGCTGTCCGCTGTCAACCGCTGGATCTCTGTCCCAGGAGTGAACCCATGTACAGGAGTGAACCCGTGTCTCCGTCCGCGCCCTCGAACCGTCCGACCGTCCGACTGGCCTCGGCGATCGCTCTGCTCACCGCGCTGGGCCTGACCACTGCCTGCGGCTCCGGCACCAAGCCCGAGCCCACACCGGCCGGCGGCCGGGCCGCCGCCAGCTCCGCCGTCAGCGCCGCCGCCCAGGTCGAGGCGACCCCGGCGGCCGCCTCGACCTCCCCGTCCGCACCCGGGTCGCCCACGGCCCCGGGCGACCAACAGGTGTCCTTCGTCGTCAACGGCACCACCACCTACGGCACCCTGCACATCCCGCCGAACGCGACCGGTGCGAAGATGCCGGCCGCGCTGTTGCTGCCCGGCAGTGGGCCCACGGACCGCAACGGCAACCAGCCCCCGCAGTTGATGCCCGACACCCTCGCCGACATCGCCCAGCAGATGGGCGACGACGGCATCATGACCCTGCGATACGACAAGTACGGCACCGGCCAGACCGGCCTCGGCACCTACGCGGGCAACCCGGGCGGCCTCGACCTGAACTCCTTCGTCCAACAGGCCACCGCCGCCTACCAGTTCCTCGCCGGTCAGCCCGGCGCCGACCCACAGCGGCTGCTCATCGCCGGCCACAGCGAGGGCGCGATGATCGCCCTGGAGGTCCAGCAGGCCGCGAAACCGGCCGTGGCCGGGCTGGCGCTGCTGGAACCCCAGGACGAGCGACTGCTCGACCTCGTCACTCTTCAGGTGGATCAGCAGGTGGACGCCGCCGTCTCGGCCGGGCAGCTCGGCTCCGCCGAGGCCACCACTGTCAAGACCGCCGTGACCAACGGGGTGTCGAGCATCCGGGCCGGCAACCCCGCCGACACCACGGGCATGCCCGGGCCGATCGCGACGGTGTTCCAGAGCCTCAACGCCAATCTCGCCTTCGCTCGGACCGACGATGCCGTGTACCCGCCGGACCTGGCGGCCAAGCTGCCCTCCAGCATCAAGGTGATGGTGACCTGCGGCACCGCCGACACCCAGATTCCGTGCTCGACCACCGGCCCGCTGGTCAGCGCCCTCAAGGCGGCCGGCACCGGCGGGCCCGGCCTGGTCACCCTCCCCGACGTCACCCACCTCCTCCAGCCGGCCGGGTCGCCCCCCACCACCAACACCCTCGCCCCGGCGGCCCAGCAGGCCATCCACACCTTCGACCAGCTCTGGCAGTGAGACCGGACCGACACCTCTGGCGTGCCAGGGGCTTCAACCGTTTCGTCCTCCGCGGTCGTCCTCTCGTGCGCTCCCGCCTCCGCCCGGGTGCCCGCCGCCGGGCACCCGGGTCGGCCGAACGAGAAGCGTCAGCAGGACGCCGGTGGCGAGGGCCAGCGCGAGCAGCAGCCAGGAGCAGCCGGAGAGCGCGGAAGTGAAGTCGCCCGGCGTGCGCCCGGCCGAGGAGTCCTGCGGGTCCGCGCCCAGCAGGACGACGAACACCGCTCCGACCACGGCGACCCCGAGCGAGCTCGCCAGCTGGTTCACCGTCAGCACGATCCCGGAGCCGGCACCGGCCTGTCCGGGGCGGACGGTGGCCAGGACCGCGCCGAGCAGCGGAGCCGAGACGAGCCCCTGGCCGACGCCGCCGACCAGCAGGGACGGCGCCATCGCCAGCGCCTCGACGGGGCCGGACCGGGTCGGACCGGGCAGCAGCGTCAGCACCAGCAGCAGGTACCCGGCCGCCATCACCCCGGCACCGACGGGCAGCACCACCGGCCCGTACCGGCGCACCATTCGGCGGCCGGACAACGAGGCGACGGCGAACCCGGCCCCGAGCGGCAGGAAGGCGACCCCGGAGGCGAACGGGGACAGCCGCAGGCCGTCCTGAAAGACGTAGGCGAGCAGCAGGAACAGCCCGTAGTTCCCCGCGTAGAACGCCAGCGCCGCGCCCAGACCGATCCGGAAGCCCCGGTCGCGGAACAGCGCGGGCGGCATCAGTGCCACCCGACCGGCCGACTCCCGGCGCCGTTCGACCCGCCACAGGGCGGCCAGCGACAGGGCCGAGCCGGCGAAGGCCGGCCACACCCACACCGGCCAGCCGTCGTCGGAGCCCTGGATGAGCGGGTAGACGAGCAGCGCCATCGCGGCGCCGGTGAGGAGCAGCCCGGGCAGGTCGAACCGCCGGCGAACCGGCCGGGTGGCCGGGACGAGGGCCGGGACACAGGCCGCGGCGAGCAGGCCGACCGGCACGTTGACCAGGAACACGGACCGCCAGCCGAGCGCGAACAGGTCCGCCCGGATGAGCGCACCGCCGACGAGTTGCCCGGCCACCGCCCCCAGGCCCAGCGTGGCCGCGTACAGCGCCAGCGCCCGTCCCCGCTCGCCGACCGGCACGATCACCTGGATCAGGGACAGCACCTGCGGCAGCATCAGCGAGGCCGCGAGCCCCTGGCCGATCCGCAGCCCGATCAGCACACCGACGCTCGGCGCCGCCGCGCAGCCGGCGGACAGTGCGGTGAACGCGAGCAGGCCGGCGAGGAGGAGCGGCTTCTGGCCGTACGAGTCGCCCAGCCGCCCGCCGGTGGCCAGGGTGGCGGCGTAGGCGAGGACGTATCCGCTGATCACCAGTTGGATGTCGGCGAAGTCGGCGCCCAGATCCCGCTGGATGGACGGCGCGGCGACGTTCACGATCAGGACGTCCAGGATCCCCATGAAGGACGCCGAGAGCAGTACCGCGAGCGTCAGGTGCCGCCGACGACCGCTGCCGCTCGGTGCACCGGCCGCCGGGGCGTCGGAAACCTGGGGCATGGGCACCATCGTCGAGGGCACGCAGGTCGTCGGCCACTCGGCACCCGGCGGGCGGAGGACCGGATGTACCAGCACCGGGAGGCCCGGAACGGGCGCCCCGCCCAGGATGGGCCCGTGAGCAGTGCGCGGGCGGCGAGGCGCTGGTGGGTGCTGACGGCCATGAGCGGAGCGCTCGCGACGACGGGCCGGCGCTGACCGCGTTGCTCTTCGGCGAGCCGTGGCGGCGGACGGCCGCTCATCGGACGGCCGCTCATCGGGCGGCCGCCTCGGGTTGCCGGGCCGCCGCGCGCAGCCACCGCTGGTACACCGGGCTGCGCTCGGCCGCGACCCGGTGGGCCGCGCGGACGTGCTCGACCAGTGCCGTCTCCAGGGCGGCCAGCGGACCCGCCTGGTGCCAGGCGATCAGGTGCCGGTACCAGAGCGGGTCGCCCGTGATGGGCCGCACGGCGATGCCGGGCAGTTCCTCGTAGGTGGCCTGGCACAGGCTCACCGCGCTGCCACTGCGGACCAACTCCATCAGCAGCCGCCCCTCCGCCTCGTGCACGGTGCGCATCCGGTGGCCGGTCGCGTGGAAGGTGGTGGACCAGTACTCGCGGACCCGGTCGTCGTCCGGCCGGGGCGACACCCAGTCCTCGTCGGCGAGTTCATCCAGTCCGACCTCCGGCCGGGCGGCGAGGCGGTGGCCCGCCGGCAGGGCGACGAAGACGGGCTCGGTGACCACCGGCCGCAGGACGACGCCGGGCCGCGCGGCCAGCTCGTAGCCGGGGCAGTCGCCGACCACGACGGCTTCGAGGCGGCCGGCCGAGACGTCCTCGATCAGGGGGACGGACGAGCCCTGGGCGCGGGAGACGATCCGGGCCTCGGGGAGGTGGGCGCGCAGGGCGTCGATCAGCCCGCCGATCAGCGGGGCGTTGACCGAGCCGAGCCGCAGGCGCGGGACCGGGCTGCTGGAACGGGCGGCCAGGGCGGAGGCGCTCAGCAGTTCGTCGACGGTGGGCAGGACGGCGCGGGCGCGGGTGAGCACGGCCTCGCCGAAGGCGGTCGGCACGGCGCCGGTGCGCCCACGGTCGAACAACGGCCCGCCCAACATCGCCTCGATCCGGCGCAGTTGGGCGCTGAGCCCGGGCTGGCTGAGCCGTAGTGAGGCGGCGGCGCGGGTGAGGCTGCCGGTTTCGGCGATCGTGCAGATCATCCGGAGATGCCGTATCTCGAGCTCCATAACCGGATGTTATGAACAGCTGGGAGCTCCCGGAAGGGACCGCGGAGGCCCAATCTTGTCCCACATGTGAAATGTCATATCACACCAGAGGGGGACGAATGAGGCCACGAAGAGCCGCATGCGCCCTGGCGGCGGCCCTCGGGCTGCTGTCCGCGGCGGCCTGCACCGGATCGACCGGGGCCGGATCGACCGGGGCTCCCGGGAACGCCGTCCCCGTGAAGGGCGGCACCCTGCACGTCCTGTCCACCATCGATCTGGAACACCTGGACCCGGCCCGCGCGTACGTCACCTCCACCCAGGACGTAGGCCGACTGATCTACCGGACGCTCACCACCTTCGCCCCGGCGCCCGGCCAGGCCGGCGGAAAGATCGTGCCGGACCTCGCCACCGACACCGGCCGTCCCACCGACGGCGCCCGGACCTGGACCTTCACCCTCCGGGACGGCGCGCGCTTCGAGGACGGCCGGACCGTCACCAGCAAGGACGTCAAGTACGGCGTCGAGCGCACCTTCGCCGCCGAACTACCCGAGGGCCCGCCGTACGCCCGGCTCTGGCTGACGGGCGGCGACACGTACAAGGGCCCGTACCAGGACAAGGCCGGCCTCGCCTCGATCGAGACCCCGGACGAGCGGACCGTCGTCTTCCACCTCAACCGGCCGGTCGCCGACTTCGGCTCGGCCGTGTCGCTGCCGATGTTCGCGCCCGTGCCGCAGGACAAGGACACCGGCGTGGGCTACGACAACCGCCCGTTCTCGTCCGGCCCCTACCGGATCGACGTGTTCGAGCCCAAGAAGCAGCTCACCCTGGTGCGCAACCCCTCGTGGGACCCGGCCACCGACACCGTCCGCAAGGGCCTGCCCGACAAGGTCGTGATCGACCTCAACCTCGACCCGGCCGTGGTCGACCAGCGGCTGATCTCCGGCCAGGGCGAGGACGCGAACGCCGTGGCGATGGAGCCCATCGGCCCGGCCTCGGTGGGACGGGCGCTGGGCGACCCCCGGCTGAAGCAACGCCTGGTCACCGGCGACTCCATCAACACCCGCTTTCTCGGCATCAACACCAGGCACAAGCCGCTGGACGACGTCCGGGTGCGCCAGGCGATCGCGTACGCACTCGACAAGGACGCGCTGCGCACCACCCGTGGCGGCCCGATCGCGGGCGACCTCGCCACCACCCTGCTGCCGCCCACCCTGCCCGGGGCGGCCCCCGAGGACCCGTACCCGAGCCAGGACGGCAAGGGCGACCCGGCCAAGGCCAAAGCCCTGCTCGCCGAGGCCGGACACGCGTCCGGCCTGGAACTCACCCTCGACACCCCGGCCACCGCCGGCGGCAAGGCGCAGGGCGAGGCCGTGCAGGCCTCACTCGCCCGGGCCGGCATCGCCGTGCGGATCAACGAGATCAGCTCCTCGGCGTTCTACAGCACCATCGGCAGCCCCGCCCGCGAGCACGACCTGCTGATCGACGGCTGGACACCGGACTGGCCGGGCGCCTCCACCTACCTGCCGATCCTGTTCGACGGCAGGCTGATCACCGCCGAGGGCAACAACAACCGCTCCCAGTACGACTCCCCCGAGGTCGACGCCCGGCTCGACGAGATCGCCGCCGCCGGCGACCCGACCACCGCGCAGGCGGCGTACGGCGAGCTCGCCAAGCGGATCATGCGGGACGCACCCGTCGTCCCGTTCCTCTGGGACCGGGCCGCCGTCCTGGTCGGGCCGAACGTGGCCGGCGCGTACGGGCACACCGCCTTCGTCGGCCGACTCGACCTCGTCTCGCTGGGACTGCGCAGGTGAGCGCCCGCGCCGCCGCGACCACGGACACGGGTTCCCGCACGGCCGGGACCGCGCAGGTGACCGTCCTGCGCAGGCTCCTGTCCCAGCGCGGGACAGCGCTCGCACTGGCCGCGGTCGCCCTGCTCGTCCTGGTCGCGCTGGCCGCCCCGCTGATCACCTGGCTGACCGGCGGTTCCCCGACCGCCTTCCACGGCGAAGCCGTCGACCCGGCGCTCGGCGGACTGCCCCGCGGTACGGCCGGCGGCGTCAGCGCCGAGCACTGGCTGGGCGTCGAGCCGGTCAACGGCCGGGACGTGCTCGCCCGGGTCGTGTACGGCGCGCGCGTCTCACTGCTGATCGCCGTACTGGCCACCGCCGTCTCCACGCTCCTCGGCACCGCGCTCGGCCTGCTCGCCGGATTCCTCGGCGGCTGGGCCGACACCCTGATCGGCCGGCTGATGGACCTGCTGATGTCCTTCCCCAGCCTGATCTTCATGATCGCCCTGATCTCGGCAGCGCCCGGGGCGGACCGTCGGCTCTTGCTGATCATGGTCCTCGGCCTCTTCGGCTGGCCGTACATCGGACGGATCGTCCGCGGGCAGGCGATGGTGCTCGCCCGCGGCGAGTTCGTGGCGGCGGCTCGGGTGCTCGGCGCGTCCCGACGGACACTGCTGCTGCGTGAGGTGCTGCCCAACCTGACCGGGCCGGTGCTGGTGGTGGCGACGATGTCGATCCCGGCCTGCATCGCCACCGAGGCCGGGCTGTCCTTCCTCGGCGTGGGCGTGCAACCGCCCACGCCCTCCTGGGGGCAGATGATCGCGTCCGCCGTGCCCTGGTACGCCTCCGACCCCGCCTACTTCCTCATCCCCGGCGTCCTCCTGTTCGTCACGGTGCTCGCCTTCAACGTGCTCGGCGACGCCGTGCGCGACGCGCTCGACCCCCGGAGCAAGCCTCGATGATCCGCTATCTGCTGCGAAGACTGGCCGTCACCGCGGCCATCCTGGTGGTGATCTGCGCCGCCACCTTCGCCATCTTCTACCTGATGCCCGCCGACCCGGCTCAGGGCGCCTGCGGCAAGGCCTGCAGTCCCGAACGGCTCGCCACGATCCGCGCCACCCTCGGGCTGGACCGCTCCCCGTTCGGACAGTTCGGGGACTACCTCGGCGGCATCCTCTCCGGACGCACCTACGGCAGCGGGGCGACGGCCGTCCAGTGCCCCTTCCCCTGCCTGGGTTTCAGCTTCCAGACGAACCAGCCGGTCTGGGAGATGCTCACCGGCAGGCTGCCCGTCAGCATCTCCATCGCCGTCGGTGCGGCGGCACTGTGGCTGTTCGTCGGCGTGACGGCGGGCGTGGTGTCGGCACTGCGGCGCGGCAGTCTGTGGGACCGCGCCGCCATGACGGCCGCCCTCGGCGGGGTCTCGCTGCCGATCTACTTCACCGCTCTGGTGCTCCAGTACCTCCTGGTGGTCCAGCTGAACGTGCTGCCCTACCCGACCGCCGTCCGCCTCACCGAGGACCCGGTCGGCTGGGCGCAGTCGATGGTCATGCCCTGGATCACCCTGGCCATGCTCTACGCCGGGGTGTACGCCCGGGTCACCCGCAGCGAGATGCTGGAGAGCCTCGGCCGCAACTACGTCCGCACGGCGCGCGCCAAGGGACTGTCCGAGGTCACCGTGGTCCGCAGACACGCGCTGCGACCCGCACTGATGCCGATCGTGACCATCTTCGGCATGGACCTCGGCGCGCTGCTGGGCGGCGCGCTGATCACCGAGTCGGTCTTCGGCCTGCCCGGCGTCGGCAAGCTGGCCGCCGACGCGATCGCGAGCGCGGACCAGCCGGTGATCCTCGGCGTGACGCTGTTCGCCGCCTCCTTCGTCGTGCTCGCCAACCTGGCGGTGGACCTCGGTTACGCCGCACTGGACCCGAGGGTGAGGGCCGTCGGATGACCTTGCTGACCGTACGGGACCTCACGGTCGACTTCGCGTCAGGCGTCCGGGCGGTGGCCGGGCTCGACCTCGACCTCGCGGCCGGACAGGTCCTGGGCGTGGTCGGGGAGTCCGGCAGCGGCAAGTCCGTCACCAGCCTCGCCGTCCTCGGGCTGCTGCCCCGCGATGCCCGCGTCGGCGGCGAAGTCCGCTTCGACGGACGCGAGTTGACCCGCCTCGACCAGCGCGCCCTGCGCCGCCTGCGCGGCAACCGGATCGCCATGGTCTTCCAGGACCCGCTCTCCTGCCTCAACCCGTACTACCCGGTGGCCTTCCAGATCGCCGAGGCCTACCGCGCTCACCACCGGGCCGGCCGGAAGGCGGCCCACCGGGTCGCCGTCCGGATGCTGGAACGGGTCGGCATCCCCGAGGCCGAACGACGCGCCCGCTCCTACCCGCACGAGTTCTCCGGCGGGATGCGGCAGCGCGTGATGATCGCCATGGCGCTGTGCCTGGAGCCGGACCTGCTCATCGCGGACGAGCCGACCACCGCACTCGACGTCACCGTCCAGGCCCAGATCCTCGACCTGCTGCGCGAGCTGCGGCGGGAGACCGGTACCGCGATCATGCTGATCACCCACGACATGGGCGTGGTGGCAGGGCTCGCCGACCAGGTCGTCGTGATGCGCGACGGCCGCGCGGTCGAGCGCGGCGCCGTCCACGACGTCTTCCACCGCCCGCGGCAGCCGTACACCCGCGGCCTGCTCGCCTGCGTCCCCCGCATCGACGGGCCGCTGCCGCGCCGGCTGCCGACCCTTGCGGAGCAGACATGACCGCGTTGTTGGAGACCAGGGACCTGGTCAAGCGATTCCCGGTCCGCCACGGCCTCACCCGGCGCCTCGCCGGCCACGTCACCGCCGTCGACGGCGTCTCGTTGCACGTGGCGGCGGGCGAGACCCTCGGCCTGGTCGGCGAATCCGGCTGCGGCAAGTCCACCCTGGCCCGCCTGCTCACCAGGCTGGAACCACCGAGCTCCGGCAGCATCCGGTTCGCCGGCCAGGACCTCGCCGAACTGGACGAACACGGCCTGCGCCCCGTCCGCCGCGAGCTCCAGATGGTCTTCCAGGATCCCTTCTCCTCACTCAACCCCCGCCAGACCGTGCGCCGGATCCTCACCTCGCCCTTCGCCTACCAGGGGTTGGAGCCCGACGAGCCGGTGGAGCGACTCCTGGAGCGGGTCGGCCTCGGACCCGAGCACGCCGACCGCCACCCGCACGAGTTCTCCGGCGGCCAGGCCCAACGCATCGGCATCGCCCGGGCGTTGGCCCTGCGGCCGAAGCTGGTGGTGTGCGACGAGCCGGTCTCCGCCCTCGACGTCTCGGTGCAGGCCCAGATCCTCAACCTGCTCAAGGACCTCCAGGACGAACACGGCCTCGCCTACCTGTTCATCGCCCACGACCTCGGCGCCGTCCGGCAGATCAGCACCCGGATCGCCGTCATGTACCTCGGTGCCGTCGTCGAGACCGCCGACCGCGACACCCTCTTCGGCGCCCCCGCCCACCCGTACACCCGCGCCCTGCTCTCCGCCGTACCCCTGCCCGACCCCGACGCCGAGCGCGCCCGCGAGCGGATCGTGCTCCACGGGGACCCACCAAGCCCCCTCGACCCGCCCAGCGGCTGCCGCTTCCGCACCCGCTGCCCCAGGGCGGCCGACCGATGCGCCGACGAGCGCCCCACCCTGCGGGTGATCGCGCCCGGCCACCAAGTCGCCTGCCATCACCCGGAGTTGCCACAGTGATCCTGACCACCCACCGCCTCCCCGGACTCGCGGTGACCGACCACGTCTTCACCGTCCCGCTCGACCACGCCGAAGCCGGCGGCGCGACCATCGACATCTTCGCCCGGGAGGTCGCCGACCCGGCCCGCGGCGACGAACAACTGCCGTGGCTGCTCTACCTCCAGGGCGGCCCGGGCGGCAAGTCACCCCGCCCGCTGAACGCCGGCGGCTGGCTCGACCACGCCCTCAGGACCCACCGGGTCCTGCTGCTCGACCAGCGCGGCACCGGCCGTTCCACCCCCGTCACCGCCCGCTCCGCGGCCGGGTTCGGCTCGCCCCGGCAGCTGGCCGATCACCTCGCGCTGCACGGGGCCGACTCGATCGTCGCCGACGCCGAGCTGATCCGTCGTCGCCTCTGCGGCGATGAGCCCTGGGAGACGCTCGGACAGAGCTACGGCGGATTCGTCACCCTCAGCTACCTGTCCTTCGCGCCCGAGGGCCTGCGTGCCTGCTACATCACCGGTGGCCTGCCCGGACTCGACGCCACCGCCGACGACGTGTACGCCGCCACCTACCCCCGAGTGCGCGACAAGGTGCTCGCCCACTACCTCCGCCACCCCGGTGACCGGCTCACGCTCCGACGGCTCGCCGACCACCTCCACCGCCGCGCGGTCCGCCTTCCCGACGGCGACCGGCTCACCGTACGGCGGCTTCGCACCCTCGGTCTGATGCTCGGCATGGGCGACGGCTCCGCCCGCCTGCACTGGCTGCTCGACGAGTCCCTCGACCCCGCCGGCGAGCCCACCACCGCCTTCCTCCAGCAGGTCATGCAGCTGACCGCCTTCACCGACAACCCGCTCTTCGCCGTCCTCCAGGAGTCCATCTACGGCCGCCCGGGCGCCTGCACGGGCTGGGCCGCCGAGCGCGCCCTGGCCGCCCACCCCGCCTTCGCCGAGGACGCCGACCCGCTGCTGCTCACCGGCGAGATGATCTACCCCTGGATGTTCCGGGAGATCAGCGGCCTGCGCCCGTTCGCCGACGCCGCCGACCTGCTCGCCGCACGGACCGACTGGGCCACGCGGTACGACCCGGCCCGACTCGCCGCCAACCGGGTACCGGTGGCCGCCGCCGTCTACCACGACGACATGTACGTGGACGCCGACCTCTCCCTGCGCACCGCGCGCTCGATCGGCGGTCTGCGGGCCTGGGTCACCAACGAGTGGGAGCACGACGGCGTGACCGCCTCGAACGGACGCGTCCTCGCCCGCCTCATGGCCCTGGCCTCCGGCCGGGCGTAACCACCCACCCGAAGGAAAGAGTTGAGTTCTCGCCTGCTCGCCGGCGCCCTCGCGCTGGCCCTGCCGCTGATCGCCGCCACCCCGGCCGCCGCGTCCCCTTCCCCCTCCGCCGCGGCGTGCGCCCTGCCCGGCCGCACCGGATGGACGGACGAGGGCCACGACACCGACCGTACGCAGTTCCTCCGGCCTCTGGGCACCAAGCACGTGCTGATGCTGTTCGTCGACTTCCCCGACGCGCCCGCGGTCGGCGACCGCGACGACTACTACAACCGACTCGCCCCGGCCGCGGACTGGATGAGGCAGGACTCCTACGGCCGGACCCGCCTCGACATCACCCCGCTCGACCGCTGGGTCCACATGCCCCAGGCGTCCACCAGCTACGGTTTCGAGCGCGGCCTCTCGTTCGAGCAGCACGAGGCGTACGTCCGCCAGGCCGTCGAGGCCGCCGGGCCGGACGTGAACTTCTCCCGGTACGACCTGCTGTACATCGTCCCCACGAAGTCCGCCTCCGCCATCTCCTTCTCGCCCACCTACCTCTACGACCCCGCCGCCACCGGCATCGTGGCGGGCGGCACGCGGATCAAGTGGGCGGTCACCTTCGGCCAGGACATGTACCGCTGGGGCCCGAAGGTCGCCGACCACGAGACCTCGCACACCTTCGGCCTGCCCGACCTGTACGCCTTCCAAGGCGCCGACACCCACCGCTACGTCGGCGGCTGGGACCTGATGGGCCTCATCTCCGGCCCGTCGCCGCAGCATCTGGGCTGGGAGCGCTGGAAGTTCGGCTGGATCGACGACCGCCAGGTCGCCTGCCTCCCCGCCGCCGGCCGCCGCACAGTCCGCCTGCACGCGATCGAACGCCCCGGCGGGACCAAGATCGCGGTGATCCGCACCGGCGAGACCACCGCGTACGTCGCCGAGTCCCGCCGCGCGATCGGCGGCGACGAGTCCGCGTGCTCCACCGGCGTCCTGGTCTACCGGATCGACACCGCCACCCAGACCGGCCAGGGCCCGGTCCAGGTCGTCAACGGCAACCCCACCGCCGTACCGCCGACCGGCTGCACCCCGCTCGACATGGCCGCCCACCGGCCCGGCCAGAGCTTCACCGACCCCGCAACCGGGGTCCGGATCGACGTCCTCCACGGCACGCCGACGACCGACACCATCACCGTCACCAAGTCGAGCTGACGGTTCACCCGCCCGCGCCGTGAACAACTCCGGCGGCCCGCCCCCGGGCCAACGGCGCGCCCCAGCCCGGCCAGGGATGCCCGGCCCTGGCCGGGCTTCCTCCCCCACCCCCACACGGGAGGCACATCCGGGCGATCTCCGAAAGCCGCCCTGCTGGCCCTCCTCGGCGCCCTCGTCCTGGCGTTACGACCAGAACGAGGTCGTCCGGCCCAAGTACCGCACCTACACAGCCATACGGCCAGTCCCGCGGCTACGCCGACGTGCAGACGTTCACCGGCGACGGCGTCAATGACCGGCAGACGCAGAGCGAGGTCCGCTACTACCAGGGCATGTCCAACGACAACAACACCACTGCGGTGACGTTGCCGGACTCCCAGGGCGGCACCCACGACGACGCCGACCGGCTCTCCGGCCGTCCGCTGGAGGCGACCTCCTACCTCGGCAGGGGCGGCCCGGTCGACCACTCGACGATCAGTTCCTACTGGATCTCCCCGGCCGCCACACCTCTCCTAATGTCACACCAGGAGCCGGCACGGGCACGCCACTCGGAGGAGGTGGCACCGGAGGCTGTCTTCCCGACTACCGCCCTTGCCGGGCCCGTTGGGCGGCGATCAGGTCGCGATACCAGGCATACGAGGCCCTCGGGGTGCGCTTCTGCGTGGCGAAGTCGACGTGGACGAGGCCGAAGCGCTGGTGGTAGCCCTCGGCCCATTCGAAGTTGTCGAGGAGGGACCAGGTGTAGTAGCCGCGGATGTCGAGGCCCTCGGCGACGGCCTGGGCGAGGGCGTCGAGGTGGGCGGCCAGGTAGTCGATGCGGGGCTGGTCGGGGACGGTCTCCTCGGCGACGGAGCAGCCGTTCTCGGTGATGGTGATGGGCGGGAGGGCCTTGCCGTAGGTGTCGCGGAGGTGGAGGAGGAGGCGGGTGAGGGCGTCGGGGACGACGGGCCAGCCGAAGGCGGTGTGGGGGGCTTCGGGGATGTCGACGAGGTCGAAGGGGAGGTCCGGGGTGGTGGGGGCGGCGACGCGGGTGGGGTTGTAGAAGTTGAGGCCGAGGGCGTCGAGGCCGGGGGTGTGGATGAGGTCGAGGTCGCCGTCGTGCACGGCACCGTAGATGTCGTCGGGGACGCCGAGGGCGGAGAGGTCGGGGTAGCGGCCGAGCAGGACGGGGTCGGTGAACAGCCGGTTGTGGAGGGCGTCGTAGGCCTCGGCGGCGGCCTGGTCGGCGGCGGAGTCGGAGGCCGGTTCGACGGGGGTGAGGTTGTTGGAGAGCATCACCTCCAGGCCGCGGTCGTGGAGGATCGAGGCGGCCAGGCCGTGGCCGAGCAGCTGGTGGTGGGCAGCCGGGAGGGCCTGGAACATCAGGGTGCGGCCGGGGGCGTGGGTGCCCAGCGCGTAGCCGAAGACGGTGTGGACGAAGGGCTCGTTGAGGGTGATCCAGGCGGGGACCCGGTCGCCGAGGCGGTCGGTGACGAGGGCGGCGTAGTCGGCGAAGCGGTACGCGGTGTCGCGGTCGAGCCAGCCGCCGTGGTCCTCCAGGGCCTGCGGGAGGTCCCAGTGGAAGAGGGTGGGCAGCGGGGTGATGCCCGCCTCCAGCAGTGCGTCCACGAGTCGGTCGTAGAAGGCGAGTCCGGCCGGATTGACGGCGCCCGCGCCGGCGGGCAGGACCCGGGACCAGGAGACCGAGAAGCGGTAGCCGTCCAGCCCCAGGCCCTTCATCAGGGCAATGTCCTCGGGGTACCGGTGGTAGTGGTCACACGCCACCGCCCCCGTGTGCCCGTCGCGGATGACCCCGGGGCGGGCACAGAAGGTGTCCCACACGGACGGGCCACGGCCGTCCTCCGCCACCGCCCCCTCAATCTGGTACGCGGCGGTGGCGGCACCCCAGCGGAACCCCGCCGGTAGGTCGTAGCGGTCCGGCATGACAGCCTCCTAACGCAAACGTGAGGAGGACTCATGTTACCGGCGAGGCCTCAGAACGCCAGAGGACCGTCGCCCACGTGCCGGAGACTCCACAACCGGCCCCCGGAGCCCCCTTGACCCCCAGTCATTTGACTGACGACCCGCTCGCGGTCCGCGGGTCAGGGGGCACTGGCCGCCCCGGCCCGGGTATGGGCCAGGGTTCGACACGGGCTCGAAGGGCCCGCGTTCCCGGGATCATGGTCGGTGGTCGGCGTACGCGGGAAGGGGCCGGAGCATGACTGGGTCGCAGCGGTGGGGTGTCACCACGACGCTGGTGGGCCGCGAGGAGGAGCGGGCGCAGCTCGCGGAGTTCCTCGGGTCCGCCACGGGCCGGGCGCTCGTCCTGCGCGGGGAGGCGGGGGTCGGCAAGAGTTCGCTGCTGAGCCACGCCGTCGCGCTGGCGGAGCAGGAGGGCCACGTGGTGGTCCGGGCCGCCGGCGTCGAGGCGGAGTCCGGGCTGCCCTATGCCGGGCTGCACCAGTTCCTCCATCCGCTGCTGGCCGACGTCGAGCGGCTGGACGACGGGACCCGGGCGGTCTTCGACGCCGTGTTCGGCGGGGTGCAGGGCGATCCGCCCTCGGTCATGACGCTCGGCATCGCCGCTCTCAACCTGCTGTCGCTCGCCGCCGCACAGCGGCCGCTGCTGCTGGTCCTCGACGACGGGCAGTGGCTGGACGACGCCAGCGCCGACGTCTGCGGCTTCGTGGGCCGGCGCCTGGCCGGCGGCCCGGTGAAGCTCCTGGTCGCGGTCCGCACCGACCTCACCTCGCGCTTCGACACCGCCGCACTGCCCGAGCTGCCGGTGGACGCCCTCCCCGACGAGGAGGCGGCACTTCTGCTGGACCATCGGTATCCGGATCTGGGCCGACAGGCCCGCCGGATCGTCCTGGACCAGGCCCAGGGCAACCCGCTGGCCCTGGTGGAGCTGCCCGCCCACTTCGCGGGCCGGTCGAGCGACCTCCCGCTCGAAGACCTCATCGGTCAGCGCGGCGTGCCGCTGCCCCGGCGGCTGCAACGGCTGTTCGGCGCCCGCATCGCGGCCCTCGACGAGCAGGTCCGGGCCGAACTCCTGACGGGCGCGCTCGACGGAGCCGGAACCCCGCGCGGCACCGACGCCGTCCCCGGCACCCGCTACGCGATGCGCGACGCCGACGCGGCCGTGGCCATCGGGCTGCTGGACAGCGACGCGGTCACCGGTGATCTCGTCTTCCGCCACCCACTCGTACGTTCTGCCGTCGTGCGGATGGCCACTCCCAACCAGCGCCGCGCCGCGCACCTGGCGCTGGCGCAGCTTCACCGGGAGAACCTCGAACGCCGGGCGACGCACCTGGCGGCGGCGACGGTCGATCCGGACGAGGAGGTCGCCGACGTCCTGGAGGCGGCAGCCGAGTCGGCGACCCGGCGCGGCGGCGCGCTGGCGGCCGTGAGCTGGCTGACCCGGGCCGCCGAGCTCAGCGAGAACCACACCGACCGGTCCCGGCGCCTGACCGACGCGGCCTTCGTCGCCGGTCACGCCGCCCGCCTCGGCCAGGCGCACCGGCTGGTCCAGGCGGGCCTCGCGCCCGGCTCGACGGAGTCGCCGGCCTCGGTGCTGGCGGCCGCCTACCGGGCGCTCTACCAGGACGGGGACGTCCGCTCCACGCACCGCCAGGTCTCGGCCGAGATCGAGAAGCTCCGGGACCGCGGGACAGCCGCTGCGCCGGCTGTCGGCAGCACCACTGCGTCGACCGTCGGCAAAGCCGAACCTGACGAGGTCCTCACCCGGCTGGTGGTCCTCCTCCTGGCGATCAGTCAGTTCGGCGGGGATCGCGCGGTCTGGGAGAGCACGCGCGAACTCCTGGCCTCCATGAGCGACCTCGTCACCGAACGCCCGCGCCTCTTCAGCGACACCTGGAGCGATGTGACCAGGCACGGGGCAGGCTGGGCCGGGCCGGTGCGAGACGCCGCCGCCAACCTGTCGAATCTGGAGCCCTGGGACGTCACTCGGATCGGCGCGGCCGCGTACCACCTCGACCTCCTGAGCCACTACCGCCCCCACCTGCAGCGCGTCGTGGACCGCGAGCTGGAGACCGGAGCCGTGGCCACCGGCATGGTCATGCTGCACCAGATCATGCTCGACCAGATGGCGGCCGGCGAATGGGCCCAGGCCGAGGAAACCGGACAGCGCGGCCTGGACCTGGCGACCGAGCACGGCCACCAGCTGTTCGCCACCCAGAGCCGCGCGTACCTGGCCCAGTTGGCGGCGCTGCGCGGACAGGTCGGGCGGGCGCGGGACCTCCAGGCCGAGGTGGACGCCTGGGCCCGCCCGCGCGGACTGGGGTTCCTCACCCAGGTCGCCGACTCCGCCGGCGCGACCGCCGCGCTGGGCTCCGGCGACTACGAGGCCGCGTACCTCTACGCCATCGGCATCACGCAGCCGGGCACGTTCCGGCCCTACACGTATCAGGCCTCCCGTACCCTGCTCGATCTCGTCGAGGCCGCCCAGCACACCGGACGCGTCGAGCAGGCCCGGGCGCACGCCCTCGCCGCCCGCGACGCCGGTCTGCCGTCCGTGTCGCCCCGCCTGGCGCTGATCACCTACGGCGCGCTGGCGATGACCGCCGAGGACGAGCGGGAGGCCGCCGAGATGTTCGTCCGGGCCGAGTCCCACCCGGACGCCGCCCGCTTCCCGTTCGAGTTGGCCCGGATCCGGCTGGCGCACGGCGTCCGGGTGTGCCACGTCCAGGGCCGGGCGGCGGCGCGGCCGTACCTGGTCCCGGCGGCCGAGGCGTTCGAGCGGCTGGGCGCGGCCGGCTGGACCGAGCGGGCCCGGGCCGAACTGCGCGCCACTGGGATCCCGCCCCGCGTCTCGACGCTGAACCTGGCCTCGCTGACCTGGCAGGAACGCCGCATCGCCGACCTGGCCGCCAGCGGTCTGACGAACAAGGAGATCGGCGAGCGGATGCACCTGTCGCCGCGCACCGTCAGCTCACACCTGTACCGCATCTTCCCCAAACTGGGCATCACGGCCCGGGCGGCGCTGCGCGACGCGCTGAGCCGGACCGACACCCTGAGCCGGACCGACGCGGCGCAGGTCTGACGCCCGCGCTCAGCCCTGTGCGTCCGCGGCCTCGATGCCGTTCGCGGCCAGCCAGGCGAGGACGTGGTCGGCGACCGGGCGCCAGCCGCTGTCGAACACCAGGGAGTGCCCCCGATCGGCGAACTGCTTCAGATCGGTCACGGCGGAGGAATCTCCGTAGAGCTTGTAGGCCGAGCGGGTCACGGCGTCCGGGACCATCCGGTCCTCCTGGCCGGACACGAGCAGGAGCGGTCCGCGCGCCGAATCGGCCGTGTCCACGACGGTGTCGGCCGACCCGGCGGCGGTGCGATCGCGCCCGAGGTCCGTGAGCAGCCGGAGCGGGGCCGGGACGGCGTACCGGTCGTAGAGCTTCGCGGCCTCCTCCTCACCGACCGCGTTGGAAACGACGTGCCGGAACCAGGTCCGGGACAGCGGCTCGAAGGACAGGTGCCGGGTCGAACCGGCCGGCAGCGGCGCGAGGGCCACGGCGGCGCGGCCGAGGCCGGCGCCGAGGAGGCGCTGGGCGATCAGACCGCCGGCTGAATGCCCGATGAGCACCGGCGGGTTGTCGAAGGAACGCACGATCCTCTCGTAGTGGGCCGTGAGCGCGGCGAGCCCGAGGTCGCGCAGCGGCCCGGGATCGCGGCGGACCTGGTCGGCGGTGGGGGCCTCGCCGGGCCAGTCCGGGACGCACACCGCGTAGCCGTACGCGGTGAACCGTTCGGCCCAGCTCTCCCAGGAGGACCTGTGGAACCACGCACCGTGGATGAGGACGACGGGGGTTTGCTTCACGGCCAGACCTTCCGATTGCACACACGACGATCACATGACGGCACACGACGATCCGCCGGCATCGCGGCGCTCCTTCGAGGATCACCGAGCGGAAGCACGGCGGAAACAGTCGAATGACTGAATGTGGCGGCCCGGCAGAGCCTTACGCCTCTTCGGGTGTCTCGACGTCATGTGACTGATGTGTCACGCCGGTTGCCGAAGAACAGTGGAGGCACCAGCGGGCCTCCAGGAAGGATCGGACATGATCAACAGGCGTACGTTCACCAAGGCAGTAGGCCTCGGCATGGGCGCCACGGCGGTGTCGGTCGGCGCGGCGTCGAACGCTCCGGCCGCCTTCGCGGCCGGTTCCGAGCAGCCCGGCCGCCCGGCCCCGGTCATCCCGACCATCGCCCCGGGCACCCACACCGCGTTCACCGAGCTCAAGCGGGTCCGGGCCGGCGTGCTCGACATCGGCTACGCCGAGGCCGGGCCCAAGCACGGCCCGGTGGTCATCTGCCTGCACGGCTGGCCGTTCGACATCCACAGCTATGTCGACGTGGCGCCGCTGCTGGCCGACGCCGGCTACCGGGTGATCGTGCCGTACCTGCGGGGCCACGGCACCACCACCTTCCTGTCCCCGACGACCGTCCGCAACGCGCAGCAGGCCGCGATCGCCGTCGACGTCATCGCTCTGATGGACGCCCTGAAGATCCACAAGGCGGTGCTGGCCGGCTTCGACTGGGGCTCGCGGGCCGCCGGCACCGTCGCGGCGCTGTGGCCGGAGCGGGTCAAGGCCCTGGTGGCGGTGAGCGGTTACCTCATCGTCAACCTCCCGTCGCAGCGGAACCCGCTGCCGCCGAAGGCCGAGCACACCTGGTGGTACCAGTACTACTTCGCCACCGACCGCGGCCGCATCGCCATGGAGACCAGGCAGAACCGGCACGACCTGTGTCGGCTGGTGTGGGAGGAGACCTCCCCGACCTGGAAGTTCGACGACGCCACCTTCGAGCGCACCGCCACGGCCTTCGAGAACCCCGACTACGCCGCCGTCGTGATCCACAACTACCGCTGGCGCCTGGGCCTGGCCGACGGCGAGCCCCGCTACGAGCGCTACGAGCAGCTGCTCGCGGCCCGGCCGGCCATCACCGTGCCGACCATCGCCGTGGACCCCGCCCTCGACCCGTTCCTGCCCACGACCGACGGCAGCGGGTACCGGAGGTTCTTCACCGGCCGGTACGAGCACCGCCTGCTCGACGGCATCGGCCACAACGCGCCGCAGGAGGCGCCGACGGCCTTCGCCCAGGCCGTGGTGGACGCCGACCACCTCTGAGCCACGCGCATGCCGACCACAGGAGGTACGGACGTGAGTGATCCTGGTCCCAGCACGAACGGACAGGCGGCGGCGGTCCGCAAGGCCCGGTTCGGCACGCTCCCGGAGCGTGTCGCCTTCGAGGACATGGTCGAGGAGAAGGCGGTGCCGTCGGCGTACCGGGCGGTGGACGCCCACGACCCCGACGCGCTGGCGGTCAGGTTCTCCTGTCTGGCGGCGGATCTGGCTCTCTGAGCGCAGCGGGTCACGTACGACAGAGTTCGGGTCCGTCCCCGGCCGGGGCACGGACCCGAACCTGTTGTACCGCAGGTCTCAGCCGCGCGAGGGGCGGACGCAGCGGAAGCCGCTCGCGGCGTTCGGGTCACCGTGGCCGGTGTAGCGGGAGACCATCGGGTAGCGGCACAGGTCACGGGCGACGGTCCCACCGGTGGCGGTGGTCAGGGCGGCGTGCAGGACCGCCGGTGCCTTGCCGTGCTCGACCCAGGCGGTCAGTGACGCCAGGTCGTCGACCTTGCCACCGTCCAGGCCGCAGTGCGAGACGCCCGGTGCCAGGAAGAGCCGGTAGAAGTCGTCGACCTTCCTCGTGCCGCTCATCTCCTCGTCCACGCGCTTGCGGTAGTCGACCGTGCCCGCGGTGGGGATCAGCTGGTCGGCGTCGCCGTGCCAGGTGATCAGCTTGCCGCCGGCGTCGCGGAACGCGGAGAGGTCCGCGTCCCGGGTGCCGATGACCGGGTCGTACTCGGCGCGGGCCTTGCGGAAGAGCTCCTCGAACGTCGCGGTGGTGAGGTTCGCGGTGTCGAACGAGGGCTGCTCCTGCACGAACGTGGCGGCCCACACCGACGGGACGAAGAACGGCGCGCCCGTGGTGACGCCGTTCGCGTCCTTCTTGGTGGCCGCCAGGGGGAGGAAGTCGGCGCCGATCGACAGCCCGTACCAGAGCCGCTTGCCGTTCACGTCGCGCGGGCCGTCCCAGATCTTGCGGACCACCTCGGCGTCCGCCTCGGTGACGGTGACCTGCTTGCCGTCGCACTCGATCCGCGTGCCGACCAGGCGCCGCGGGTCGAAGTCGCACCGCTGCGGGTCGCTGATCAGGCCGTCGGCGACGCCGTCGAGCTTGTCGCAGGCCTTGAGGGCGGCCTGCTTGAAGGCGTCGAACTCGCAGCCGGTCGGGTAGGTGTGCGCCTCGTTCATCACGACCTGCGGCCACAGGGTGGCGACCTCGAACTGGTTCCAGTTGATGCCCGGCGCCGCGGCGTTGATGCCGTTGAAGTCGTTCGGGTAGCGCTGGGCCTCCATGTAGCCCTGGCGGCCGCCGGTGGAGCAGCCGTTCCAGTAGGAGTAGGACGCCGCCCGGCCGTAGACCTCGGCCACGACCTGCTTGCCGACCAGCGCCATCTCGTGCGCGGAGCGGGAGGCGAAGTTGTCCAGCAGCGCGGTGTCGACGTGCCCGGAGGGGTCCAGCGCCCAGTCGGTGTCCAGGGGCCCGCCGACGCCGGCGTCGGTGGTGGCGGCGGCGTAGCCCTGCTTGACGGCCGCCGCGAGACCGGCCCCGTTGTCCCCGGCGGCGTACGCCTTGCCGCCGACCGCCTGGAAGCGGCCGTTCCAACCGGCCTGCGGCAGCCAGACGTTCACCTTGGCGTGGTCGTTCGCGCCAGGGTGCGTCAGCGTGACCGTCACCTCGCAGTGCGCCGGGACGTCGGGCACCTGGCCCCCGCCGAGCGGCGGCACCCCGGGCACCTGGAAGGTGCCGGCCGGCACGGCGGCCGCGGTCACGGACTCCACCGCGGTGCCCTCCGGGGCCGGCAGCGTGGACGGAGCGCAGGTGTAGGACGAGGGGCCGGCAACGGCGAGGGACGCCGACGCGCTCACCGGTGTGGAGACGGCCGCGGCGGCGGCCAGGGGGACACAGGCCGCGACGATGGTCAGGAACCGTCGTTTCATGATCTCTCCTCGGAATCGGGGACGGCACCCTCACTGTGGTGGCCCAGGCGGTGGCGGCACATCAGTCACCTGACGCAAGTCGGCGGGACGGCTCCGGGGACCGGAACGGCCGGAACGGCCGGAAGCATGGAGTCACATGACCGATGCGCCGGGAACGGCCCGAGGGCGACAGTGAGGACCGCCAGATCCACTGCGCTGCTCAAACCCCTTGGAGCGTTTGCATGTTCAGCATCGAGAGCAACCGCCTGCACCGCTTCGTCGCCGGGGCCGTCGCCGCGGCCGGTGCGATCGCCACCGTCAGCGCGTTCGCCGTCGCCGGCACCGCGAACGCCGCGACCGAGGACTCGGCCGCCGACCGGGGCCCGAAGCCGACCGTCGTCCTGGAGCACGGCGCGTTCGCCGACGGCTCCAGCGTCCACGCCCTCCGCGCTCCCGTCTCATCCCCTGCGTCCGGCGTCGCAAGTCCATGACCGCAAGGTGCTGCACCGGTTGCTGTCGGGGTGCCACCACCGCGCCAATCTGCGCCGCCTCACTGGAGCTTGCCGTCCCGATCGACTCCCTCGACTGAATCGGCCCCGGAATCATCCGCGGCGCACTCTCCCTCCCGGTCCGCTACCGCCTCGGCTGACCCGGAAGATCCGGACCTGCGCCGGCGGACGTGACCGCGAGGATGCGGTCCCGGCGAGCACAGGCGCGGTGAAACGTCCTTCGGCGAAGAGCAGTTGTCGATCGGCGCCAGGCCGGGGCGCGCCTTCTCGACCCGCGGCGACACGCCACGTCTGTTACATTCGAGGTGACCTGTATTCGCGTGATCGAGGAGTGGCAGACGTGGCGGGTGACGACGACATCTCCGGGTGAGATCCGGATCTGACGGCCACCGGCCGGTGCTTCACGAGCGCCGCAGCCGACGTGGTCCGCATCGTCGTGCCCCTTTCCCCACACCTGCCCAGGGCAGAGGTCCACCCTCTCGCCCTCGCTCTCCTTCGAGGTCACCTCCATGTCCGACGCCGCCGTCGTCTGCTCCAACCTCTCCTTCGCCTGGCCCGACGACACCCCGGTCTTCCACGACCTGTCCTTCACCGTGCCCGCCGGCCGGATCGGCCTGGTCGCCCCCAACGGCTCCGGCAAGAGCACCCTGCTCAAGCTGATCTCCGGCGAACTCAAGCCCGCCACCGGCTCGGTGTCGGTCACCGGACGGCTCGGCCACCTCCGTCAGACCCTCCCCCTCACCTCCGATCTCACCGTCGCCGAGGTGCTCGACATCGCCGGGATCATCCGGGCCATCGACGCCGTCGAGTCCGGCGACGTCGACGAGCGACACTTCACCACCATCGGCGACGACTGGGACATCGAGGAACGCACCCGCGCCCAGCTCGACCGTCTCGGCCTGGCCGACCTCACCCTGGACCGCAGCCTGAGCACGCTCAGCGGCGGCCAGATCGTCTCCCTCGGCCTCGCCGCCCAACTCCTCAAGCGCCCGGACGTGCTGCTGCTCGACGAGCCGACCAACAACCTCGACGCTCAGGCCCGGCACAAGCTCTACGACGTGCTGGCGGACTTCAACGGCTGCCTGCTGCTGGTCAGCCACGACCGCGCGCTGCTCGACCGGATGCAGCACATCGCCGAACTCGGCAGCGGCGAACTACGTTTCTACGGCGGCGACTTCACCACGTACGAGGAGGCCGTCCGGGCCGAGCAGGAAGTCGCCGAGAAGAACGTCCGCAACGCCGAACAGGAGCTCAAGCGGGAGAAGCGGGAGATGCAGCAGGCCCGCGAGCGCGCCGAACGCCGCGCAAGCAACGCCGCCCGCAACCTCAAGAACGCCGGCCTGCCCCGCATCTTCGCCGGCAACATGAAGCGCGGCGCACAGGAGTCCGCAGGCCGGGCGGGCCAGATGCACGCGGCCCGGGTCAGCGAGGCCAAGTCCCGGCTCGACGAGGCCGGACGCGCCCTGCGCGAGGAGCAGCGCCTCTCCCTGGACCTGCCCGACACCCAGGTACCCGCCGGGCGCAACCTCTTCATCGGCGAGGGACTGCAGGTGCGCCACGCCGGCCGGCCGGTGTTCGCCGACGGCGGCGTCGACCTGAGCATCCGCGGCCCCGAGCGGATCGCGCTGACCGGGCCCAACGGCGCCGGGAAGAGCACCCTGCTGCGCTTGGTCACCGGCGAACTGACCTCGGACGGCGGGGAGATCACGCGCAACGACGGGCGGATCGCCTACCTCTCGCAGCGCCTGGACCTGCTGGACCTCGACCGCACCGTGGCGGAGAACCTCGCCGCGTTCGCCCCCGAGCGGCCCGAGGCGGAGCGGATGAACCTGCTGGCCCGCTTCCTGTTCCGCGGCGCCCGGGCCCACCTGCCGGTCGGGGTGCTCTCCGGCGGCGAGCGGCTGCGCGCCACCCTGGCCTGCGTGCTCTGCGCGGAGCCGGCCCCGCACCTGCTGCTGCTCGACGAGCCGACCAACAACCTCGACCTGGTCAGTACGGGGCAGCTGGAGAGCGCCCTGAACTCCTACCGGGGCGCCTTCCTGGTCGTCAGTCACGACGAGCGCTTCCTCGCCGAGATCGGGGTGAACCGCTGGCTCCGGCTGGCCGACGGCACGCTGAAGGAGGCTGCGGCCCCCGCGGTGTGAGCCGCCGACATATGACCGGCCCGCGCCCGAGGCTCCGTGCTCGGCGGGCCCACCACCCCTCACCTCGGAAGGCACCCCGTGCCCCAGCACGCCCTGCTCGCCCATGACGTCGTCCGCAGCCTCGGCGGCCGACGCGTCCTCGACGGCGTCTGCCTGACCGCCTCCCCCGGCCACCGGATCGGCCTGATCGGGGAGAACGGCGCCGGCAAGTCCACCCTGTTGCGGGTTCTCGCCGGCACTCCACCGTGCTCGACCATGGCGACGGCCTGCAGTGCTTCGCCTTCGGCACCTACGGCCCGGCATCAATGCCGCTGGTAGAAGGAACCGTCGGCCCGCCGGAACAGAACGTGGCGCCGGCGCAGCCCTGTCGGCCGGCGGCGCCCGCCGCGCAGACCCGCCGAGGCCCTGGGTGTGTCCTGCAGTCAAATGACTGATGTGTGCCGGGGACGGGTCGGCGACAGTGGTGCGAGCCGGGGGTGCCCGGCGGCGGGCGCGTCCGGCGCGCCGCGCGCTCGTTGATAGATGAGAACGAGGAGTAACAGAATGACCATCAGTCAGCGGCCCGGCGGGAAGTGGAAGACGGCCGCGGTCGCCGCGGTCGCGGCACTGGCCGTCACCGGCGCCATCGCCGCGCCGGCCAGCGCCGCACCCCAGGTGGTTTCGGCGGCGGACCGCCTGAGCATGGGGACCCAGGACCTGTACGAGGCCGCGCAGTCGGGAGAGCCTGCGAAGCCCCGCGACCACCCGGCCGGGCGCCCGCTGCTCCCGCACCGCTGGGTATCCGTGCTCGGTTACGGCGCCGTGCAGGCCCTGAATCAGAAGACCCACTTCGGCTGGCAGCGCAACTACAAGGACTGGTCGGTCGCCATCGTCGGCAACAACATCCAGGGCAAGGAGGTGACCATCTACACCAAGATCACCAACCTGATCTACGGTGAGGGCGGCGTCATCGGCGCCCGGACGGCTCCGACGGGACAGGTGGCGGTCGCGCACAACACCATCGTGGCTCAGGGGAACGTCAACATCGTGACCGAGATCGTGAACGTCCACCTCATCAGCCCCCAGTTCCAGGACGTCTACAGCGGCCAGTGCTATGCCCAGGAGGACCTCCGAAACAGGATCAAGGCAGAGCTCGCCTGCACGCTGGGCTGAGCCGTAGCCCCGGGCGGGCCCGAGCGTGTTGCGCTCGGGCCCGCCCGCTCACCGGCCCCGCCAGGTGGAGAGGGCGCGCCGGCCCGGTCGTAGTAGCGCAGCCGCTGCGGCGCGAGGCCGATCGCGGCCAGTCCGTCGGCCAGACCGAGCTCGGGCGGTCCGCGATCTCCTGGACCGTGCTCGCCGACCCGCAGGAGTACAAGTTCTGCCTCCTCACTCCCTGCTGACCGACTCTGGCCCCTGATCGTTCGTTTCCGTTCGACGGCCGCCGGTGATGCGTTAGGTTCCGTGTCGTGACTGACAACTTCGGGCGCCTGCTGGCCGGGCGGTACCGGCTGCGCGACGTGCTCGGCCGGGGCGGCATGGGGACGGTCTGGCGGGCCCACGACGAGCAACTGGACCGGGAGGTGGCCGTCAAGGAACTGCGGCTGCCCGAGGGCATGGAGCCCGCCGAGCGGGAGTCGTGGATCGGGCGGCTTGACCGCGAGGCCCGTGCCGCCGCGAGGCTCAAGCACCCCGGGGTCATCACCGTCCACGACCGGGTGGCGGGGGAGGACGGGCTGCCGTGGATCGTCATGGAACTGGTCCGCGGGCGCTCGCTGGACGACCTCCTCCAGGAGGAGGGCTCGCTGCCGCCCGAGCGGGTCGCGCGCATCGGTCTGCAGGTCCTTGAGGCACTGCGGGCCGCTCATGCGGCGGGCATCACCCACCGGGACATCAAGCCCTCCAACGTGCTGCTGGAGGGCGAGCGCGTCGTCCTGACCGACTTCGGGATCGCCGCCGTCGAGGGCGACCTGACGCTGACCCGCTCGGGCGCGCTCCTCGGCACGCCGGCCTACATGGCCCCCGAGCAGGTCCGTGGACTCCCGGCGACGGCCGAGTCCGACCTGTGGGCCCTGGGCGCGACGCTCTACACCGCCCTGGAGGGCCGTCCGCCGTTCGCCGGTGCGGGCGCCGGGGCCGTGTTCCTGGCCATCGTCACGGAGGAGCCGACACCGGCCGCCCACGCCGGGGCGCTCGCACCGCTCCTGACGGGCCTGCTCCGCAAGGCGCCCGCGGACCGCCTGACGGCCGAGGCCGCCCACGAGCTGCTCTCCGGACGCGCCCTCGACACCAAGCGCCTCCCACGGGACTGGGCGCCGCCCGCCGCCTCGCACCCGACGCCGGGCACCATGCGCCTGGCGCCACCGGTGGAACGGCACACGCGAACCCGCCGCGCGCTCCTCGCAGTTGTCCTGGCGGCTGCCGTCGCCGTTGCGACGTGGAAGCTGTGGCCGGAAGCGGCATCCGACGCCGGGAGGACTGCGGCCACCAGTGCGCCCACCACGACCGCCGGCAGTGCCGGCACCAGCTCCAGCACCGCGCCCGCGCCGACTCGGACGCCGACCCCGACCCCGGTGCGCACGCCGACCTACACGCCGAAGCCCGCCGTCCCGACGCTCGACCGTGCGGCCGTCGACCGGGTCTTCCAGGTGTACATGAACGGCCTGGCCAACCACGACATGACGGCCCTGCGCAGCGGGACCTGCCCCCGGCTGCGCTCGACGCTGCTCGGGTTCGCGCTCAACGGCTACTACGTCGCGCGCTGGCAGCTCCAGCCGTACGACATACCCGTCGGGACGGACCAGCTCAGCGTCGAGGCGACGGTCACCCAACAGGACCCGAACACCGGGCGCCCGGCGGGCGACGTCAACTACCAGTGGATCGTCGAGCGGGACGCGGACCAGAACTACTTCGTCTGCGGCTGGCTCAACCAGCGCTGACCGCCGCCTGCGGGCATGTCGGGCCGGCCGCTCGGCGAGCCGCGCACGGCAGCAGCCGGCGCGCAAGTGGTCGTCGGCGTCGGTGTCGTGGCGCGTCCCGCGGCTGTGATCGCCGTTGTCGCCGACGCCGCGCGTGGCCTGCTCGCGCCGCAACGCCGCAGCGATGAGCAGCCGGCCGGGGCGACTGATCGCGCTGTGACGAGTGACCCACGTGGGGAAACCGTCAGTCGGTGACGCCGGCCAGATGGCGAGCGAAGTAGGCGGTGAGTTTGCCGACAGCGGGGTCGATGTACTCGGCCTTGTCGTAGAGGTCGACGTGGCTGGCTCCGCTGATCCAGTGGATCTCCTTGGGGCCCGTGGCACGCTGGTGTGCCTCGATGGCCATCCAGGCGGTGACTGCTCGCTCCCCGATGATCTGGAGGACCGGGCGGGGGCCGATCAGCGGGACGGCGAAGAACGGGTCGTAGCCGGCGAGCCGGTCGATGCTCTCCCAGGCCAGGAATTTGGCGGACCGCTCATGCGCGCCACGCGTGGTGCAGTAGTACTCGAACCCCTCGACCCCGTGCTCACCGCCCAGGGCGCGTGCTTGCTCGGCGGTCTGCGGGAACATCGTCATCACGCCGGGCTCCTCCCCGCGGGCAGCAGCGGTACGGGCCCGGGCGGCTTCCACCAGCAGAGTCCGGAATACAGCCGGGTCCTGGCTGCCGTCGGCCCCCAACCGGAACTGGCGTGAGGGGTCGGCGGTGCTCACTGTGGCCACCGCCCGCACCCGACTGTCACCGCTCGCGGCAGCCAGTGAATACCCGCCCGAGGCACAGATACCGAGCAGGCCGATCCGCTCTGCATCGACCTCCTCACGGGTGAGCAGGTACGACACCGCGGCCTTGAAGTCCTCCACCCGCTGGGCCGGGTCCTCCAGCCCTCGCGGAAGGCCGCCGGACTCGCCCTGGTAGGCCGCGTCGAAGGCGAGGGTGACGAATCCACGCTCCGCAAGCTGTCGCGCGTAAGTGCCGGAGGTCTGCTCCTTCACTCCTGTTCCAGGGTGACCGACCACCAGCGCAGGGAGCGGACCCTGGGCAGCGTTGTCGGGGATGTACAGGTGTGCGGCGACTCCGATGCCGGCGCTGTCGAAGCGGACGTCCGTCCTGGGCATTGGGCAGATTCTCCTGTCAGTTTGGGGTGCTTGCATTCCCTCGCCAGTCGAGGGCTGCCTGCGGATTCCGGAAGCGGGTTGCCTTGTCGTTGCGCTCGCGCCGGGAGGGCCTCGGCCACTTCTGGCCACGGCTTTCCAGATGCCCTGCCCGCCCCCGCGGAAGGTCCTGCCACCGGGCGGCCGGGCTTTCCCGTCCACTGTGCCCCTGGGCGCTGCAGCGGCACCTCAGTCATCTGACGTCGGCTGCCTTTTGGGTCATGCCCCTCCCGCGACAGCTGGCTGGGAGCATCGGCCACGCGGATCACCGTCGCCGCCGTTGATGTTCCGCCGTTGCCTGAGTCCTTGCCGTTGCTGGGGCTGGAACTGGAGCCGTAGGCTCGGGCGGCCTGCGATGGGGGCCGTCGTGTGTTCGGCTGCCAAAAGACCCGTGGGCACCGGCGATCACCGCATGGCGGTCACCGCTCCGACAAGGCGCCGTCGATCTCTCGACGGGAGGAGATCCCCAGCTTGGCGAAGACCTTGCGCAGGTGCCACTCGACCGTACGCGGGCTGAGGAACAAATGTGCGCCGATCTCCACGTTCGGGTGCCCTGCGGCCGCGAGGCGGGCGATCTGCGCCTCCTGCGGGGTCAGGACCGGCGCGCCGACGGTCCGCTTGCGCACCGTCTCACCGGTGGCGAGCAGCTCACGCCGGGCCCGCTCGGCGAACGCCTCCATGCCCATGCGCGCGGCCGCCTCGTACGCCGCCCGCAGCTCGGTACGGGCCTGCGCGCGCCGGTTCCGGCGGCGCAGCCACTCCCCGTACAGCAGTCGGGCCCGGGTCTCGAACACGCCGAGCCCGCCGCGGCCGAAGTGGTCGACGGCCTCGCGGTAGCGGTCTTCGGCCCGCTCGGGTGCTCCGGTCAGGGCGTCGGCGACCGCGTGCGCGCCCAGGGCCCAGGGCGTGCCGGCCCGGCTCCAGTCGGCGAGCCGCTCGCGCGCCTCGGCCGCCACGGCCGGCTCGCCGGCCCTGGTCGCGGCCTCGACCAGCTCGCTGCACGTCCAGAAGTGCACCACGAGGTCCTTGTGCCCTCCCCCGCGCAGCGCCGCTTCCATGGCGAGCGGATAGTTGCCCAGGCCGTTGTGGAGCACGGCCCTCTCGCACGCGGCTACGCGGATCAGCCGGCCCAGGCCACGCTGCTCGCCGTCCCGTTCCATGGCCTCCAGCAGTTCCAGGGCCTCTCGCTCCCGTCCCCGATACGCGCCGATCAAGGCCGCCGTGGCCGTGCGCATCGCCACGCCGGTGGCCGTCTCCATGGCTGCGGCCTCGGCCAGCAGGTCTTCGGCTTCGGAGAGACGCCCCGCATGGCCCAGCGCGCCCGCCCGGTAGGGCAACGCCGTCGAGAGGACCGACAGCGTGCCCGTCGTCCGGGCGAAACGGACCGCCCGATCGGTGACGTCCAGCCATGCCTGGAGATCGCCCAGCTCCGCGGCGGCGTTCGTGGCCGCCCACAGGACGGACGGCTCCTCCTCGTCGGTGAGGGAGCGCAGCGCCTGCGCCAGTAGCGGGAAGGCGGCGGCCTGCCCGTGTGTGGTCCATGCGACCAGGGCACGGAGGAAGATTCCGGCCGGCTCGTCGCCGGGTGTCAGGCCACGAGCGACCTCGGCCGCTCGCCGTATTCCGCCTTCGTCGTGCGGCCAGGCCCAGATGGCCGCGTCGAACGCCGCGAGGCAGGTCTCCCGCGCGACGGCCGGGTCGAGGTCCCTGAACTGGCGCGCCGCGTCGAGCAGCGGCTGCACCGCGCCCTTCCCCGAGTCGGTCATGGACGACGCCTTGGCCCGCAGCCGGCCTGCATGGGCCTGCTGCAACCGGTCCAGCGGCCCCAGCTCCGCGGCGGCGAGCAGGTCGGGCACCCCGGTCGGCAGGCCGGCGGCGACGTTGGCCGCTGCGGCCGCCAGTGCGCGCCGCGCCCGCTCCTTCCGGTCGGGGGTGAGCGCGGCGGCCCGTTCCAGGAAGGAGGCGGCGGCCGCCCGGCCACCCCGCGCGAGGGCCCGATCGGCGGAGCCCTCCAGTGCGGTGGCGACCTGCTCGTCCGGCCCGACCGCGGCATGGGCCCGGTGCCAGGCCCGCCGGTCGGGGTCGCGCTCGGCGTCGGTGGCCTCGGCCAGGGCGCGGTGCGCCTCCCGCAGCTCGGCGGGCTCCGCGCCCCGCCAGACGGCGGAGCGCACCAGCGGGTGCCGGAACCGCACCGAGGCTCCCAGCGTGATCAGGTCCGCGGCCTCGGCCGCCGCCGCTGCCTCCGGACCGACTCCCAGCAGGCGCAGAGCATGCCACAACAGCGGCCCGTCGCCGACCGGTTCGACCGCCGCGACCAGCAGCAGGGCGCGGGTGTCGCCCGGCAGCGCGTCCACGCGCCGACGGAAGCCGTCCTCGAGTCGGGTCGCCAACGGGCCGGCGCCGGGCCCGCCGAAGCCGAACGCCAACTCCGCCGGCGACAGGCCCCGGGTCAACTCCAGCAGGGCGAGCGGATTCCCGCTGGTCTCGGCGACGATCCGGTCCCGCACCCGGGCGTCCACCGGCCCCGGCAGCACGCCGTCCAGCAGCGCCCGGGCGTCGGCGTCGGCCAGCCCGCCCAGAGGAAGGTCCGGCAGACCGGAAAGGCCCTCGTCCTCTGCCTTCCCGTCGGTGATCCGCTCGGCGAACACCAACGCCACCGATTCCGCGTCCAGCCGGCGCCCGACGAACGCCAGGATCCGCCGGGACATCAGGTCCAGCCACTGCGCGTCGTCGACCAGGCACACCAGCGGAGACCGGGCCGCCGCCTCGGCGAACAGGCCGAGGACCGCCATCCCGACCAGCAGCATCTCGGGAGGGTTCCCCGCGCTCAGGCCGAACGCGACCCGCAGCGCGGCCTGCTGCACCTCCGGCAGCCGGTCGAGGTGCGACAACAGCGGGGCGCACAGCTGTTGCAGAGCCGAGTACGCGAACTCGGCCTCGGCCTCAACGCCGGCCGCGCGCACGACCTGCCACTGCCCCGCCTGACCGGCCAGATGGTCGAGCAGCGCCGACTTGCCGACGCCGGCCTCACCCCGCAGCACCAACACCCGGCTGCGCCCGTCGCCCACCTCGCGCAGCAGACTGGCCAGCACGTCCAACTCCCGGGCGCGCCCGAGCAGCTGGTGTTTCGCGCGCTGCGGCATGGCTCCTCCGGTACAAGTTCCTCCCGGAGGAGCTGCACCCATCCTACGAAGAGCGGGCCGCCGAGCCGCACGGGCCCGGTCATCCCTATCGGTCATTTGACGGTACGTCCGCGCCGGTCAAGGCCGACCAGGCCCGCTCACCCCCGGCCGTGGCTCACCGCCCGACGTGCAACCGACGCGATCAACCAGTCGGCTCTCGCAGTCAGATGACTGATGTGCCGACGCGCGGCGGTGAAGCACGGTTGGCCAGCGGTTCCGCTCGATGCGTCGTCCCCCCCTCTGCCCGAACGTACCGCTCGATGGCCGCGCGTAAGCAATGTCACCCAGCCTGTATCGGCTCTACAGACCGACCCCCGAAAGCGAGTTCCACCATGGCCCGCACATCCCTCCGGCTGAAGTCCGCCGCCGTCGCGACCGCCCTCGCCGGCGCGGCGCTGATCGCCACGGCGGCTCCGGCGTCCGCGGCGAACCCGCCCTACGACGGCTGCCCCGCGTGGGCGCTCTGCCTCTACCAGCACGAGGGCGGGACGGGTTCGAAGGCGATCGTCACGCCTCCCCCGGCCGGCGGCAACGCGGCGATCGTGCGCCTCACGCAGGTCCACTTCCTGAACGGGGAGATCACCGACAACCAGGTGTCGTCCTGGATCAACAACTCGCAGTGCTCGGTCAAGTTCATGGACGACCCGTACGGCGAGCTCCACCCCTCCGACCTGGACTACACCGAGACGTGGCACTGGGGTGCGACGGCCGACTACGGCACCGGAAGCTCCAAGTACTACGTCAACGACCGGATCTCCTCCCTCCAGTTCTGGTGCCCATAGCAGCAGAGCCCGGTCCGGGAGCGGTGCCTGACGGATCCGCCCCGCTCGCCACTGCCCCCGGCACCCGCCCCCGGAACCATCCGATGACACGGAAGGAACTCCCATCAAACGTCTTCGACCAGCGGCCGCGCTGTTGTCCGGCCTGCTGCTCTCCCTCACCGTCCCCGCGCTCGCCTCGGCTGCGCCCGTCCCCGAAGCGGCAGCCCCCGCCGCCGCGGTGACGGCCGGCCCCGGGGCCGACGGCCCGGACCTGAGCTTCGCCAACCGCACGTCGCCGCCACCCGGGATGCCGGACTGGTCCCGCGTGGGCTTCCGGGGCGGCCAGCAGCTGCCCAGTGACGGTGACCTGACCGACGATCCCGGTTGCCGCATCACCCCGGACGTGCTCGCCGCCCGATACGGCGTGCGGGCGAACGACGGCGCCGACGACACCGCCGGGCTGCAGAAGGCCATCGACGAGGTCAAGGCCAACTGCTCGCCGAACGCCAACTTCAACCGGCTCTCGCTCATCTCCCTGCCGGCCGGGCGGATCGACGTGTCCCGGCAGATCTACGTCGACGCCGACTACCTGGTCCTGCGCGGGCAGGGCTCCGGCGACGGCGGCACCCGGCTGGTGTTCCGGCCGGACGTCAACACCCGCTACGACACCCTGGTCAACGGCCGCTGGGACCAGGACAGCATGAAGGCCGGCAGCGGCAGCGACGTCGGCACCGGCGGCTGGATCTGGCCCGGCCGCGGCCTGTTCCGGGTGCAGACCCGCGACATCGCCGACCGCTACCAGGACGACTGGGCGGCCGCCCCCACCAACCGCAAGGACATCTTCGAAGGCAGCGTCAACCAGCACTGGGCCTCCGGCATCAAGGTCGCCGCCCCGGCCGCCGACCCCGGCTACGCGGCCCGCCAGGGCCAGAGCACCGTGCAGCTGGACGCCAAGGCGGACATGAAGAAGTTCTCCCCGGGCGGCTACGTCTGGGTCGGAGCGGCCAACAGCGTCAAGTTCTACGAGCAGCAGGGCGTGTCCGACCGCAGCCAGATGGACAACCTGCACATGCGCCAGCAGATGTTCCGGGTCAACTCCCTGGACACCGCGGCCAAGACCGTCACTCTGGACCGCCCGCTGGAGTGGGACCTGCCCGTCGACTCCACCTCCGACGGCTCCCCCGCCCTGGGCGACAAGCCGTACGCCAGCAAGGTCACCCCGCTCAAGGTCGTCCAGGGCGTCGGCTTCGAGGACTTCGCCTTCACCCAGGACATGAACGGCCTGCCCAAGCTCGGCGGCGGCACCTACCAGCTGACCCCCGACCAGGCCGTGCACAACTACGGCAACATGGCCCCCGAGTACGCGATGCACGGCATCGTCTTCAAGTGGGCCGCCAACGACTGGGTACGCGGTCTGAAGGCCGAGATGACCGGCTCGCACCCGATCGTCACCGAGGACGCCCGCAACCTCCAGATCGAGCGCAACAGCTTCGACGGTGCCTGGAACAAGGGCAAGGGCGGCAACGGCTACCTGCGCGGCAGCCGCGTCTGGGACTCGCTGTACGCCTACAACCTCAGCCGCAACCTGCGCCACTTCACCTTCCAGTGGTCGGCCAGCGGCAACGTCGCCTTCCGCAACGACCTCGACTCGGACCTGAACCTGCACGGCGGCTGGGAACACAACAACCTCTTCGAGCAGAACAAACTGAGGGTCCCGTACGAGCACCGCTCGGGCAGCTGCCAGACCAACTGCGGTGGCGAGGGCGGCGAGGTCGACGAAGGTACCTGGTACCCGATCTGGTGGGCGGCCGGCCCCAAGGCGGTCAAGTGGTCCGGTTCCTCGGGCCCGCAGAACGTCTTCCACGACAACACGATGGTCAAGCAGACCACACCGGGCGGGGCGTACGAGCCCTACGCGCCCTACGGCACGCAGTCCGGCACGGCCTTCCAGTTCGGCTCCGCCACCGGCGCCCCCGACCGGTTCCAGCCGCTGAGCCAGGACGGCCAGGCGATCCCGGACTGGGGCGGCCGGGAGACCCTCGACTACACGAACAAGGGTGTCGTGCCCCTCGACACGGGCAAGCGGCCGTCGCTGTTCCTGGCGAGCACCGGCGGACTCGATCCCCGCGACAACAACAGCCGCAAGGTCGCCACCTGGAACATGCAGGGCGCCGACACCCCCGACGCCAACGGCAACAAGTACGCCAACGACCTGCCGCAGCTGTACGGGAACGGCTTCGGGCAGGCCGGAGCCGACGTCATCGCCCTGCAGGAGGCCGGCGCTCCGCCCCGCGGCGCCACGTTCCTGGGGGACATCGCGACCGCCAACACCCAGTGGTTCGACAACGGTGGATTCACCGTTCCGGTCCAGGAATACCGGATCGGCAGCGCCGCCCGGCCCACGGGGTTCCTGTACTGGCTGCACACGGACACCAGCCCCAGGCCGGGAACGGTCGGGCGGGTGAACATGGCCGTCTTCAGCCGCACCCGGGTCGACCGCAACGGCGTGTACACCACCCGGGAGGGCAGGATCACCGACGGCACGGACTCCCGGCCCGCGCTCGGCATCAACGTCGGCGGCGTCGTCTACTTCTCGGTGCACGGATCCTCGGGCAGCGGCAGCGACGACCCCCAGCTCCTGCACAACATCCGGGAGCAGTTGAGGGGCACCGACCTGCCCTGGATCGCAATGGGCGACTACAACCGCGCCGTGGACAGCCTGCAGGCCGCGATCGCCCCGGACTTCACCATCCACTCCCAGCAACTGCCCACGCGCCCGACGCCGCTGGTCACCACCACCGCGGCTCCCTCGACCATCGACTACGCGGTCGTTCCCACGGTCCAGGCGCAGCCCAGCGTCACCGGAGCCGTGCGGGTCAACCTGACCACGTCGGACCACTACCCCGTCGTCTTCACCCTCGCCAACCTGCCCGCCCAGCAGGCGCCGGCGCAGCAGCAGGCCGCGCAGGCCGTGCCCGCCCAGGTCGTGGTGCGCAGCGCCGCCACCACCAACGTGGCCGGCCCCTCCGGCACCAGCCACGTGGTCGCCGATCAGCCGATCGACCAGGCGAACCTCCCGTCGCAGGTGTTCAGCCTGACGCCCGACCCCGAGTACCCCGGCTACTACCGCCTGTTCCACGCGAACGTTCCCTTCAGCGGCCGCTACCTGGGGCAGGAGGGCGGCGCCCGAAACGCGCGGACGGTGCTGTGGCCGAACGCGGCACTGGACCAGCTCTGGGCGCCGGTCGACCAGCTCGACGGCACCTGGACCCTGCAGAACTACGTCACCCGGCAGTTCCTCACCGACGTCGGCAGCGGCCAGGCGCTGGCCGGCCGCGACTACGACGGCTCGGCCGCCCAGCGCTGGTTCCTCCAGGACCCCCGCGAGGCCGCGGGCCTCAACGAGATCGTCTCGGGGGACAACGGGTCCCAGCCCTCGGCGCTCACGGTGGACGATCTGGAGACCGCGCCCCACCCGCTGTTCTTCGCCCCGAACGGGCACAACGGCAACCAGCGGTTCGGTACGGTCTCCGCAGGTCGGATCGGCTCGGACGCCTGCTTCTACCTGGTCAACCAGGGGCAGTACGTCAACTCGACGGCGGCCCATCCGGGGCAGCCGCTGGACGGCAGCGCCGTCACCATGGGCGGCTTCCGCCCCAACGACGACGGCTACCTGTGGTGCGCGACACCCGACGGCTCGAACGGGACCCTCCTGACCAACCACACCACCCCCGTGGAGCAGCTGAACCTCACCCGGAGCGCGTCCTCCGACGTGGCGACGATCAGCAGCCCCGCGTCCACCGCACCCAAGCTCCACTGGAGCTTCCTGCCGGTCACCGGCTGACCCCCGTGGCGCCCGGCCTCCCCCGGGCGCCACAGCATCTCCCCACCTCCGGCCGCTCTCCACGGCCGGCCGCTCTCCGCGGCCGGCCCCGAGCGTCCGCCCCGCCGGCTGCAGCGCGAAATTCGCCGTCGAGGGCTTCTCCGAGGTACTGACCGGCGAGAGCGGCGGGCCGGGCCGGTCACGGCGACGGGTGGGCGAGGTGGAGACGGGCGTAGGCGCCGTCGACAGCGAGGAGTTCCTCATGGGTGCCCTGTTCCGCGATGCTCCCGTTCCGCAGGACGAGGATGGTGTCGGCGTCACGGACGGAGCCGAGGCGGTGGGCGATCACGAAGGTGGTCCGCCCGCTCCGCAGTGCCGTCAGGGCCTCGCGGACGAGTTCCTCGGTCCGGGCGTCCAGCGCGCTGGTGGCCTCGTCCAGCACGAGGACGGCCGGGTCGGCGAGGAAGGCGCGGGCGATGGTGATCAGCTGCCGTTCACCGGCGCTGAGGCCCGGCTCCCCGTCGTCCCCGCCGATCACCGTCCGGTAGCCGAGGGGCAGGGTGCGCACGAAGTGGTCGGCTCGGGCGGTACGGGCCGCCGCCTCCACCTGGGCCGGGCTGGCGCCGGGGCGACCGTAGGCGATGTTCTCCTCGATCGTGCCGTGGAACAGCCACGGGTCCTGGAGCACCAGGCCGACCCGGGAGCGCAGGTCTGCGCGGGTCATCGCCGCGGTGTCCACGCCGTCCAGGAGGATGCGGCCCGCGCTCGGCTCGTGGAAGCGCAGCAGCAGGTCCGCCAGGGTGCTCTTCCCGGCGCCGGTGGGGCCGACCACGGCCACCGTCCGCCCGGGCCGCACCTCCAGCGACAGCTCCTCGATCAGCGGGCGGTCCGGGGCGTAGGAGAAGCAGACCCGCTCGAACGCGACGGCGCCGCGCGACGCGGCGGGCCGTTCGGGCCGGGGCGGGTCGGGCGGCTGCTCCTCGGTGTCGAGGAGGTCGACGATCCGCGTCCCGGCCGCGATTCCGGCCTGGACCAGGGCGGTGAGCCCCGCGAGCTGGGCCATCGGCTGGTTGAACTGGCGGACGTACTGGACGAACGCCTGCACCTCGCCGACGGTCATGCTCCCGGAGGCGATCCTCAGGCCGCCGACCACGGCGACCAGGACGTAGCCGAGGCCGCCGAGGAACACCGTCACCGGTTCGACGGAACCGGCGAGCAGCTGGGCACCGGCGGCGGCGTCGCGCAGATCGGCGTTGTGGCGGTCGAAGTCCCGGGTGGCGGACTGTCCCCGGCCGAAGGCCCGGAGTTCGGCGTGGCCGGTGTACATCTCCTCGACGTGGGCGGTGAGAGCCCCGGCCGCCGTCGCCTGGGCGGTGAAGCGCCGCCGCGCCCGTCGGGTGATCGCCCGGGTGGCGAGGGCCGTGACCGGGACGAGGGCGAGGGTGAGCAGGGTCAGTTCGGGGGAGAGCAGGCACGTCATCACGAGGACGCCGGTGATGGTCACCAGCGAGTTGACGGTCTGTCCGACGACCTGGTGCGCGGTCTGGGCGACGGTGTCGAGGTCGTTGGTGGCCCGGCTGAGCACCTCCCCGCGCGGTTGGGCGTCGAGGAAGCCGAACGGGAGCCGGGCGATCTTGGTCTGGAGCCGTTCGCGCAGCCGGGCGACGGCACGTTCGACGGCCAGGACCGCGAGCCGGACGCCGAGCAGGTTGAGCAGCGCGGCGGCGGCGTGAACGGCGAGGACCAGCAGCAGGAGGCGGCCGAGGGCGGTGAAGTCGAAGGGGCCGGGGGTGTCGGCGAGGAGCAGGTCCGTCGCCCTGCCGAGCAGCAGCGGGCCCGACACCGCGAGGGCGGCCCCGGTGGCGCAGACGGCGAGCGCGGCGGCGAGGGTCAGGCGCTCCTCGTGGAAGAGGGCGGCCAGCCTCCGGACGGCGGTCATGCGCGGCCTCCGACGGGCGCGGCGTCGTCGTCGGCGGCGTCGGGTGGCGGCGCGTCGCCGTCGACGGACGGTCGACTGCGCGCCAGTGCCCGGTAGGTGGCATTGCCGGCGAGCAGCTGGGCGTGCGTGCCGGTGCCCACCACCCGCCCGGCCTCCAGCACCACGATGCGATCGGCGTCGCGAACGGCGTCGGCCCGTCGGCCCGTCAGCAGAACGGTGCGGGCCGTGTTCGCCCGTGCCAGCGCGGCCAGCAGGGCGGCGGCGGTGGCCTGGTCCAGAGCGGAGGCCGGGTCGTCCAGGAGCAGGACGGCGGGGTCCGCGACCAGGGCGCGGGCGATCGCCAGCCGCTGGCGCTGCCCGCCGGACAGGTTGGCGCCGCCCTGCCGGACCGGCGCCAGCAGGGCGCCGTCCAGGTCCTCGACGAACGCGCGGGCCTGTGCGGTCTCCAGGGCCCGCCACAGCTCGTCCTCGGTCGCGCCGGGGCGGCCGAGCCGCAGGTTGTCGGCGATCGTGCCGGAGAAGAGCGTGGGCCGTTGGGGCACGACGGAGACGGTCCCGGTGAGGGCGGCCGGGGCGAGGTCGCGGATGTCGACGCCGTCGATCCGGACGGTCCCGGTGGTGGTGTCGTGCAGCCGCAGGACCAGGTTCAGCAGGGTGGACTTGCCGCTTCCGGTGGGGCCGACCACGCCGACCGTCTCGCCGGGCGCGGCGGTGAGGCCGACCCCGGTCAGCACCGGGTCCTCGGCGTCGGGGTGGCGGAAGCCCGCGTCGCGGATCTCCAGGCGTCCGCCGCGCAGGGGCGCGCGCACCGGCTTCCGGGGCTGCGGGACGGAGGCCGCGGTGTCCAGGACTTCGAGGATCCGTTCCGCGCTCACCTCCGCCCTCGGCAGCGCCACGAACAGATAGGCGGTGAGGGCGACGGCGCTCAGCACCTGGGAGAGGTAGCCGAGGAAGGCGATCAACGCGCCGGCGCTCAGCCCGCCCCCGGTGATCCGGTGGCCTCCGATCCACAGCACGGCCACCCCGGCACAGTTCAGGACCAGGCCCGACAGCGGCGACATCAGGGCCATCAGCCGACCCGTGCGCAGGGACAGGGACAGCAGCTCGCCGTTGTGGACCGCGAAGCGGCGTGCCTCGTCCTCCTCGCGGCAGAAGGAGCGCACCACCCGCTGACCGCCGATCTGCTCGCGCAGCACCCGTGCTGCCTCGTCCAGCGCCGTCCGGCCGCCGCGCAGAAGGGGGCGCATCCGCCGCACCGCGAATGCCGTCGGCACTCCGAGCGCGGGGACCACCAGCACCAGCAGCGCGGTCAGCGCGGGGTCCTGGCCGTACGCGAGGACCACCCCGCACACCAGGGTCAGCGGTGCGGCGACGGTGACCACCAGGACCAGCAGCACCAGGGCCTGGACCTGCTGGACGTCGCCGACGGTCCTGGAGACGAGCGAGGCGGCGCCGAAGCGGGCGACCTCCCGCGGGCCGAGCGACCGCACGTGCCGGAACACCGAGGCCCGCAGGTCGTGCGCGATCGCGGCCGCGACCCTGCTGCCGATCAGCAGGACGCCGCCGGTGCAGGCGACCTGAACGGCGCTCAGCCCGAGCATGGCCCCACCGGAGCGCAGGATCGCGCCGGTGCCGCCGGAGGCGACGCCCTGGTCGACGATCGCGGCGTTCAACCGGGGCAGCGCCACGGCCGCTGCGGTCTGGACGAGCTGGAGCAGCAGCAGGAGTCCGACCGGCCGTAGGTGCAGGCGCACACGGGTGCGCAGGAGCCTGAGCAGCATGACGCACTCCTCATTCGTGGCCGGTATCCGGCGGACGACGGGGGGATCCCCGGAACCGCCGTCCGGACCAGGTGAGTTCCCCCCTCTCTATTCGTTTCAACGGGCACGTACCGCCACCGGGTTCAATACGCCCCGGAGAAGTTGGTCACACACCATGAGACTTGTTTTCGGAGCTGCCCCGAGGACACGATCTAGTCGCGGCCGGGAATCGGAATCGGAATCTCGGCCACACACCGCAGTACGTCATCTCACCCTTCTGAACGGAGAAATGAGCATGGACAAGGATCTGCAGAACGAGAACCTCCGCGTGGACGCCATCGTCGACAGCCTCCGGGCCATCGACGCCACCGTGGACGGCGAGGAGAGCCTCGCCGCGGCGCAGGCGGGCGCCACCTGGCCCGACGGCGGCACCTCGATGCGCACCACCATCTGAGACCGCTCCTGACGCCGTGACCGGGCCGGTTCGTCAGGACCGGCCCGGTCACGGCGGGGTCGTCGCGGCCCCGCCCCGACCGTCGTCCAGCTCCCGGAGTGTCGAAAGCGAGCGCCATGAGTGCCGGAACCAGCGAACGGACCGAAGCCGGCCGACGGCCCGGAACCGGCGCGGCGGGCGGAAGCGCCCCCCTCGACTGCGGTGCCATCCTCCGCCGTTACCGGGACCTGGCCGCGGCCATGGGCGACCGTTACGGAGCCGGATCGCAAGCGGTGGTGTTCGTCCGTTACGAGGAACTGCTCACCGTCCGCTCGATGCTGTTGTCACGGCGTGGCGACCCGGTCCTCGAATCCCGGCTCGACGAATTGCGCACCCTGGTGCAGGAACTCTATACCGCGAGCGCGCCGTCGAATTCCGTGGAAACTCCCTGGAGAACCCTGGTGAGCGAATCGCCGCCCGTGGTGGAATACAGCCGGGCCCATTTCGACAGCCGTTACCGGGCGGTGTCCGGACGGGTCATGGCGGACACCGTGACGGTGACCGGCGCGCGGCAGGCCTTCGAGCGCCTCGCCCCTCGGACCTGCTTCATGTTCGCCGTCACCGACGAGGGCGAACTCCGCGTCTGGAACCGGGCGTTCGAACTGCACGACCTCGCCTTCGGCCGCAACCGCGCCACCGTGGACGGCGTGCCGGTCGCCCACCCGATGCTCGTCCCGGAACGGCTGCGGGTCCGCGCGGCCGGAGAGGTCCTCCTCCTCGGCCGCGACCGGGTGGAGATGGTCGTGGCGAACACCAAATCCGGGCACTTCCGCCCGCCGCCGCAATCGGCGGCGGTGATGCGCGAGGTGTGCCGCTCGGTGCTCGGCCTCGCCGACCGGGACATCGACGTCTTCACCCTCTTCACCTCGGCCGACACCAACCGATGAGCCGACGGCCTGCACCGCCCGAGGACCCGACGACCGGCAGAGGAGACAGCCAGTGACCGAGGCGACCAGCGGCACCGCCGCCGTGACTCGCGTGCCGCCCGCCGTCCGGCGGTCCGTCGGCACCGAGTACGAGTTCAAATGGCGCCTGGACCCCGCCGAGGCACGGTCCGCGCCCCTGGACCTCCTGACGGACGGCCTCTTCGACCGCCACCTGACCTCCTGCTCACCGCCGGTGACGGTCACCCAGTCGACCATGTACGCCGACGACGCCGACTTCGGCCTGACCCGCGCCGGGCACTCCCTGGGCTGCGTGGTCAACTCGGGCCGGGCCTCCTCGGTCGCCTGGCTGCGCCTGAAGCAGACCGTCCTGTGGGACGGGCGCCGGGACTGCCTGGAGGTCAGCGAGAAGGTCGACCCCGCCCGGGTCGGCGCCCTGCTGAACGACCCCGCCGTACTGCCCGTCGGCCACCTGCGCCGGTACGGCATGGCCCGAGGGCGCCTCGCCCCCGTCGGCGTGCTGACCCAGGTGCGGCACAAGCGCACCGGCGCCTTCCGGGAGATCCCGGCCTGGCTGGCCTACAGCGTCGACCTGGTGGAGTTCCGCTCCCCGCAGGACGGCGTCGCCCCGCTGGGCCGGTACGCGTGCCTGGAAGTGGAGGTCAACGACTCCACACCGGACGTGCTCGCCCTGCTGGACGAACTGGCCGCCGGACTGGACGGGCTCCTCGGCGGCCGCCGGGAACGGCTCACCAAGGGGCAGCTCGCCGCCCTGGCCGCGAACCCGGGCCGCTTGACGGTCCAGGACCTCGCCCCCGGGCCCGGCACGGCCCCGGAGCACCGCTCGTGAGCGCCGCCCCGGACACGGGCCGAGCGGTGATCGTCGACCTGCCGCACGGCCCGGCCGACGACCCGCAGGACCGCGCGGGCCTGGCGGCGCTCGCGGCACGCCACCTGATGGACCCCCGGGCGGGCGGTCCCGGCACCCTGGCCCGCGCGAGGGTCTGGCACACCCGCCACCAACTGGCCCCGCACTGCTCCTCGTTCGCCTTCTGGTCCGGCGTGGACGACGACCTCGCGGAGGTCGGGACGGCATTCGCCCTGGCCGCGCCGCCCGGGGCCGACCGCCTCCGCGAACTCGTCGCCGCCCAGCTGCGCCTGGCGACCGCGTACCGCGACGACCCGTACACCCGGCTGCTGGACCTCCTGGAGGCCACCGCCACGGGCGCCCCCGACCGGCCCGCGCTCGGGACGGAGCAGAGCCTGGCCGCGATCGGACCGCAGGACGTGCGGGCGTACCTCGCCGCCAACTGCGGCGACCGGGCCGTGACCCACCGCAGCGCGGGCGACGACGCGCCCGCGCCCGCGCCAGGGGCCGTGCGACAGCCGCGACTGCGGCACTGGCACGGCGGCCGGCGCACGGTCCCGCTGCCCGGCGCCGTCGTCCGGGTCGCCCTCGCGCTGCCGGTGGACCCGCCCGCGCCCGGCGCGCTCGAGCTGGCCGTGGAACTCCTCGGCAGCCACGGCCTCGGCGGACGCCTCGCCCGTGCGCTGCGCGGCGAACGCCCGCTGGCCTACGGGCTCGGCGCCTTCCGGCTCGGCGGACCGGACGGCCGGGGCACCGCGGCGCTCGCCGTCCAGGCCCAGGTCGCGCCCGAGCACGCGCGCGAGGCGCTGCACCTGCTGCGGGAGACCGTCCACTCGGTGCTCTCCGGACCCGTCCCGGAGGCCGAACGGCGGGACGCCTCCGCACGGCTGCGCACCGCCCTGCTGTCCCAGGTCGACCAGCCGTTCGGCGCCGTGGACGAACGGCGCCGCCGACTGCGCGGCGAGCCCGAACTGACCGCGCTCGCGGCGGCGGTGGGGGAACGGGCCCTCGACGGTCTGCTCCCGTCCGTGGCGGCAGGGCTGACACCGGCGACGGTGGCACTCGGCGCGGTACCGGAGGACTTCCTGGAGAGTGGGACATGGGCATGACCTCGGTGGACCTCGGCGGACTGCGCGTCCGCCTGCTGGAACGGCCGGGAGCACGGACCACCGGCGCGGTCCTGCTGGTGCGCGCCGGCTCGGCCGACGACCGCCCGGCGGCCCTCGGCGCCGCACACCTGGCGGAGCACCTCCGCATCGCCGCCGGGCCGCCGGGGCCGGCTTCGATGCCGCCGGTGCGCGGAGTCACCGACAACACCACCACCCGGTTCAGCGCCGTCAGCCTGCCCGAGGACGCCGCTGCGCTCGCGGCCCGCCTCGCCGGCCTGCTGGGCACCTCCGACCCGGCCGGCACCGTCTTCGAGGCCGAGCGGCAGGCCGTCCTGGTGGAACACCGCCAGGCGGCCGCCAACCCCCTGCTCGCCCTCGGTCCCGCCGTCGCCGACGCCGCCCTCCCCGGCCACGGCCTGGCCGCCACCCGGTGGGCCGACGCGGACGCGCTCGCCCGGCTCACCCCGGCTGACACGGCCGCCTTCACGGACCGGCACTACCGGCGGGCCGTGGCCGGCCTCGCCCTGACCGGGCCATCGCTGGACCCGGACCGGATCCTGGCGGCGATCGACGCGGCGGCCCGACCGTCGCCGCCGGCGGCCCAGGGGGCCTACGAGGCCTACGCCGAATCCGACGCGGCCGACGCGGCCGACGGACCGTCCGAGGACCGGGGGCGGCGGGGCGGACACCCTCTCGCGCTCTCCCCCGAACTGGACGGACTGGTCCTCCTCTCCCTGACCTGCGACGCCGCCGCCACCGACCACCTCACCGCCCTGCTCGGCCCTGAGGGCACCGCCCCGGCGGCGGCCCTGCGGCACGGCCACCCGGTGCTGGGCCGCACCTGCCTCACCGGTCGCAGCCCGTCCGGGCGGGCCGTGGCCGTCCACGTCCTCTGCTGGAGGGCCGGAGCGGACGCGGACCGGCTCGCCGACAGCCTGGCCGCCGGGGCCCCCGCGTACCGGGCCGCCGCCACCGCCCCTGAGGCCCTGGCCAGGGCCTCGCTGCGCCGTCGGCAGGAGGACGCCCACGCGGCGCGGACCCCGCTCGGTGCCGCCGCCGCCCTGCTGGGGGAAGCCCCCGACGGGCCTGCGTCCCCGGCCCCGCCCGCCCGGCAGGCTCCGCCCGCCCCCGAAGGCCTCGCCCTGTGGCGGGTCGACCGCGGGGTCCTGCGCCGCCACGTCTGAGGACCGGCCCCGGCCACCGCCACGCCCTGACCCGCCGCCCTGACCCGCCGCCCTGACCAGCCGACCGGCTCAGCCCAGAAGGAAGGCCCCACCCGCATGTCCACCGGAACCGACCAGCACCCCGTCGTCGACCTGGGCCCCCGGCGCCGCACCCTCGCCACCGACCCGTACGCGGTCCTCGAGGAGCTGCGCGCCCAGGGGCCGGTCCACCGGGTCCGGCTGCCCGACGGCAGCGTGACCTGGCTGATCGTCGGCTACCAGGAGGTGCTGGCCGCCCTCAAGGACCCGACCCTGAGCAAGAACTGGTACCGGGCGACCGGACAGCTCGGCCCGAACGTCATCGGAACCAACATGCTCACCGCCGACCCGCCGGACCACACCCGGCTGCGCCGGCTGGTCTCGCGAGAGTTCTCGGCCCGGCGCATCGAGTCGCTGCGCCCGCACGTCGAGGCCGCCGCCGCCGAGCTGATCGACGGCTTCCAGCACGCCGGATCGGTCGAACTCGTCGAGGACTTCGCCATGCCGCTCTCCCTCGGCGTGATCACCGACCTCCTCGGTGTGCCGTTCCTCGACCGCGAGGCCTTCCGCGCCTGGACCGCCGACATCATCGTCCCGCCCGAGGACCCCGCCCGCGAGGGGCAGGTGCTGGAGGAGATCACCGCCTACCTCGACCAGCTGATCGAGACCAAGCGCCGACAGCCCGGCGAGGACCTGCTGAGCGCGCTGATCCGCACCATGGACGAGGACCACGACCGGCTCGGCCACGAGGAGCTGAGGGCCACTGCCTTCCTCCTCCTGCTCGCCGGTCACGAGACCACCCTCAACCTGATCGCCAACGGCGTGTACGCGCTGCTGAGCCACCCCGCCGAACTCGCGGCCCTGCGCGCGGACTGGTCGCTGATCGACCAGGCCGTGGACGAGGTGCTGCGCTGGGAGGGCTCGTTGACCTTCGCGACCAACCGGTTCACCACCGAGCCCTACCGGGTGGGGGAGACCGTCATCCCCGGCCGGGGCGCCAGAGTCCTGATCGCGCTGGGCTCCGCCAGCCGGGACCCGGAGCAGTTCCCCGATCCGGACCGCTTCGACATCAACCGCCCGCCCCGGGCACACCTCGCCTTCGGCCACGGCATCCACCACTGCCTCGGTACGCCCCTGGCCCGGCTGGAGGGCGCGGTGGCGATCCGAGCCCTGCTGGAGAGGTTCCCCGATCTCTCCCTGGAGATCGAACACCCCACGTGGCGGCCCAGCATGATGGGGCGGGGGATGTCCGTCCTGCCGCTGGCGTTCAGCCCGCTCACCCGGGCCGGGAGCCGCTGAGATGGACTACGACGACCTGGTGCGGGGCCTCCTGGCGACCGACCCGGCGGGCTGCTGGCAGCTCGTGCCGGGCGACTACTGGTGCCGGGTCAGCCCCTCCCGCTCTCACACCCGGGCCCAGGGCTGGAAGATCCACGTCTCCGCGGTGCCCGCTGACGCCGAGGAGGTCCTGCGCAGGACGGGCGGCGCACTGATCGCCCGGTCCGTCCCGTTCAAGTACGTCGGCACGGCCGAACTGCTGCGCGCGTCACTGGGGCGGCAGAACGACCCGTCGGCGAGCGGCAAGTTCCTCACCGTCTACCCGGCCACCGACGAGCAGTTCACCCGGCTGCTGGACGAGCTGCACAGCCTGCTCGCCGGACTGCGCGGCCCCCGCATCCTCTCCGACCGGCAGTACCGGGGCGGGCTCGTGCACTACCGGTACGGCGCGTTCACCGGCCACAGCCGACTCGACGACCACGGGGTGCGCCAGGAGCTGATCCTCGCGCCGGACGGCTCCCTGACACCCGATCTGCGGCGGGGCTGGTACACCCCGCCCGCATGGGCCCGCGACCCGGTGGCCCGCCGCCCCGAGGACGCACCGCCGGCGGAGGCACCGGGCCAGCAGGCGCAGCAAGTGCAGCAGGCCCAGCAGGCGGACACGACGGACGAGGCGATGGCCCACCAGCCGACCGGCACCGACGAGGCCACGATCGGAGGCCGGTACCGGGTGACCGCCACCATCCGCCACACCAACCGGGGCGGCGTCCACCGTGCGGTGGACACCCGCACCGGCCGTCCGGTGGTGATCAAACACTGCCGGGCCTGGGTCGAGCCGCAGCCCGACGGCACCGACACCCGCGACCTGATGCGGCACGAGGCCGCGATGCTGGCCCGCCTCGCCGGAGCCGTCCCCGTGCCCGAACTCGTCGACCTCCTCGAACTGGGCGACAACCTCTTCCTGGTGGAGAGCGAACTGCCCGGCCGCCCACTGCGCGAACTGCTCTTCCCGGCCGAGGACGACGCCGAACCGCTCGCCGAGGAATCGGTCGTCGAGCTCGCCGTACAGCTGATCGAACTCCTGCGGGCCGCCCATCGCCACGGCGTCGTCATCGGCGACGTCACGCCCGACAACTTCCTCCTCGCCCCCGACGGCCGGCTCCGGCTGATCGACCTGGAAGGCGCCGCCGAGACCGGGACACCCATCGCCCGCCTCACCACCAAGGGCTACGCGCCGCCGGAGAAGCTCACCGCCGACCCCCGGGCCGTCCTCCTCGCCGACGAGGCGATGGACCGCTACGCCGCCGGCGCCATCCTGGAATCGCTCGGCCTCCAGCGGCCCCGGGCCGCGGGCACGGGCGAGCGGCCCACGGGCGCGCCGAGCGCGCTGGACCTGCTGGCCGGCCGCTCCCGGGCGGCGCGGCGGCTCGCCCCGGCGGTCCGGGGGCTGACCGCGGCCGATCCTGCACGGCGGTGGAGCTGGGAGCGCGCCCTACGGTGCCTGCGCCCGGCAGCCGGCACCGGCGCTCGCGCAGTCCCCGCCGACGCCCCCGGGCCCTCCGGCGCGCCCCCCGGCCTCGACGGGGACCGGCTCGTCCACGACGCCCTGCTCTCCGTGCTGAACGCCCTGCGGCCCCGGGAGGCGGCCCTGACCGAACCGCGCGGCTCCAACGGCCGCTACGACCCGCGCTCCGTCCAGGCCGGAGCGGCCGGGGTCACCGGCGTCCTGCTCCAGGCCCGGCGCGCCCTGCCCCGGATGCCGCCGGACCGGGCCGAGGCCCTCGCCGGCCCGCTGGACGACGCGCTGGTCCAGGTCGACCGCTGGTGGGACCGCAATCTCGGCGCCCCCGGCCGCCGCCTGCTGCCCGGTCTGTACAACGGCTTCGCCGGGGCCTGCTGGGCCGCCGCCGACGCCGCCCTCGCCACCGACGACCCCATCACCCTCCGGCACGCGCTGGACCTCAGCGAACAACTCCCCACCCGCTGGCACGTCCCGACCATCGCCCACGGCGTCGCGGGCACCGGGGCCACCCTGCTGCACCTGTGGCGCTCCACCGGCGAGACCGCCCTGCGCGACCGCGCCCGAGAATGCGCCCTGCACCTGGCCGAGACCGCGCTGCCCGACGGCTCCGGCGGCCTCCACTGGCCGGGTGGCACCGGCGGACCCACCGCGTACCACGGCTTCGCCGTCGGCACGGCCGGGATCGGCTGGTTCCTGCTGACAGCCGCCGACGCCCTCGGGGAGCCGGAGCTGACGGCCGTCGCCCGCCGGGTCGGCGACGGACTCGTCGCCGCGGCGCTCACCCGCGCGGTGCCGGGCGACCCGTCCGACGCCCCTGCCCTCGCCGCCTGGTGGCCCGAAGGGCCGGACGGAGGCCCCCGGCGCCACGGCTGGTGGGCCGGCCCGGCCGGAATCGGCGCCTTCCTCCTGGAACTCGGCCGACGCACGGGCGAACAGAGCCACGCCGACACCGCCCGCGCCGCAGCCGTCGCGGTCGCGCACTCCGCCGCCCGAGCCCCCCTCGGCGCCTTCTGGGGCCTGGCCGGGGACGGCCAGTTCCTGCTCGACGCGGGCGCGGACCGCGCGGCCGACCTGTGCACCGCGCTGATCGGGTCACACGCCGGACTCGACGAGCGGGGAGCCCTGACTCTCGGAGACAAGCACGACTTCGCCGCGGGCGTGCCGGGCCTCCTCGCCCACCTGCTGCGCCACCGCTACGGCACCCCGGCGCCCTGGCTGCTGCCCTCCCCCGCGCTGCCGTCCTCCCCGGCCGGGGAGCGGTGACCGCCACCATGACCGAATACTCCGTCTTCGTCCCCTTCGACCCCCAGCGCGGCGATCAGATCCTGCCCTTCGCCGCCCTCACCCAGTGGAGCACCGCGCACCGCCTGTGGCAGGGACAGGGCAGCGGCGGCGACCCGTACCAGATGTTCGCCGTCGCCGCGGCCCACGGCTTCCGCACGCCCTGCGGCACCGGCGTCGCCCTGATGCCCTCCCGGCACCCCTTCGACGCCGCCCTCCAGGCCCGCACCCTCGCCCTCACCACCGGTCACCCCGTCACCGCCTGCTTCGGACCCGGCTCCCGCGCCCTGCAGCGCCGCATGCTCGGCGCCCCGTACGCGAGCCCGCTGACCGCCGCCCGCGAATACCTGACCATCGTCCGGGACCTCCTCCACCGGGGCAGCGCCGACCTGCACGGCGAGTACTTCGCCTGCGACGCCGAACTCGCCCCGGTCCCCGGCCCGCCGGTCGAACTCGGCCTCGGTGTGCTGCGCCCGGCCATGGCGGAACTGGCCGGAGCCGTCGCCGACGTGGCGGTCACCTGGATGACCCCGGCGGCCTACCTCGCCGAGACGATCGTGCCCGCCCTGCGGGCCGGTGCCGCCGCGGCCGGACGCCCCGCGCCCCGGCTCACCGCGATCGTCCCGCTCGCGCTGGAGCGTCCCGGCCGCCGCGCCGCCGACCTCGCCCTCGCGGGCAACGGCCACCACCTGCGCGCCCCGCACTACACCGCCATGCTCCGCCGCGCGGGCGTCGCGCTCCCGGCAGAACCGGGCGATCCCTCCGCCGCCGCGGCGGCACTGGTCCGGGGCGGCGGCTTCCTGTACGGGAGCGGTGCGGAACTCGCCGACCAGCTGGCCGGGTTCGAACGTGCGGGAGTGGACGAGATCGTTCTCAATGTGACCGGGGTCGCCACCGCGTACGGCCGCCGGGCAGCGCTCGACGAACTGCGGGACATCCTGGTGGCCCTCACGGCACCACGGGACCACCGTCCGTAGCCCGCCCCGAAGCCCGAACGCCTACCCGGGCACGCCGCGGGTCAGACCCGCCCGTAGTGCGCGAGGTACTCCGCGAGCCCGTCGTCCGTACACTCGTCGCTTCAGCCCGCGGTTCCGCGGCCTGGACGGCCAGCGGTTCCGGCCGGCCACGATGCCCCCTGCCGGGCACGCGCTGCGTACCCGTCCCCGGAGGGGTCCAAAGCCATGGTCCACGTCGCGATGATCAACCCCATGACCCGCCGCCTCACCGGCGAGAGCACCACCGGCTGGCGCGGAACCCAGACCCCAGACTCAGGGACGAAACGCCCGGTCAGAACGCCAGAGGACCGTCGCCCACGAGCAGGAGAATGAGCATGCCGACCGCCCGTCCGGGCACAAGAGGCCCCAGGAACGGGGGTGACCGGCACGCTCCCGGCCGCCGGCCCGGGCTGGCGGTCCAGTGTCAAGATCCCGTCAGGGTTTGAGCACCCCACCCTGTCGAACGCCTACCCCTTCATCCGCGCGGGATCGCGTTCCGCGCTCGCGCACCGCCACTTTGCGGCCCCATCGCCCTTCGCCGGACCAGCCTCAGCCCTTCGCAACGTGCTCTGTCGCAAGCAAAGTGACGCGGCGCCCTCTTTCGAAGCGACGCCCCGACCTCGGCCCGCCCGTCCTCTCTTCACGGAGGTCATGTCGCCGTTCGGCGTTACGATCTCTCGTCAGTCACATAACAATCGGTTACGAACAAGTTCCGGTTGGTGTCGAGCGCCATGGGGGACGAGGCATGTGTCAGAGGCTGAGCTGTCACATCTTGGGGTCGCGGAGGACGAGGAACTCGTCTACCGATCCGCGCTGTGTTCGCCGGGCCTGGGTGTCGAGGCTCTCGCGCTGGCGGTCGGGATGGGCGTCAGCGAGCTGCGAGCGGTCCTGGAGCGGCTCGAAGCGTCCGGGATGGTTACCGTGACCGATGGCCAGGGCATCACGGCGATGGACCCGTTCGTGGTCACGGAACGGCTTGTCGAGTCCAGACTCGCCTCGCTCCAGTCGGAGATCCAACGTGTCATCGCGTCGCGACACGTGGTCAACGTCCTTCTCGATGATCAGCGGAAAGGCCGTCGACAGTCCGCGCCGGACGGGGTGGAGCGAGTCGAGGGCGCCGACCACGTTCGGGCCCGCATCGACGAGCTGGCCTTCTTCGCCCACCACGAGCTGCTGTCCGTCCAGCCGAACGGCCCGCTGTCCGCCGCCGCCATCGAAGGCGCGAAGGAAGCCGATGAACGGGCGCTGCGCCGCGGTCTGGTGATGCGGACCATCATGCGGACGGATGCTCTGGACGACACGCAAACAGCGGAGTATCTGGCCGAGCTGAACGCAAGAGGTGCCCGGATCCGCACGATGGACGGCCCCCTGGAGCGGATGCTGGCCCGGTCGACGAGTCGCCGGGCGGGGCCCAGTTCGTCCTGCTCAGCTGGAGGCGGCGGCGGGTGATGTCGCTGATGCGGTGTTCGTCGTAGAGGCGGTGGAGTTCGGTGCTCTGGACGGCGATGACCTCGTGGCGCAGCTGGCGGTAGGCGGCGTCGGCAGTGGTGCCGTCCGGAGTCTCGGCAGTGCGGTCGAGGCGGGCGGTGAGGCCGCGGCGGACGCGGTCGACGGCGGTGTCGGGCATCGCTTCCAGGGTGGCGATGTGGTCGACGTGGTCGAGGGCGGCGCGGTTGAGGGCGTCGCGGGCGTCGTCCTCCTCCCGGGCGGTGTGTTCGGGTTCGAGGGCGAGGCCGGAGCGGTTGACCACGGCGGCGAGGGTGAGGCCCTGGACGACGAGGGTGAGGACGACGACGGCGGTGGTGAGCACCAGGACGAGCGGGCGTCCGGCCAGCTTGCTGCCGTCGTCGGTGACCAGTGGAATCGAGAGAGCGGCGGCCAGCGGCATCCCCTGAGCCGACCAGGCTTCCCGGCACACCTGCGGTAATTTTATCGGGACATTAGCGGGGGAGTGGCAGGGCATATTCGCACCTCACCGGGAGCACGCTCGGCGCACACAGGGCGCAACCGCCTCAGCCGGTCTCCCGGTGCGGCTCTGCGGGTACGGGGACGACCATGGAGATGGAGGTGGCCCACTCCCCCGTGGTGCCCACCCCTGGTGGAGTCCGTCGAGCCGTACCGGGTTTCGTCGGGCGGCTGGGAAGGACGGCGGTGGTGCCTCGCGGCCGGTTGCGGGTCTACCTCGGGGCCGCTCCCGGGGTCGGCAAGACGTACGACATGCTCGCCGAGGGGCAGCGCCGTGCCTCGCGAGGGACGGACGTGGTCGTCGCCTTCATGGAGGACTACGGCCGCCTGCTGACCCGCCGGATGGCCGAGGGCTTGGAGACCGTGGCCCGCCGGACCATGACCTACCGGGGCTGCACCTTCACCGAGATGGACCTGGACGCCGTGCTGGCCCGCCGCCCCCAGGTGGCCCTGGTCGACGAGCTGGCGCACACCAACGTCCCGGGATGCCGGCACGAGAAGCGCTGGCAGGACGTCGAGGAGCTGCTGGAGGCCGGGATCGACGTCATCTCCACGGTCAACATCCAACACCTGGAGTCGCTGAACGACGTCGTGGCGCAGATCACCGGCGTCCGGCAGCGCGAGACCGTTCCGGACGACGTGGTGCGCCGTGCCGACCAGATCGAGCTGGTCGACATGTCCGCCGAGGCCCTGCGCAGGCGGATGGTCCACGGCAACGTCTACCCGCCGGAGAGGATCGACGCGGCGCTGACGGGCTTCTTCCGGGCCGGCAACCTGACCGCGCTGCGGGAGATCGCCCTGCTGTGGGCGGCCGACCGGGTCGAGGAGGCGCTGCTGCGCTACCGCCACGACCACGGCATCCAGCAGCCGTGGGGAACCCGCGAGCGGGTCCTGGTCGCGCTGTCCGGCGGCCCCGAGGGCGACACGCTGATCAGGCGGGCCAAGCGCACGGCCTCCCGCGGCGCCGGCGGCGAGTTCCTGGCCGTCCACGTCGCCCGCGACGACGGGCTGGCCGGCGCGTCCCCGCAACTGCTGGCCCACCAGCGCGCCCTGGTGGAGAGCCTCGGCGGCAGCTGGCAGGCGGTGAACGGAGACGACCCGGCACAGGCGGTGCTGGCCTTCGCCCGACAGGTCAACGCCACCCAGATCGTCATCGGCGCCACCCGCCGTAGCCGCCTCAAGAACCTCTTCCGCCGCGGCACCGGCGAGGCGATCATCGAGGGCTCCGGCGACGACATCGACGTCTACGTCGTCACCCACTCCGAAGCCGCGCATGGCCGGTTCCTGCCCAGCCGCCGGTCTCGCAGAAAGCGTTGACCACGACCTTTCCGGCCGAGACGGGCCACCGGCAGGAAACGTTTCGGACAACCGTTGGTCTCCCCGACGACCCCAAGGAGGAGCCGGGTGCCGGACCCGAAGTGGTTCCAGCCCCGGCCCTCCGCCAACAACTACGCCGGCGACAGCTCCGGCGCCAGCAACCTCGGCCCGAACAGCGACGACCTGCTCAAGGCGGTCGACGACCGCCGCAAGGCCGTCGCCGAGTTCGACGGCGTCGACCCGGCGAGCGTCCCGGCGGATGCGCTGACCGCCTCCGGCTCCGGCCTCGACCCGCACATCTCGGTGGCCTACGCCAAGGAGCAGGTCGACCGGGTCGCCAAGGAACGCAACCTGTCGGCCGACACGCTGAACCGGCTCATCGACAAGTACACCCGGGCCTGGTGGGCAGTCCGCACAAGGTCGTCGCCCCGCTCCGGTCTCCGTGCGGTTCGTGCGCCCGCCAGTCCAGGTAGCCGACGACACCGGTCGCCGTGAACGCCACCACCAGTCCCCCGGCGAGCAGCGCCGCCTGGTACCTCCGCATGCCCGTCACCCCTTCCCGTTGACGGTGCTGTTCGCCACGGCACCCACCGCACCGCCCTGGGCGGCCTGATGCCCGGCATGGGTGGCGAGCTGATTGATCTGGTCCATGCTCAGGCCGCTCCCGACTGCCGCGTCCCGAACGGCCTGGGCCGTGCCGATGCCGCTCGCGTTGCGGCCCTCGTCCGCCTTCTGGCCCGCCTCGTCCTGCGCCGCCGCGAGGGTGTCCTGGTGCGTGCTGTCCACGATGCTCTGCAGCATCTGGCCGAAGACGAAGTCCCCGGCCGCGCCCGCGCCCGGGACCACCGCGGTGGCCTGGTAGACCACGGTGTCGAACGCACCCCGGGCCCACGACGCCCCGTTGACCACCGCGTCGTTGTAGGCCTTGTCCGAGGCGGCGTGGTCCTTGAACACCGCGTCCGCACGAGCCTCGTTGAGGATCCCGGCGATGGCGCCACCCGAACTCGCCGCGTTGCCCACCGGGATGGCGAGCTTCGTGGTGTCGGTCTCCCCGCCGGCGAACGCCGTGTGGATGAGCGCGGTGGGTACTGATCCGCTCACGCTCGGCGCGCAGCCCGGCGGGCGTGGCTGGCTCGACGGCCTGCGCGACGTGGGCCGCAGCGGCGCTCCTGCTCACGCGAACTCGCGCAGGCGGGGCCGTACCCCCGCCGCGGTCAGGGCGAGCGCCGCCGCCAGGGCCGCCGCGCCCAGCCCGGCCGTGGCGGCGTCGAGGTCGTCGTCGGTGACGGCCACGGCTCCGTCGAAGGCGCGCTGGTTGATCGCCTGGTTGTCGTCGAGGGCGGCGCTGAGCGCGTCGAAGTCCGCGTTGGACTGGCCCGCGGTGGTGCCGGTGTCGAACGTGACGGCCTCCTTGAGCTTGCCCTGGGCGTTGAGCTCGCGGATCTTCCGGTCGTCGCGCTGGTACTGCTGGAACGCGTTCAACACCCGTTCCGCGGCCTCCTGTTCACCGTCGAAGGTGATGTTGCGCAGTTCGTCGCCGAGGTATCCGCCGAAGCCCACCTGGCCGTGGTCGGCCCGGTGCCGGTCGGCCAGCGCGGCGAGCTTGTCGTTGTACGAGGCGAGGGTGGCACCGTCGACCCGGGCGAAGGACTGCGTCTTGTCGAGGAAGCTCTGCTCGTACGCGGCCGCCCGGGCGGGGTCGGTCAGGTACCGGCTCTCGTCCGCGTTGAGGTCGTACGCCACCGCGCGCGCCCGGCTGAGCGCGATCACCGAGTCGAAGGAGTTGCTCTTGGCTACCACCAGCTGGTGGTCCGCCCGGGAGGCCAGCGTCAGCGCGGTGACCAGCCCGGCGAGGGCGAGCAGGGTCGCGATGGCCAGCGGCACGTTCACCAGCCGCCGGAAGCGCACCGCGAGCAGTCGCTGCAGCACTCCGAGGGCGGCCAGGGCCACCAGGCCGGCGATCAGGATCTCCCACCAACCGCCGGCCAGGGCGGCGCGCTGGTCGGTGTAGTTGCGCTCCACGACGGCCGCGTTGGCCTTGGTCACCTCGTTGACAGCCGGCAGCAGGCGCTGGCGCAGCAGGTCGGTGGCCTGCCGGTAGGCCGCCAGGGCGTCCGCCGAGGGGCGGCCGGCCTGGGCGTGGGCCTGGTCCTCCAGCAGCTGGGCGCGGGCCACCAGGGCCTCGTACTGGCCGAGTTCACCGATGACGGTCTGCACGGCCCGCTGCCCGGCCGTGTCACCGGCCACCGCCTCGGTGACGCGCTGCAGGTCACTGTCGGCCTGGGCGCGGCGCTGCTCGTAGGTGTCCAGGGTCTGCTGGCGCAGCTTCGTGTAGTCCGGGTCGGCGCCGAACAGCAGCAGGTTGGCCGCCTGGGCGTCCATGTCGTTGAGCGCGAAGTAGAGGTCGGCCGAGCGGACCACCTGCGGGGCGGCCTGGTGGCCGATCACGTCCGTGCCGTCCCGGGCTCCGCCCAGGACGGTGCCGGTCGCCGCACCGGCGGCCAGCAGGGCCACCAGGCACAGCCCGGTGAGGCCGCGCACCAGGCGCGGGGTGTTCCACCACGCCCGACTGCGCCAGGAACGGCCGAACCAGTGAAGGGAGGCACGCGGCCCGGGAAGTGGTACGGCTGTCTCCTGTCTCGCCGTCTCCGGCGCGACCGTTCCACCCTCGACCGCCGTACCACCCGACGTACCCGTTGGCATCGCCGCGCGCCCCCTCCCCCTGTCTTTCACTGGCCGCCGAACCTTCCCCGGAGGAACCCGCCGAGGGTCGGGGTTCGGCAAACGGTCCGCCGTCAGGCCCCACGCCCTGGCGGCGAACCGTTTCCTCGCAGCTCACGCTAGGTGTCATCGAACACCCGTCCGCCCGCCTTGACGGGTCCTTGATGTCCTCGACGGTCATCTTGACGAGGCATTGTCGCCGTGGGTCAGGGCCTCGGCCCCGCGGCCGCCGTCCGCACAGCCGGACACCACCCCGACCCGCGCTCACCTCCGCGCCAAGAAGGCGTCAGAACCGCGCCGGACGCCGCCAAGCCCGCGTCAACGACCGCCGTCGACTGCCTACCCCGTGGCCGACTTGGACCGCGTCCACCTCGAAGAGGCGCGCACTCGACTGCGGTGCACTGCCTGGTTCGCCCCGGAACAGGTACTTGCCCGATCCAAGCCGGAGGTTCAGATGGGCCACATCACCGGGCCGGATGACGGCCCGCTGTCGAAGCAGGTCCCGGAGACGGCCGCGCGGCACCATCTGGGCGGCCGTCGTGCGAGCTACGTTCCGGCGCCGCTCCCACCGGTTTTCCAGCGGTCGGAGATCGTCGTCGTGTCCGTCATCCTTGCCGTCATGGTCTCCGCCGGCGTCGCGCTGGCCCCCATGTCCCCGCCCCTGGCTGCCGTCTGCACGGTGCCGATCCCGGTCCTCCTGATCTACCGGTTCGTACGCGAGAGTCGCGTCAGGAGATCCAGGACGGACGTCGGTCTCCACCTCTACGAGCACGGCCTGGTCGTCGTCCGGCACGGCGAACTGCGCGTGCTGCGCTGGGACGCGATGACGGTGTACCAGAACATCGGCCGGTACCACACTTTCGGCCGGAGCAATCGTCTCAAGCACGCCTACACGCTGCACGACCATGGAGGCCGATGGCTCACCATCCGCGAAGGGTTCCCCCACCCCGAGGAATGGGGCCGCCGCATCCAGCGGGCCGTGGCCGACGCGCAACTGCCGGGCACGATCGCCGCCGTCCGGTCAGGAGAAACCCTCACGTTCGGCCGTTTCCGGGTGGACCTGACCGGCGTGGAAGCGGGTCGCGGACGGGTCCCCTGGTCGCAGGTGGCAGGCGTCGGCGCGAGCAGGCAGGGACTCGTCCGCATCGAGGTCGCCGGGAAGGGAGCGGGGCTGTCCGGCGACCCGGTTCGGATGTTCCCGAACCTCCAGCTCTTCATCTCCTTGGTCGAACAACTCCGGCGATAGCCCGCAAACGGGACCGTCCTCGGCGGCGCCGGCGGGCCAAGGCGCAGGATGGGGCGAGCGGATAGCGGAGCCCGCCCAGTTCCAGCACCTGGTCGGAGATGGTGGGAAAGGCGTGCCAGCGCAGGCCCAGCCGTTCGAACCACAGGTGGTCGGGGTGACTGATCCGGACCTCGGGGACCGCATCCGGCGGCAGCTCGAACCACCGCGGTTCACGTCCCGGCCACTGGACAACCAGGGTACCGTCGAGCGGGGTCGGCGATGACCTGTCGGCAGCCGCGGTTCATGCGCCCGCGGTGTCCTCGGCCTCCCAGCGCAGCAGGTCGCCGGGTTGGCAGTCCAGCACCTCGCACAGCGCGGCGAGCGTCGTGAAGCGCACCGCCTTGGCGCGGCCGTTCTTGAGCACCGCGAGGTTGGCGGGAGTGATCCCCACCCGGTCGGCGAGTTCGCCCACCGACATCTTCCGCCGGGCCAGCATCACGTCGATGTCGACGGCGATCGGCATCAGATCACCTCGTCCAGCTCGGCCTGCATCCGGTTCGCCTCGCCGTCGCGGGCGACGGCCTGGGCGAGCAGGGTGCGCAGCACCAGCACGATGAGCGCGACGCCCAGGATGGCCAGGCCGATCCCGGCCATGATGCCGGTGACGCCCGGGTCGTCGCGCTGGCCGGGCGCGTTCACGGCGGTGACCGCGAACCAGGCGAGCGCGGCCGCGACGACGGCGCCGATGATGCCGTCCACGTAGCGGAAGGCGGCGTGGGAGAACACGGTTCCGCGTCGCACCATCGTCACCAGCCGCCAGACGCAGCCCATGGCGACCTGGACGGTGCCGATGCCCAGGATCGTGATCACGCGCAGCGCGGTCAGCGGGAGCGTGCCGCCCTCCTGGTCCTTCCCGCTGACCAGCGCCCACACCATCAAGCCCTGTACGAGCACGCTGCCGGTGAGCACCACCGCGAGCACGGCGCGCAGCGCGCGCACTGTCAGCTTCCCCAAGACTCATCCTTCCATCGAGTTGCGATGGGAATCTATCGAATCTCGATAGGGTGGGCAAGCCTCTCTCCACCGCACCGCCCGCACCGCGGGTCCAGATGAATGAGGCCGATTGCTGGGCCGGCCGCGACCATGACGAAGGGTGCCCGCTGGTTAGTCTGTGAGGACGAACCTGGACACCCTTGCTCGGCCTCCCCTCGGCGAGGCGCGGCGATGTCAGTGTGGCGGCGGATCGGCGCCGAGGGTGGTGGCGAAGGGGTCGTCGGACAGCCCCCAGTGTTCCGCGCCGAGGGAGAGTTCGGCGTCGGTGAGCAGGCACTCGTTCAATTGCCGGTGCAGTTCTGGGACGTCGAGGTCGATGCCGGTGAACGTCAACTCGCAGCGGCGCTCGCCGTAGTAGGGGTCCCAGAGCAGCGAGGCGAGGGTGCGGCGCTGTGACGAGGCGGCGTGCCATGCCTTGCCGTCGTGCTCGGGCAGCCAGGAGCCGGTGTTCTGGATGGCGAGGTGCTCGCCGGCGAAGTCCCATCGGTGGATGGAGTGGGGCCGGTTGGCCAGCCACAGGTGGCCGCGGCCGCGGACGATTCCGGCGCAGATCTGCCCGAGCGCGTCGTGCAGACGCTGCGCGTGGAGCGGCCGGCGGGAGGACCAGAGCGTGGTGGTGACGCCGAACTCCGCTGCGCGCGGCTGCCTGGGGAACGGCAGGGGCCCGTGCCGTTCCCGCACTTCGTCGGCGTCGAAGTGGTTCCCACCCACCAGTGTCGAAGGATTGGGCATCCAGAAGCCGCCGGTCAGCTGGTCGTGGCAGATGTGGGTCAGCTCGTGGCCGGCGCAGAGATGGAGCGCCAGCGCGACGGCGCGCGCGGAGGCGGCGGGGCCGGGGTCGTTCGTGTTCGAGGTCACCACCACGTCGGCGCCTTCCAGATGCCGGGCGGTGGTCTCGGCGACGGTTCGCCGGTCGTCGGGGCCGACGGCCAGTCCGTGGTCCAGGAGCCGGTCGCCACAGCCGAGATCGTCCTCCAGGCGGGAGAGGTTCACGGCGATGGCGACCGTGTCGATCCGCAGGTGGTCGGCGAGCGACTGCCCGCAGACGTGGCCGTGCGCGACATCGAGGGCGACCAGGTCGGCCGCCATGCCCGGCGGGAGGGCCAACAGCAGGTGCCGGTAGTGGCCGGCGCGTGCCAGGCGAAGCAGGACGGCGAGCACGCCCGGCGGCAGCAGGTGAGGGGAGCAGGGACGCGACGGTGTCAGTACGTCGCCGTCCACCGGTCCGGAGCGGTCGGACAGCTGCCAGCAGACCGTCCGGCCGTCCGAACTGACCCGCACGGCGAGCACCGCCACGCCCGGGAGCTCGATGCGGGCCAGGTCGGCGACGCAGTCGCGTACGCCGGCGGCGGGGCCGCCGAGCACGGTGACGGGCAGCGGCTGCGGTTTGCCCTGCGGGGTCATCTCACCTCTCCTCTGTGCACCGGCCAACCACCATAGCTTAATGGTTTTCGTTTTCATTTAGGGTGGTGTCAGGTCGACCAGCACGGTGCCGCGGGCATTCCCGTGCCGCGGTCCCCGTCGGTAGCCGCTCCTCTCCCGTTACTCGGAGTCGCCATGTCCGCTCACTGCCAACTCACCGGCCGCAGGCCCGGCTTCGGCAATGCCATCTCGCACTCGCACCGCCGCACCCGGCGCCGCTTCGACCCCGCGAGCCCCGCGACTTCGCCCGAGGACCGCCTGGCCGCGCAGGCCGAGCTGCAGCGCCAGCCGCGCGACGCCAGCGCCACCCGGGTCCGCAACCGCGACGCCGTCGACGGCCGGCCGCGCGGCTACCTGCGCGCCTTCGGCCTCTCCCGGATCGGCGTACGCCAGCAGGCGCACGCCGGGTTCCTGCCAGGTGTCCGCAAGGCCAGCTGGTAGCAACCCGCACAAGCCGGTCGCGTCCCGCGTCGTACCAGTCCTCCCGGTCCACACGACCCGGGACGCGACCTCCGCCCCACGTTCGTCCCGCCCGGACCACTCCGGCGCGAAGCTCCCAGGAGGAAGAACCGGTGTCCCGATCCAAGCTGCTGCCCGTCGTGGTGGTCGGAGGACTCCACGAGGCCGCGCGCCGCCAGGCCGTCCTGGAACTGCTCGACGGCTGCCAGGACGCAGTGGTCCTGCACCACGACCTGACCGAGGCCGAGGACGGTCGCGTGCGCCGACGGGTCCGGGACACCTCCGGGCCGCTCGGCGAGGCCCAGCTTCCGCTCACCAACAACTGTCCGTGCTGCGCGCTGCGCGAGGACCTGCTGCCCGAACTGCTGAGGATCGCCGATGCCGGACGTCACCGGCTCGCCGTGGTGGAGCTGTGGGGCGGCAGCGAGCCGCACCCGCTGGTCGAGGTCATCGCGGGCGGCGAGGTCGGCGACCGCTGCATGCACGATGCGGTGGAGATCGTCGGCGTGGTCACCGCCGTGGACCCGCTCAGGGTCGTCCCGGAACTCTCCGTCTCGGACGAACTCTCCGAGCACCACCTGCACACCTGCGCCGACGACGACCGCACGGTCGCCGAGGCGCTCGCCCACCAGATCGAGTACGCCGACGTGCTGGCCGTCTCCCACGCCGCCCGGGCCGCCGGGACGCCCGAGTTGCACACCGGCATCGCGATGCTGCGCCAGCTCCACCCGACCGCCCGCGCCGTACGGCTGGGCACCGGCGCACTCGTCCGCGTGGCGCTCGCGGGCTTCGACGTGGCCGCCGCGCGTGACCGGGTCAACCCGGCGCTGGCCCTGCTGCCGCAGGAGGCCGACGAAGCCGGGGTGGCCACGCTGGTGTGGGAGCGGCGCCGGCCGCTGCATCCGGCCCGGTTGCACGAGGCGCTGGAGCAGCTCGTCCCGGCCGCGCAGCGCAGCCGGGGCCGGTTCTGGCTCGCCAACCGCCCCGACCTGATGCTCGGCTGGGACGCGGCCGGGGCCAACCTCGCCGTGGAGGAGTGCGGGCCGTGGCTGGTCTCGCTGCCGGACGCGGTGTGGGAGCTCTACCCGCCCGCGCGCCGGGCCGCCGCCGCCCTGGACTGGGACTACGTCCACGGCGACCGGATCCAGCAACTCAGCTTCACCGCCGAGGGGTTGGACGTGGAAGGAATCACCGAACTGCTCGACTCCTGCCTGCTCACCGATGCCGAGCTCGCGGCCGGGGAGCCCGGTTGGAAAGCCATGCCGGACGCCTTCGAGGACCTGCTCGACCCCGTCGCCTGAACCTTCCGACCCGCACTGAGCCCGCGAGCTGGCGCTGCTCCCGTACGGCACCGCCACCGGCCCACCCACCATCCTCATCGGCCGAGGAGTTGAAGCAGCGCCGGCCAGGATCACACCTGCTCGAACTCCTCGGCAACGACGAAACCCGACCCCGCTGGCTGGAGGCCTAGAACCCCGCGTGCGAAGTCACCGACTGACCGTGCAGGGGTTCGGCCAGTCGTCCCAGCAGGCCCGCGACCAGGGCGGTCTGCGCGGGGACGGTGTCGGGGTAGATGAACTCGCCCTGGGCGTGGGCGCCGTCGCCGACCGCGCCCATGCCGCACAGCACCGGCAGGCCTAGGGCGGCGACGAAGTTGGCGTCGCTGGCGCCGCCGACGGCGGCGGCGGGCAGTCCGTCGCGGCCCTGCTCGCGGGCGACTTCGCGGGCGAGGCCGAGGAGCGGGGCGGAGGCGGCGTTGAGGGTCATCGGGGGCCGGTTCCAGGCGTGGTCGATGTCGATCCGGACCCGCGGGTCGCTGACCTTGATGGCCTCCAGCTCCGTGTCCACGCGCTCCCGTTCGGCCTCGCTGCTGACCCGGATGTCGACGCTCGCGGTGGCCTGCCCGGCGACGACGTTGGCGGCGGAGCCGCCCGTGATGAGCCCGGGGTTGATCGTGGTGCCCAACTCGGGGGCGGCGACGGCTGCGGCGGCGACCACGAACTCGGACAGCGCGGTGATGGCGCTGGCCCCGTCCTCGGGCGCGAGCCCGGCGTGCGCCTCGACGCCGCTGGCGGTGACGCGGAAGGTGCCGTTGCCCTTGCGGGCGGTCTTGACCGCGCCGCCGTGCGCGCTCGGTTCCAGTACCAGTGTCGCGTCGGCGTGGTGCGCGATCTCCTCGATCACCGGGCGGGAGGACCGGGAGCCGACCTCCTCGTCGCCGTTGAAGACGAAGGTGACCGTGGGCACCGGGACGCCGTACTCCCGGGCGAGCTTGAGGGCCCAGATGCCCTGGGCCAGGCCGGTCTTCATGTCGAAGATGCCCGGTCCGCTGAGCCTCTCCCGGCCGTCCGACTCGGACGGCGCCCAGCCGGCGAGGGTGCCGGTGGGCCACACGGTGTCGTAGTGGCCGACCAGTGCGACGTGCCCGGGGCCGGTGCCGGGGTAGGTCAGGGTGAGGGTGTCACCGCGCTCGCCACCGCGGTGGCGGTGCTCCTCGCCGGGCTGCCCGAGCCGGTGGACGGCCAGATCGTGCAGGAGGTCCCGACCTGCCGCCAGGCCTGCCAGGTCGTAGCTGCTGGTCTCCTGGCCGACGAGGGTCATGATGTCGGTGACGATCTCCGAGGAGACCTCGTGGGCGCGGTCGGTGAGGGTGACTGTGGCGGGGTTCATGATCGACTTTCTCGTGCGGACGGATCGGGTCGAAACGGTGGACGGGCGGCTCAGCCGATGCCGAAGGGGATGCCGAGCAGGTACCAGGCGAGGAAGAAGGCGACCCAGGCGACCCAGGCGACGGCGGCCACCGGGAGGGTGAAGGAGGCGAGGGTGCCGATGCCGGCGTCCTTGCGGTACTGCCGCAGGTAGGCGACGGCCATCATGAAGAACGGGCTCATCGGCGTGATGCACTTGGTGACCGAGTCGGCGACCCGGTACATGGCCTGGGTGGCCTCCGGGTGGACGCCGACCAGCATCAGCATCGGCACCAGGACCGGAGCGACCAGCGCCCACAGCGCGGAGCCGCTGGTGACCAGCAGGTTCATCACCGCGATCAGCCCGGCCACACCGAGCAGCACGAGCCAGCCGCTGAGATGCAGGTCGCGCAGGGTCTCGGCGCCCTTGACGGCGAGGATGTCGCCCAGCTTCGTCCACTTGAAGTAGGCGAGGAACTGGGACATCGCGAAGAACAGGACGATGGTCGGTGCCATCGACTTGGTACCGTCGGCCATCGCGGCCATCACGTCGGGGGCGCCGCGGAAGGTGCCGGCGAGTCGGCCGTAGATCCAGCCGATCACGGCGAAGAACACCCCGAGGACCACCGCCATACCGCTGAACACCGGCGAGTTGAGGATGCCGCCGTGGTCGCCGCGCAGCGGCGAGTGCGTCGGGATCATCGCCGCGACCAGGAGCGCGGCGAGGCCCAGCGCGACCACTCCGGCCCCGCGCAGCGCGCTGCGCTGCCGCGCGGTCGCCTCGATCTGCTGCGCCTCCGCCTTCTCGGCGATCGGCGCGGCGGCCACCGGCTCGTCGGGCTCCAGGTCCGAGCGCCGCACGAGGACCGTCTCGACGACGACCGTGATCACGAACGCCATGAGGACCGACGACGCGAGCCCGAACCAGTAGTTCGACACCGGGGTCACCACCGCGTGCGGGTCGATGACGTGGGTGGCGGCCGTGGACATCGACGACAGCAGCACATCGGTCGTGGTGAGGACCGGGGAGGCGTTGAAGCCCGCGGAGACCGACACGTACGCGACGACGCAGCCGAGGACCGGACTGCGGCCGGCGGCCCGGTAGAGCGCCGCGCCGAGCGGGATCAGGGTCACGTACGCGGCGTCGCCGGCGACGTGGCTGACCATCGCGGTCAGCGCCAGCGCGAAGGTCAGGTAACGGCCCGAGGCCCGCGCGACCAGGCGCCGTAGAAGTGTCTCGAACAGACCGCTCTTCTCGGCGACGACGATGCCGAACATCACGATGAGGACCGTCGACAGCGGCGGGAAGCTCGCGAAGTTCTCGACGGCGTGTCCGACGACGAGGTTGAACCCGTCCGTGCTGAGCAGGCTCTGCACCTCGATGGTCTTCTGCGTCCCCGGGAGCACGGCGCTGACGTGCTCGGCGGCCAGTACGGCGCTGAGTACGGCGACGAGGGCCGCGAGGCCCCAGAACAGCCAGAACGGGTCGGGCAGCCGGTTGCCGGCCTTCTCGATCGCCGCCATCGCGCGGTTCATGGCGCGCATGGATCTCGAGCCGGGCTCGGTCTCCCGCGACTCGGTCGTGGTGGCACTCATGGCTACCCTTTCGGCACTACTGAGGGATGTTTTCGCACACGATGGCATCCAAGTGAGAGATTTTCTAGATCTTCCATGTCACGATGGGATCAACTGGCAGTCTAAGGTACGGAAACATGACTGGGCCTCTCCTCGACGAGCTCGACCGGCGCCTGATCGGGGCGCTGCACGTAGCCCCCCGGGCCACCTGGGACGACATCGGCGCGATCCTGTCCGCCGACGCGGGCACCCTCAAACGCCGCTACGACCGGCTGCACAAGGCCCGCACGGTGCGCGTGGTCGGGCAGGCGGACTGGGGCCTGCACTCCACCGCGATGCCGGTCCACGTCTTCCTGGACACCACCGGCGAGACCCCGCTGGCGGTCCTGGAGCGGCTGCGTGACCTTCCCCACGTCCAGCGGCTGGCGCAGATCTCCGGCGACTACCCGCTCTACGCCGTGATCCACGCCCCGTCCGAGGCGGCCACCAGCGAGGCGATCGACCGGCTCTTCTCGATCCCCGGTGTCCGCCGCGTCAACGCCCTGCCCGCGCTCAGCACCCTGCGCCGGGGCGCCAGCTGGGACCCACAGTTCCTCACCGACGCCGAGCGCGCCGGCCTGCTGGAACTCGCCGGGGTCGGCCCGGAGGGCACCGCGACGGCCAACCCGCCCGCCAAGCCCCTCAGTGATGCCGAGCGCAGCGTCGTCACGCAACTGATCCAGGACGGCCGGGCCTCCGCCGCGAGCATCGCCCGCGCCGCCGCCCTGCCCACCTCCACCGCACACCGGGTGGTGCGCCGGGTCCTGGACGAGCGCTGGGTCAAACCGCGCCTGGAGATCGTGTCGGAACGGCTCGGCTTCCGGACCCCGTTCATGCTCCGCCTGCGGGTCGCCCCCGGCGGGACCCCCGAGGTCATGCGGCGCCTCGACCAGCTGCCCCAGACCCGCCTCGCCGTCCACGTCGCCAGCGACCTGTCCGTCCTGTGCACCGGCCTGGTCACCGACCGCTCCGCCCTGGCGGCTTTCATCGACGAGGAGCTCGCCGAGATCCCGGGCATCCTCGCGGTCAGCGTCTACGTGATGCTCGCCGAACCGCGCCGCTACTGGCTGGACCGGGACCTCGCCTCCGGCGCCCTCGGCACCTTCCACGCGCCCACGCTGCTCTGAACGGGCCTTCGGGGCGGCGGGTCGTCCGGGGATTCCGGTATTTCTGTCGGCCTGTTCCCGCTGACCGTCGCCCCCGAGCCGTCCCGATCATCGACGAGTACGCATACGCGGCCTGACCGGCAGCGACCGGTTTCCGGACGGCACCGGATTCCCGCCTCACCCTCCCGAGTGGTCATGCGTGTCCCTCCAATCGGAGCAGAGCCTCCCCCCATAGTGTTCTGCAAACGAACTGTCAGCTCGTAGCCGCATCCCCGGAATTGGAGGCACCGAGCCAGATGACCGACGAGATCGTCCGTGCTGCGATCCACCCCGCCATCGGAATCGCCAGAGTCGGAAACTCACTCGATGAGTACTACATCGCACCCGAGGTGCCCGACCCCGCGCCGCAGGACCCGGGCTTCTACAAGGACTCCGCCGGCGCGATCAAACGCGAGGCGGCGCGCTTTCGGGTCTACGGGTACAACGCCCTGGGCGAGGTGGTGACCGAGCTGACCGCGGACAACGCCGACATCCGCTGGAGCGCGCACCTGGCGAACAAGAAGGCTGCCTGGTACCAGTTCCAGCTCGCTCTCGACATTCCCGACGCGGCGAGCGCCAAAGCGTCCGAGCTGCGCAACAAGGAGATCACCGGCGACCTCCGAAAAGACCTGATCATCGACCCGGGCCCGATCGGCATCAGCGGGAGAAACCTCTCAGGCCCCGACTTCCACTTCCGCGAGGGCAAGTTCATGGGGAAGGAGGTCTATCTCGGGGAACTGCGCACCGACGAGGACGGGCACCTGCTGGTGCTCGGCGGCTTCGGCCAGTCAGCCTCCTACAACGGCAAGCCGATCACCACCTACGCCAACAACGACGGCTGGCACGACGACATCGGCGACGGCCCGGTCACGGCGACCGTCACCGTCGGCGGCCGCGTTCTGCCGGTCGACCCCGCCTGGGTCCTGGTCGCCCCGCCCAACTACGCCCCCGCGTTGAAGGGCATCCGCACCCTCTACGACCTGCTGTACGACGTGTTCGTCGGCGCCGGATCGCTGCCGTTCCCGGACAGGGTCTCCTTCACCCGCCACATCGCACCGGTGCTCCAGCGCTTCACCGATCATCAGTGGGTCAACCACGGCTTCGCCGGGTACTACGGGCACGACGGTCTCGGCCAGTTCACCACCCCGCAAATGCTGGCCCGGCTCAGCAGCAACGCCCCCACCCGGCGCGCACTGCGCCGGCAGGTGTTCAACGCGCTGCGCGACTTCGGGCGCGACGACGCCTCGCCCGTCCCCTGGCCCTGGCTGTACGGGGATGCGATGGCCATCCCGCCGCGCTCGCCGCTGCACCACATGGCGTTCTCCCCGACCCAGTACCGGATGTTCCAGTACTGGGCCGACGGTGACTTCGAGGACGACTGGGGCACCCTCGGGGCCACCCCGCCGCCCCGGACACTTGCCGAGGTGCGCCTCGCCGAGCAGCCGGCCGCGCTCGACCGAGCCGCACTGGACTTCTGCCTCGCCGACGCCTTCCACCCCGGCTGCGAGGTCACCTGGCCGATCCGGCACCCCTCGATGTACATGGCGCCGTTCCGGATCCGCCACCGCCCGGCCGACCAGCCCGAGCCCTCGTACGGCACGGTCCTCACTCCCGAGACCGCGCTGTCGGTGAACGGACCGCTGTACGCCCAGGCACCGGGTGACCTCTCCCGGTGGATGGCCGTCCCGTGGCAGAGCGACACCGCCAGCTGCCGTTCCGGCTACGAGCTGTCCCTCGGCCCGCGCCACGACCCGTACCTGCCGACGTTCTGGCCGGCCCGGGTCCCCAACCACGTCCTCACCGAGGACGACTACCAGGTGGTCGTGGACGAGACCCGGCCGCTGGCCGAACGCACCGAGGCGTTCGAGCGGCGGGCCGTGTGGCTGCGTGGGCTGCGCGGGCAGAACACCGAGCAGCTCAACCAGATGATCGACGACTGGTACCGGCTCGGCATCGTCGAAGTGCGCGAGGGCGCCAAGGACTTCCCCGACCGGATCCAGGTGGAGTCCAGGCCCTCCATCGACCTCGAAGGCGTTCCGCTCACCCAGAACCTGGTGACGCTGCACGTGCCCCAGGCCGCAGACCCGGCCCTCGCGTCGGTGGCGGTCAACCAGGCGATCTCGGTCAGCGGTTACACCGCCGAAGAGGTGACGGCCGGCTTCATCGACAAGGTCGCGCCCTTCCGCGACAACGCCTGATGACCGGTCGACGCCTGATGACCGGTCGGCGCACCGCCGCGGGCGACCACTACGACGTGGTGGTCGCCGGCGGCGGCCCGGCGGGCGCCGCCGCCGCCCTGACCCTGGCGCGCGCGGGCCGGACCGTCCTGCTCACGGACGCCGGGAACGGCCCGCCCAGGCTCGGCGAGGCCCTGCCCTCGGTGGCCAAGGTCCTGCTCGGCGACCTGGGCGCCGGTCAACGGCCCGTCCTGGCCGGCCACCTGACCTGCTACGCCAACCTCTCCGCCTGGGGATCGACCGCCCTGCGTCGCACGGACTTCATCAACGACCCGAACGGTCCCGGCTGGCACCTGGACCGGGCTCGATTCGACCGGTGCCTGCGCGAAGCGGCCGGCTCGGCCGGCGCCGAAGTGGCGGAGCGCACCACAGCGCGCCCGAGGTCCCGTTCCGCAGAAGGAAGTTGGGCAGTCGCACTGCGCGGACCAAGCGAGCAGCGGATGGTCCGGTGCACCTGGCTGGTGGACGCCAGCGGCCGCCGGCGGGCGGTGGCCTCCGTCGGCCGGGCCGCCGCCCACCGCATGGACGGGCTGGTCGCCACCTGCCTGGACCTGGCACCCGACCCGACGGGCCGAGCGGGCGAGACCTGCTCGCTGGTCGAATCCGCCCAGGACGGCTGGTGGTACACCGCGCTGCTGCCCACCGGCCGCCGCCTGGTGGCCTACTTCACCGACGCCGACCTCGCCCCGCCCGCACCGCGCACCCGCTCGGACTTCGCCCGGCTGCTGCGGCAGACCCGGCACGTCGCGGTCCGGGCCGGCGCCCACCCGCTGCCCACCGACGCGACTCCTCGGCGGGCCCCCGCCCACTCCTCGTACCTCGACACTCCCACCGGCGACGGCTGGATCGCCGTCGGTGACGCCGCCGCCGCCTTCGACCCGCTCTCCTCCCAGGGCATCCTCACCGCCCTGCACACCGGTATGACCGGAGCCTCGGCCCTGGCCGCCCACCTCGACGGCGACGACCGGGCACTGGAGACCTACCGCACCCAGGTCGCCGCGATCCTCACCGCCTACCGGCGCAACCACCGCGCGGTGTACAGCCTGGAAAGCCGCTGGAGCGACCGGGTCTTCTGGCAGCGCCGGCACACGTCCCTACCGCATCCCTCCGCACCACAGCACAGCGTCCAGAAGGAGCTCGCATGACCACCCGTCACGACCACGATCACGAGGACCCTTCGGTCCACTCCTTCATCCTGTCCGGCCGGGACACGGTCTTCGGCTACCACCTGGCCATGTTCGGCATGGCCGAGCACCGCTACCAGGTCGTGGTCGAGTACGACCTGCCCACCGACATCGTCGACATCTACCTCAAGGACCAGGCGGACCGCCCGGCCAGCTGGCACGCGGTGCGCAACACCGAGGACATGGTGCTGCCCCCGATCGGCGACGGCTCGGTCACCGAGTACCCGGCCCGGCTCGACCGGGTCACCCAGACCGGCAACGGCGAGGACCGGGTCTGGGAGCCCATCTCGGGCGGCTTCACCGCGCGGATCAAGCGGGTGCTGAACTTCCGCCGGTTCAGCGAGGAGCCCTTCCCCGCGCACCTCACCTACCTGCTCTACGGCCGGGGCAAGGAGGCTCACATCGCCCACCGCCTGGTCCAGCGCCCCCACTTCGAGCAGATCTTCACCCTCCGGCAGGTGCCCGACGGCGTCAAGGCCGACGATCTGGCGAACGCCGTCGAGCTCACCATCCCCTCGGTGCCCGACAACGGGCACGACGGCCAGCCGTGGACCACCAGGCCGCTGCCCGACGGCAGCTACCCGGCCATGCTCCACCGCGGCAAGGCTGCCCCCACGCCGATCACACTCGAGCTCGGTGACGAACGCTGGTGGAACATCACCACGCTCAACGCCTGACGAGGCAGGGCCGTGCACATCGATCCGCTGTCCCGGTTCCCCGACGTGCTCGCCCACTCCTGACCGGCTGACTCCGCAGTGGAACCGCCGGCCGCCGGATCGGGCACCACCACCCGATCCGGCGGACCGGGACCAGCGCCTCCCCAACGCCGGCCTGGACTTCCGGGCTCCGGAGGCCGTCCGTGCAAGGTGTGCGTCGAGGGCAGGCGTTATTGCCTCGGTGCGGTTGGGCGGCAGCTTGGACGTACGTCGTTCGTTCGTTCGGCAGTCGGAGGTGAGGGAGATATCCCGTGGCACGCGCGGCGCCGCCTCCAGTAGGTTCCGCGGATGCGGCAATTCGCGGAGATCGAAGACCTGGCGGGGCTTGTGCGTGACGCGCTCGGATCGGGATGCCGCGTCGTCGCAGTGGACCGGTTGCGCGGGGGGAGCAAGAAAGGGGTGTACCGGGTCCGCCTTGACGGAACCCGCACGGCGAGTGTGATCGTCTACAGCTGGGCCGATGCCGAGAACTTCTGGCCAGGCGCGCGAGAGGCCGATCCGGCTGACCCGTTCGCGCCCGCCTCCGGACTGGTCCCGTTCCTTACCGCGCAGCGGAGCTTGGACAGCCTCGGGGCACGGGTTCCGCAAGTACTCCTGGCGGATGACAGCCGGCGCCACTATCCGGCGGACGTCGCCGTGGTCGAGGACGTCTCCGGCGGCACGCTCGAAGCACTCTTCGAAACCGATCCGACGCGCGCTGCGGCAACCCTGGGCGACCTCGCCGAGCTGCTTGAGGTGATGCACCGACACCAGGACGAGCGCTACGGCAGGGTGGACCTGCTGGAGCGGGGCGGATCCGTGTCCGAGGTCTCGTGCGAGCGACGGGTCCTCGACCGTGCCCTGCAGGACCTTGAGGAGGCGGCGGGGCGCGACGGTCGCATCGCGGCGGCCGACGCCGCACTGCGCGACCGTCTGCAGGAACTGGCCGATCGGGTGGGTCCTCGCACCGCCTACGGGCT
>NZ_JBEZXE010000035.1:0-98455 GCF_040637885.1 Kitasatospora sp. NPDC028055 | reverse complement strand
CAGCACGACCCACCCCCACAGTCAGCCAACCCACCCAAATCAACAGGCACTTACTGTCCCACAACCACCCCAACCGACTTCGCCAGCAGAGTCGCGGGTTCGACTTCCTGTGTCGGCCTCGGGGTGGGACCGGGTGGTCCTTGTGGCCCAGGGAGGTCGGTTGGTTCGTGTTGGGGTGTCGGCGTGCATGAAAGTCGGCTGGGTCGACGTTCTGTGTGCCCTGCGCCCGTGCCGAGCGGCAGTAGACGCGAGCATGGGTTGCCTGGCGCTGTGCGTGGGGGAGTGGGCGGGTCCGACTGTCTGCGTTGTTGGCTCGGGTTGGGGCGAGGCTGCCGTTCGCGCGGGTGGCTGGTGGGTTCGTGTTCGGGTGTGGGCGTGCGTGGGAAGTCGGCCGGGTTGACGTTCCGTGTGGCCGTATCGGGGGGCCGGTGCGTATTCGGTGGCTGTGTGTGGGAAGTCGACGGGTTCGACTTCTTGTGGTGGTTGGGGTGGGGGCCAAGCGGCCTTTTCTACTCCAGGTGGCCGGTTGGCCTGCGTAAGAAGTCGGGTGGGGCGGTTTCTTGGGCGCGTGCCCGGTCAGCGGGGCGTGGGGGCGGTGCGGCGTTCGGCGTGGCGGGCGGTGAGGGCGAGGACTGCGCCGAGGAGGCAGAGGGTGGCGGCGAGCAGGACCGCGCGGTCGGTTCCGGTGGCGAGGGCGTGGGCGGCGGCCTCGGGGCCGGGGGTGCGAGGGTGGGCGGAGGAGGCGACAGCGACCGTCGCGGCGACGCCGAGGGCGGAACCGAGGTAGCGGGAGGTGTTGTTGGCGCCCGAGCCCATGGCCGCGCGGTGGGCGGGGACGCTGCTGACCGCCAGCCGGGCGAGGGCCGCGTTGAGGACGCCGCTGCCGAGGCCGGCCACGGCCAGGCCGGGGGCCAGCCGCAGCCACGAGGAGTCGGGGCCGAGGCCGTACAGTCCGGCCTCGCCGACGCCGCAGACGAACAGGCCGAGGGCGACCTGGGTGGTGGCCGACAGATGGGCGGCCAGTCGGCGGGCCTGGAGGGCGGCGACCACGGACAGGCCGGACCACAGTGCGAGTACGCCGCCCGCTGCCAGGCCCGAGAGGCCGAGCACGCCCTGGAGCAGGGTGGGCAGGTAGCTCATGAAGCCGACCAGTGAGAGCCCGGTGAACAGGGCGCCGCCGGTCGCGGCGAGGAAGCCGGGGCTGCGGAACAGGGTCGGGTCGAGCATCGGCTCGCGGCCCTTCGTCTCGACCACCGCGAAGGCGGCGAGCAGCAGCACCCCGCCGACCAGAAGCGTCACCACCCAGGCTCGCCCCCAGCCGTCACGGCCCTCGGCGAGTCCGGTGATGAGCAGGGTGGTTCCGGCGGCGAGGGTGAGCACGCCGTACGGGTCCAGCGCGCGGGGCCGTTCGGCCCGGGACTCGGTGAGGAGGACGGCGGCGCAGACGGCGACGGCGGCCGAGACGACGGCGAGTCCGCCGCCGACCGCCCGCCAGCCCGCCCACTGCTGGACTAGCGCGCCGTAGACCGGTCCGACCGCGATGCCGAGGCCGACGGCCGCGCCCCAGACGCCGAGCGCCCGGATCCGCTGCGGCCCGGCCGGGTGGGCGTGGCTGATCAGGCCGAGTGCGGGCGCGAGGACGGCGGCGGAGGCGGCGCCGAGCAGGATCCGGGCGGCCAGGTAGACGCTGCCGTCGGGGGCGAGTGCGGCCAGGGCCTCGGCGGCGGCGAACAGCAGCACGCCGGAGGTGAAGACCCGTTTGCGGCCGTGGTCGTCGGCGGCGCTGCCGGCCGTGAGCAGGAGGGCCGAGATGCCGACGAGGGTGCCGGTGAGGATCCAGGTGCGGCCGGTGGCGCCGAGGTGAGCGGCCTGGGCGGTGGCGGCGAGCGAGGCGGTGGGGGCGGTGTACGCGACGGTGCCCAGGGCGGTGGCGGCCGCCGTGACGGCCAGGGTGGCACCAGGCCGAACAGGCCGAACAGGCCGGGCGGGTCGAACAGGCCGGGCGGGCCGGAGCGGCCGTACGGACCGGCGGGCCCGGACGAGCAGGCCGGGCAGTGCGGACGCGGCAGGTGGTGCGGGGGACATGGGTGTTCCCTCCGGAGGGCGGGCCGATGGGTCTGGTGAATGAACCTTCATCTCGAGTGGGACGCTACCACCGAAAGTCTGTTCATTGAACCCATGTCGCCCGTGGACTACGCTGGCCCGCATGGCGCTGGGAACGGACTACGAACTGCAGGACTGCGCACTGGCCCGCGCCCTGGAGGTGGTCGGCGAACGCTGGAGCCTGCTGATCGTCCGCGACGCGTTCTACGGCGTGCAGCGCTTCAACGACTTCCTCGTCCACCTGGGCATCCCGCGAGCCGTCCTGACCGCGCGCCTCAACGCCCTGGTCGCGGCGGGGGTGCTGCGCAAGGAGCCGTACCAGCAGGCGCCGCTCCGCCACGGCTATCTGCTCACCGACACCGGCCTCGAACTCTGGGGCCCGCTCTACCAGTTGAGCCGCTGGGGCGGTCGGCACGCGACCCCGGGCGGCCCGCACCACCTGTTCGCGCACCGCGCCTGCGGCACCGACCTCGACCTCATCGGAGCCTGCCCCAGCTGCGGCGGCGGGCCCGTCCCCCCGGCCGAGGTCACCATGCGCCCCAACCCGGCCCACGCCGGCGGCCACCGCGAGGACCCGGTCTCCCGCGCCCTGGTCCGCCCGCACCCGTTGCTCGAACCGATCGCCTCGGCCGCTGCCTCCGCCGCGTAGCGGAGCGCCGTCGGGCGGCGTGCTCAAGGCCGACGGGGCCGCCGGCAGCGCGCCGACGGCCCCGCGGGTGCAGCTGGTCAGGAGTGGAAGTGGACCTCCGGGTCGGCGGCGGTCGGCCCGTCGAGCAGCGGCTGGTCGATGCCCTTCAACTGGAGGTCGAAGAACGCCCCGACGTACCGGCGGGTGAGCTCGACGGCACGCTGCCCCGTGATGGTGGTCTCCGGGGGCTGGGGCGCGCCGAGCGCCTTGAGGAAGAGCGGGTAGTCGGTGAAGCTGCCGTGGTCGGTGCCGTCGACGGTCAGCCACCGCTTCCAGCCGTCGAGCCGGGGCCAGCTGTCGGTCCAGCTGGGGTCCTCGGCGCCGGGCAGCGGGTGGCCGATCATCAGGTACGGCTTGCCGCCGATCCCGGACTCGGGCACCTCGTAGTCCATGCTGCCGTCCAGGTCCACCCCCGCCCGGATCCGGTCGTCCGTCACCAGCGCCGGGACGCTGGCCGCGCCGCCGACGGAGTGCCCGGCCATGCCGATCCGATCGCGGTCGATCATGCGGGCGTAGCGCCAGGCCGGGTGGGGGCGGTCGGTCAGCTGGTCGATGACGAAGGAGGCGTCCTTCGCCCGGCTCTCGTCCAGGCCCTTCCAGGCCTCGCGGGTGGTGAGCTTGCCGCACTCCACGCAGGGCAGCGTCTGCCCGTCCGGGAAGGTGGTCCCGGTGTTCTCGTACGTATGGTCGACCAGTGCCACCACGTAGCCGCGGCTGCCCAGGTCCTCGGCGAGGCTGCTGAGCGAGGCGCGCGGCATGGTGAAGCCGGGGGAGAGGACCACCAGCGGGTAGTGGCCGCCCTGGGGGCGGGCGTCCGTCCTGGACCAGGTCCGGGTGCCGGTCACGGCCTCGGTCGGGATGCTGTTGCCCGGGAGCTTGCTGTCCAGCAGCAGCCGGGCGGCCGCGGCGGTCATGTACGGGGCCGGGCTGCCCGTCCCGGCGTGGGCGGGGTAGTACATCGTGACCATCAGCTGGCGCGGCCCGGCGGAGGGCACCCATGGGTCCGGGCGGTTCTCGTCGACCAGGTGCAGGACCTCCTGCCCGACCGTGAACGGCCCGGTCGGGCGCGGGAGTTCGAGGTGCACCGCGCTCGGCGTGCCGGTCGCGGCGGAGCTGCCGGCCGCACCGGCAGCGGCGGCGACCGGTGCGGCGGGTGCGGCGGGTGCGGCCAGGGCCGGTGCCGCCGCTGCGACGGACAGGGGCACGGCGAGCAGCAGGGCTGCGAACGCGGCGGTGGTGCGAACTCGGCTCGTGTGTCGGCTCATACGGGCGACGGTAGGTCGCCGGCGGGTGGCCTGACGTCCACTCAGAGAGGTACTGATCCCTTGCGGGGCGGGCCCCCTGCGGCCCTTAGGGGGTGATCGGTCGGCGTCAGTCGACCGCCTCCAGGATCGTGGCGTTGGCCAGGCCGCCCGCCTCGCACATGGTCTGCAGGGCGAACCGCCCTCCACTGCGGCGCAGTTCGTGCACCAGAGTCGTCATCAGTCGGGTGCCACTCGCGCCCAGCGGGTGGCCGAGGGCGATGGCGCCGCCGTTGACGTTCAGCCGGGCCGGGTCGGCGCCGGTCTCCTGCAGCCAGGCCAGGACGACGCTGGCGAAGGCCTCGTTGACCTCGAACAGGTCGATGTCGGCGAGCGAGAGCCCGGCGCGGTGCAGCACCTTCTCGGTGGCGGGCAGGACGCCGGTGAGCATCAGCAGTGGGTCCGACCCGGTGACGGCGAAGGAGTGCAGCCGGGCCAGCGGGCGCAGCCCCAGTCGGGCGGCGGTCTCGCTGCTGGTGATCAGGACGGCTGAGGCGCCGTCGTTGATCGGACTGCTGTTGCCTGCCGTGACCGACCAGTCGATCTGCGGGAAGCGCTCGGCGTAGGCCGGGTCGGCGAAGGCCGGACGGAGCCCCGCCAGGACCTCGGGCGTGGTGCCCGGGCGCACCGACTCGTCCGTCGTGACCAGGCCCTCGGGCGTCGGTACGGGGACCAGCTCGTCCGCGAACCGGCCCTCCGCGTGCGCCCTGGCGGCCTTGGCGTGCGACCCGGCCGCGAACTCGTCCATGGCCTCCCGGGTGAGCGACCACTTGGCGGCGATCAGCTCGGCGCCGACCCCCTGCGGAACCAGCCCGCCCGGGTAGCGGGCCGCGACGGCGGCGCCGAACGGATCTGCCCCCGGCGGCACGTTCGACCACATCGGCACCCGGCTCATCGACTCGATCCCGCAGGCCACCACCAGGTCGTACGCCCCGGAGATCACCCCCTGCGCCGCGAAGTGCACCGCCTGCTGGGAGGAGCCGCACTGCCGGTCCACGGTGGTCGCCGGAACGGACTCCGGGAACCCGGCCGCCAGCCAGGCGTAGCGGGTGGTGTTCATCGCCTGTTCCGCGACCTGGTCGACGCAGCCGCCGATCACGTCGTCGACCAGGGCCGGGTCGATGCCGCTGCGCCCGATCAGAGCCTGGAGGGTGTGGGCGAGCAGTTCGACCGGGTGGACGCCCGAGAGCGAGCCTCCCGGCTTGCCCTTCCCGACCGGGGTGCGGACGGCTTCGACGATCACGGCATCGCGCATGGCGGGCCGCCTCTCCTCTGCGGTGGATTGGAAAAGCAAACTCACTATAGGTCGGTGAGTTTGGGAATCCAACCCTCTAGGCGTTCGCCAAGGCGCCCGAGCCCCGGACGTCCTCCAGGAACTCCGCCGCCGCACGGGCGTTGGGCACCGGGAGGGTGAGCGGCAGCCCCGCCGACCGCGTCCGGAGCTCCAGCTCGCCGAGACCGGTCGCCCGGGCCGAGTGCACCTCCGCCCACCGGTACGCCGCCGCCGCGACCAGGGGGTGCGGCGGCCGGTGCACCAGCCCGCCGGCCGTCACCGTCAGCCGCCCCCGGGCTAACCGGACGCTCCCCTCGCTGCGCAGCGCCTCGTGCAGCGCGGCCCGGAGGCACGGGGACAGGCGCTCGTCCACCTCCCGCGCCAACCCCTCCAACCCGTGCAGTCGGGCCAGCACAACGGGCTCGTCCGCACCGGCGGGCCATATTCGGATCCGCTCGGGCTCCCGGCGCCGCCCGCCGGGGGAGTACTCGACGGCTTCGATGCCCGCCCACGGCAGCAGCCGCTCGTCGGCGCCCGCCCCGACCAGTGCCAGACCGCCCTCATGGACCCGTACGGTGCGCAGCCCGGGCGCGGGCCGTAGGGCGCCGTACCCGTTCGCGCCCACCACCGCCGCGGCCGCCACCACCGGGGCGGGCCACCACTGACCGAACGCCAGGCAGACCACCAGCGCCAGGACCACCGCTACGGTGTCCAGCCACGTCCGCGCCCGCCACGGGACCGGCCGGAACGCCCGGTGCACCTGCACCACCGGCCCGAGCGGACCGGCCGACCCGCGACGGGCCTGGCCGTTCTCCACGAACGACCACGCCCACCCGGGCGACCACAGCATCGCCACTTCGCCCTCCTTGCCTCGACCGTCTCCCCAACCGGAACTGCGACTGCCGGATGGCGGACCATCAGGATCGATCGCCCACCACCCTCCGGAACAGTGCCAATCGACACCCTTTGGACCGAAACAGCCGGAGTGTGTCCGGCACCAGGGGGTGCCGTTCGGCAGGGGCGACCGACCGACACGACCGAAACGACAGTCGGCGGGCGAGCCGAGGTGCGGGGGGAGGACCCGCCGGTCAGCGCCCGGCCGCGCCGAGCCCCACCTGCAGGCGCCGCAGCAGCGCCGTGCCCGCCTCGTCCACCGACCGCCGGGAGTTGGCCAGCACCACCACCCCCACCTGCTGCTCCGGGTCGAACGCGAGGAAGGAGGCCGACCCGCCCGTCCCCCCGTTGTGCCACAACTGCAGGTGCCTGCCCTGCTGGGCGTGCAAGCGGTGGCCGAGCCAGCCGAGGTGCGTCCAGGCGAACGGGTTGACCCGGTGCCTGGTCTCCCGGGTGAGCAGCATCGCCGGCGCCAGCGGTGCGTCCGGCTCGCCCTCGGCCGCCAACTGCGCCCGCAGGAAGGCCGCGAGGTCGGCCGCCGTCGAGCGGAGCCCGCCCATGCCGGGGAGCGCCGCGAACTCCCAGGACGGCACCGGGCGCCCGCTCGGCGCATGGCCGGACGCCAGCCGGGCGGACTGGTCGGCGTCCGGCCGCAGGCAGGTGTCCGTCAGCCCCAGCGGTGCGCAGACCTCGCGGTCCACCAACTCCCCGTACGCGCTGCCGGACCGGTGGGCGAGGGCCAGCCCGAGCAGCCCGACGCCGAGGTTGGAGTACCGGAAGTTGCGCCCGGGGGCGGAGTGCAGCCGCGTCCGCCCGAGCCCGGAGAGTATTCGCTCGGCGGTGCAACGGGCGTACGGGTCCGGCTGGTTGGGCCGCAGCAGCGCGCGCAGCAGCATGCCCCGGGGCAGCCGGGGGAGCCCCGACGTGTGGGTGGCGAGGTGCCGGAGCGTGATCGCCGCCCCGCCCCGGGCCGGGACGGCCGCCGAACGGGGCAGCACCTCCGTGAGCGGCTCGTCGAGACGTACGGTGCCGTCGAGCGCCAGCCGCGCGAGCGCGAGCGAGGTGAACACCTTGGTGACGGAGCCGATGTCGAACAACGTCCGGGCGCCGGGCACTTCGCCCCCCGGACCCGTCCGCCCGGCACCGTGGATCTCCACGGCGCCACCGGCCACCCCGGCGACCACCACGCCGACGCACCGGCCCGCGAGCCGGTCGGAGGTCTGCTGCACGAGCCGCGCGAGTTCGTTCATGCCCCGACCCTAGGGCCCGCGACCTGCGAAGTCGTCCGCCCGGAAAATGATTTCACCCCCGCCTGGATGCTCCCCCGGGCGTACGCCCAACCCCGCCCGGCCCCTACCCCTCGTCGAGCACCGCCCGCAGCCGCGCCGCCACCTCCGCCGCCCCCGCCTCGTCCGGGTACTTCCCCCGCGGCCAGAAGAACCCGCGCAGCCCGTCCTTGGGATTGCGCGGGACCACGTGGACGTGCAGGTGCGGCACCGACTGGCTGATCCGGTTGTTCACCGCCACGAAGCTGCCCGCCGCGCCCAGCCCCCGCTCCACCGCCGCCGCCACCCGCTGTACCCGCAGGAAGAACGGCCCGACCTCCTCGGTCGGCAGGTCCGCCAGGGTCCGGTGGTGGGGGCGTGGCACGACCAGCACGTGGCCGGGGAACAGTGGCCGGCGGTCCAGGAAGGCCACCGCCGCCGCATCGTCCAGCACCCGGTGCGCCGGTTCCTCGCCCGCCACCACCGCACAGAACACGCAGTCCATCCGTCCATTCAAGCCACCGGCGGCCTCCCCGGCACCCCCGCAAACCCCGATCCGCCCGGCGTCACCCATCCGGCGGCCGACCGCGTGCGCGGGCCTCCGCGCCGGGCGCACGGTGACTGAGAGGGGGAGGGGGACGGATCGACGCGGCGCACCCGTGCCGCACGAGGAGGTGGCCCGGATGTCGGGCAAGTTCGAGGTCTACCAGGACGCCGGCGGCAAGTACCGGTTCCGGCTCAAGGCGGGCAACGGCGAGATCGTCGCGACCGGCCAGGGCTACGTCAGCAAGGACGCCGCCCACAAGGGCGTCGAGGCCGTCCAACGGGCCGCCGACGGCGCGGCGGTGATCGACGTCCCGAAGGCCGCCTGACCCGGGCCGGGGCGAGCGAGGCCCCGTGGCCGGCCCACCCGGACCGGCGGCGGGGCCCACCGGCGCCGATCAACCGGCGTACCGGGCGCCCGCCGACGGCACACCGGCACACCGGCACACCGGCACACCGGCACACGGGCGCACCGCCAACGGCGCACCGGCGCCGCGTCTACTCGTAGCGGTACAGCAGCGCTTCCCGCTCCGTCTGCTCGATCATGTCGATGGTCAGCGAGTCGTCCCGCAAGTGCGACAGCGTGACCTCCGCCGACGTCGGCTGGGCGTCCGTCGCCAGCCAGTTCTCCGGCTTCCAGGCCGAGCCGCGCATGAGCGCCTTCGGGCAGTGGGCGTACACCTCCTCCACGGCCACCACGATCGCGCTGCGCGGGGGCTTGCCGACGGCCGTCAGCTGCCGCAGCAGCTCCGGGTCGGTGGAGACACAGGCCCGCCCGTTGACCCGCAGCGTGGTGTCCCGCCCCGGGACGACGAAGAGCAGCCCGACCCGGCCGTTCTCCAGGATGTTGTGCAGGGTGTCCAGGCGCTTGTTGCCGGTGGCGTCCGGAATGGCCAGGGTGTACTCGTCGAGCACCGAGACGACCCCGGCTGGGCCGCCGCGCGGGGAGACGTCGCAGCGGCCGGCCGCGTCGGAGCTGGCCACGAAGACCAGCGAGGCGCAGGCGATGAGGCGCTGGGCGACCTCGTGGAGGTGGTCCACCTGCTTGCGGCGCGCGTGGTCGCCGGGCTGCTCGTAGACCTCACGCAACTGGGCCGGCTCGGTGAGGGCGCGCGCGCTGAGGGCGGCGAACAGGCTGTTCGGCGCGCCCGGGGCGGGGGTTGACGGAGCGGGAGCTTCCGGTGTGAGGGTCATACCGGGAATCTAGCGGAGGGCCCTGCTCGTGTCCCTTCCCCTCGGCTTCCTCAACTCTCCGTGAAAGAGTCGCCCCACCCCTCCCCACCAGCGGTTTTCCGCTGATAATGGGGCCAGGGACTCCAGCCAGCCGGAGGTGGTGGCCGTGATCGTCAGAATTTGGGCCGGGCAGGTCACGGCCGATCGCATCGAGGAGTTCTGCGCGCATCTGGTCAGCCAGGTGATCCCGCAGTTGGGGCGGACGGACGGGTGCCTCGGCGGTGAACTGTTGCGCTCGGTGACCGAGGATGGACACCGGGTGCTCGTGGTCAGCCGCTGGCGTGACGAAGAGGCCCTGCGGGGGTACGCCGGGCCGATGTGGCGGATCCGGCCGGTCTGGTCGGAGGGCGAGTTGCACTACCTCGCGCACCCCCCGGAGGTCACCCACTTCACGCCGATCGCCGCACCCGCCACGCTCTGAGTCCGCTCTGAGCCCGGCCGAGGCCCAATGCACCGGGGACGGCGGCACCGGGGACGGCGGCACCGGGAACGGTCGCGCCCGACCGTCACACCGAGAACGGCACCGAGTGGATCTCGGCCGCCGGGTGCCCGGTCCGTTCGTGGACCCGCTGCACCGCTTCCCTGGACGGCGCCTCGGACAGGCAGTACACCGTGCCGGTCTCGGGGTCCGCCCAGGCCTGCTCGAAGTGCACGCCCTCCCCGCCCTCGACCGCCAAGTCGGCCGCGTGAGCGGCCCTGAGCTGCTCCGGCGTGATCCCGACCATCCCGTGGTGGACGTCCATGAACTTCATCGCGCTCGCCTCCGTACCTTGCGAAACCTTGCGAATCCCGCGAACCCCGCCGGCCGTCCGGCCCCACCACCAGGGTCACCCTGCGCGCACGGCGGCGCCACCGGCGCCACCGGCGCCGTCCCGGACGCACCGGTGCCGTACCGGACCCACCGCGCATTCCCCGCACGGCCGTGAAACAGGCCACAGCGGAACCCTCTCCCTCGGCTCGCACCCCGCGTGGCACAATGACGTCATCAGCAGTGACGTTCAGCGCACTCCGGGGTCGGTGAAAATCCGAACCGGCGGTTACAGTCCGCGACCCGTCCGCAGCCAGCGGCCGGTTGACCAGGTGAAATTCCTGGACCGACGGTTAAAGTCCGGATGGGAGGCGTGCGCGGGCGGACGAAGAGCAGTACCCGTGGTCCATCACGAACCGGACCGGACCACGGTCAGGTGAACGGCGGGAGAGGTGTCTCCCGGGTCGGGCGAGCGATCTCCCGGCGGTTGCGGCACCCCGGCGACGGGTCGTGTCGGCAGCCCTGTGCACCGGTGCCCGTCCGTGTCATCTCCCTCTGCCGCCCCGGAGTCCGCGCCCCAAGCGCGAGGAGACCCGGGTGTTCACCGGCATCATCGAAGAGCTCGGCGAGGTCGTGTCGATCGAGGAGATCGGCGACTCCTCGCGAATCCGCCTGCGCGGCCCGGTGGTTCGTGTCGGCGCGCGTCACGGCGACTCCATCGCGGTCAACGGCGTCTGTCTGACCGTGGTCGACAGTGCCGAGGAACTGGCCGCCGAGACGGGTGAGTTCAGCGCCGACGTGATGGCCGAGACGCTGCACCGTTCCAGCCTGGGCGAGTTGAAGCCCGGCTCCCCGGTCAACCTGGAGCGCGCGATGGCGCTCGGCGCCAGGCTCGGCGGGCACCTGGTCCAAGGTCATGTCGACGCCACCGGACGGCTGTTGAGCCGCGAGCCCGGCGAGCGCGACGCGGCCGGCAACCTGCGCTGGGAGGTGCTGCGGTTCTCGCTGCCGGAGTCCATCTCCCGGTACCTGGTGGAGAAGGGCTCGATCACGGTCGACGGCGTCAGCCTCACCGTGGTGGAGGCGGCCCGCGACAGCTTCACCGTCAGCCTCATCCCGGCCACCCTCGCGCTGACCACGCTCGGCGCCAAGGCCCTCGGCGAGAGCGTCAACCTCGAGGTGGACGTACTCGCCAAGTACGTGGAGCGGCTGCTCGAATCGCGCACCCTCCCGAACCTGCCGCACACCGCACAGGCGACGCACGCCGCAGACACCGCACAGGCCACGCACACCGCAGACACCGCACACATCACGCACAGCACGGGGGACAAGGAATGAGCTGGCTCAGCGGAGAGGCGTTCACCGTCCTCGGTGAACACGTGAAGTGGGCCGACATGATCGGCAACCTGTTCGGCTTCGGCGGCCTGGCGCTCGGCTGGCGCCGCTCGGTCTGGAGCTGGCCGGTCCAACTCCTGTCCGGCGTCGTGCTGATCGCGGCCTACTTCGGGGGCCACGTCCCCGGCCTGATCGGCAAGCAGCTGATCGTCATCGTCACCGCCGCCTGGGGTTGGGCGCAGTGGCGGCGCGGGCGCCGTGACGCCGGCACCATCTCGGTGCGGTTCGCCAGTTGGCCCGAGCGGGCCGCCCTGGTGGCCGGCACCGCGGCCGGCACGGTCGCCCTGGCGCTGCTGTTCACCGCCTACCCCGAGCTGTCCTGGAGTCCCTGGTCGGACGCCTACATCTTCGTCGGCACGCTCGCCGCGATGGTGGCCCAGGCGCGCGGCTGGCTGGAGTTCTGGTTCGCCTGGATCGCGGTGGACGCGGTCGGCGTCCCGTTCGCCTTCAACAGCGGCTACACCTTCTCGGGCCTCACCTACTCCGTCTACTTCGTCCTGGTGCTGCTCGGCCTGCGCTCCTGGTGGCTGAGCACCCGTGAGCCGCGAGCCACGTCCGCCAACGTCCCGCAGGGAGTCACGGCATGACCGAGAACCAGACCCAGCACGGCGCCCGGCCCGGCAGCGAGTCCGGCACCCGCCCCGGCGGCGAGCCCGGCACCGAGCCCGGCAGCGACGGCGACGAGTTCGTCCTCGACCCGGTCGAGCGGGCGATCGCCGACATCGCGGTCGGCCGCGCGGTGATCGTGGTCGACGACGAGGACCGCGAGAACGAGGGCGACATCGTCTTCGCCGCCTCCGCCGCGACCCCCGAGCTGATGGCCTTCACCATCCGCTACAGCTCCGGCGTGATCTGCGCCCCGATGACCGGTGAGGAGCTGGACCGCCTCAAGCTCCCGCCGATGACCCAGGTCAACGAGGACCGCAAGGGCACCGCCTACACCGTCTCGGTGGACGCCCGCGAGGGCGTGGACACCGGCATCTCCGCCGCCGACCGCGCCCGGACGGTACGGCTGCTCTCCTCGCCCGGCACCGAGCCCGGGGACCTCACCCGGCCCGGGCACGTCTTCCCGCTGCGCGCCGTCGAGGGCGGGGTGCTGGTCCGCCCCGGGCACACCGAGGCCGCCGTCGACCTGGCCCGGCTGGCCGGGCTGGCACCGGCCGGGGCGATCGCCGAGGTGGTCAACGACGACGGCACCATGGCCCGGCTGCCCGAGCTGGTCGCCTTCGCCCGTGAGCACGGCCTGGCGATCATCTCCATCGAGGACCTGATCGCCTACCGCCGCCGCACCGAGCTGCACGTCGACCGGGCCGCCACCACCGCCCTGCCCACCGTGCACGGCGAGTTCACCGCGGTCGGCTACCGGGGCACCATCGACGGCGTCGAGCACATCGCGCTCGTGGCCGGCGGCCTCGGCGCGGACGGCCGGCTGCCGGACGGCGAGGACGTGCTGGTGCGGGTGCACTCCGAGTGCCTGACCGGCGACGTCCTCGGCTCGCTGCGCTGCGACTGCGGTCCGCAGCTGGAGGCCTCGCTCCGGCGGGTCGCCGAGTCCGGCCGCGGCGTGGTGCTCTACCTGCGCGGCCACGAGGGCCGGGGGATCGGCCTGGCCCACAAGCTGCGTGCGTACGAGCTGCAGGAGCAGGGGCGCGACACCGTCGACGCCAACCTGGACCTGGGCCTGCCCGCGGACGCCCGCGACTACAGCATCGCGGCGCAGATGTTGGTGGACCTCGGGGTCCGCTCGCTCACCCTGCTGACCAACAACCCGCGGAAGCAGACCGCGCTCACCGACCACGGGCTCAAGGTCAAGGGGCGCGAGTCGGTCGAGATCGCGCCCAGCGAGCACAACCTGCGCTACCTGCGCACCAAGCGCGACCGGATGGGCCACGACCTGCCCGGCCTCGGCTCCTGAGACCACCCGAACCTCCCACCAAGAACAGGAAGTAGCGACATGAGCGGCCACGGAGCCCCCGAGCTGACCATCGACGGCGCCGCCGACCTCAAGGTCGCCGTCATCGCCGCCCAGTGGCACGACAAGGTGATGAACGGCCTCCTGGACGGCGCCCACCGGGCGCTCAAGGAGCTCGGCGTCGCCGAGCCGACCGTGCTGCGCGTCCCGGGCACCTTCGAGCTGCCGGTCGCCGCCAAGCGCCTCGCCGACCGCGGCTACGACGCCGTGATCGCCCTCGGCGTGGTGATCCGCGGCGGCACCCCGCACTTCGACTACGTCTGCCAGGCGGCCACCGCCGGCCTGACCCAGGTCAGCGTGGACACCGGCGTCCCGATCGGCTTCGGCGTGCTGACCTGCGACAACGAGGAGCAGGCGCTTGACCGGGCCGGTCTGCCGGGCTCGGCCGAGGACAAGGGCCACGAGGCCGTCACCGCCGCCGTCGCCACCGCCGCCGTCCTGCGCGACGCCCGCTGACGTCAGGCCGTACGGTCCTGGACCGTGGACGTCCACCGGACTGTCCACGGTCCGGGACCGTTTACCGTCCGCCTCCCCGCACGCCGTATGGTGAGTCCCATCATGGCTTCGAAGACATTCGAGGAGCTCTTCGCCGAGCTCCAGCAGAAGGCCGCCACTGGCGACCCCTCGTCCTCCCGTACCGCCCAGCTCGTCCAGCAGGGCGTCCATGCGATCGGCAAGAAGGTCGTCGAGGAGGCCGCCGAGGTCTGGATGGCCGCCGAGTTCCAGTCGGACGAGCAGACGGCCGAGGAGATCTCGCAGCTCCTCTACCACGTTCAGGTGATGATGATCGCCCGTGGGCTGACGCTCGACGACGTCTACAAGTACCTCTGAACCGCTCCCGACAGCACCCCCTCCCCGAACAGGTAAGGAACCGACTTCCCATGCTGCGCATCGCCGTCCCCAACAAGGGTTCTCTCTCGGGTCCCGCGGCGGAGATGCTCCATGAGGCCGGATACCGCCAGCGGAAGGACCCGAAGGAGCTCGTCCTCGTCGACCCGAACAACGAGGTCGAGTTCTTCTTCCTCCGCCCGCGCGACATCGCCGTCTACGTCGGCTCCGGCCGCCTGGACGTCGGCATCACCGGCCGCGACCTGCTGCTGGACTCGCACTCCAACGCGGAGGAGGTGCTCGCCCTCGGCTTCGCCGGGTCGACCTTCCGCTTCGCCCGCCCCGAGGGCCTGGACGTCAAGGACGTGCAGGGCCTGGAGGGCCTGCGGATCGCGACCTCCTACACCGGCCTGGTCGAGCAGCACCTGGCCGACCACGGCGTGACGGCGACGGTCACCAAGCTGGACGGCGCGGTCGAGACCGCGGTGCAGCTGGGCGTCGCCGACGTGATCGCCGACGTGGTGGAGACCGGGACCAGCCTGCGCAACGCCGGCCTGGAGGTCTTCGGCGAGCCGATCCTGGTGTCGGACTCCGTGGTGATCCGCCCCAAGGGCGCGGGCGAGGACGCCCGGGTCGAGCAGTTCCTGCGTCGTCTCCAGGGCGTGCTGGTGGCCCGCCGCTACGTGCTGATGGACTATGACATCCGGGCCGAGAAGGTCGGCGCCGCCGTGGCGCTCACCCCCGGCCTGGAGTCGCCGACCGTCTCCCCGCTGCACACCGAGGGCTGGGTGGCCGTCCGCTCGATGGTGCTCCGCAAGGAGGCCCAGCAGATCATGGACGACCTGTGGGGCATCGGCGCCCGGGCGATCCTGGTGACCAACATCCACGCCTGCCGTCTCTGACCTGCTTGCACTGCAGAGAGTAAAGAACGGTTCAATAGGGGCGGGGACGCTGACCGGCGTCCCCGCCCCTGTGCTGTCGCCCGTCATGATCCAGAGCCACCGGAGACCCCACGTGTCCACCCCGCCCGTCGAGTTCCCCGTCACCTGGGCGCCCCGGCGCACCCGCGCGGTGCTGCTGCCGGTCTGCGCCGTGCTCGTGGCGCTGTTCGTGGTGCTGGCGGTGCTGCTCCCGGCGAACTGGCAGCTCAACGACCGGATCATGATGGTCGCCAGCGGCGTGCTGTTCGCCGCCGTCGGCCTGATGCTGGCCCGCCCCCGGGTGAGCGCCGACGCCGAGGGCGTGACGGTGGTCAACTTCGTCCGCAGCCGCCGGCTGTCCTGGCCGGAGATCGTCCGGGTCAACTTCCGCCAGGGCGACCCGTGGGCCACCCTCGACCTCGCCGACGGCACCTCGCTGGCCGCGGTCGGCATCCAGTCCGGCGTCGGCAAGGACCAGGCGATCGCGGACGCCCGCGCGCTGCGCGACCTGGTCGAGCACCACGCCCAGGTCTGACCCCGGTCCTCAGACCCGGACCCCGGACCCGGACCCCCAACCGGGGGTCCCGGCGGGTCCGAACACGCTTCCTACCGTCGCGCCGGTATGGTCTACGCTGGTAAAAGTGGGGCAAAGCTTCGGTTCCGCCCCAGCACGACCTGTACCGCACCGACCAGAGGAGTGACACTCCCCCTCGATGGACGATCCGTCCGGTAGTACCTGCGCCGCCTCGCTTCCGACCCCCGGAAGGCAGGCGGCACTGTGATCACCGCCTGGCTGCTGTTGCTCGCGGCTGTGCTCTTGATCCTCGCCAACGGCCTCTTCGTGGCCGCCGAGTTCGCCTTCGTGACCGCCGACCGGGGCGCGGTGGAACGTTCCGCCGAAACCGGCGACGTCAAGTCCCGCCGGGTCTCCCGGGCCCTGCGGCACCTGTCCTTCGAGCTCTCCGGCGCCCAACTGGGCATCACCGTCACCTCGCTGGTGGTCGGCATGCTCGCCGAGCCGGCCCTGTCGACCCTGCTCTCGCCCGTGATGTCGGGCATCGGGGTGCCGGACTCGGCCGCCCGCGGCGTCGCCGTGGTGGTCGGCATGGTGGTGGCGACCGTCGTGCAGATGGTGATCGGCGAGCTGGTGCCGAAGAACTGGGCGATCTCCCGCCCGCTCCAGGTGGCCCGCGCGGTCGCCGCCCCGCACATGGCCTTCTCCTTCGCCTGCCGCCCGCTGATCAGCTTCCTGAACGGCGCCGCGGACCGCACCGTCCGGGCCTTCGGCATCGAGCCGCAGGAGGAGCTGGAGCACGCCCGCACCCCGGCCGAGCTGGTCTCGCTGGCCCGGCACTCGGCCAAGGCCGGCGCGATAGACGAGGAGTCGGCGACCCTGTTCGTCCGCACCCTCGGCCTCAGCGAGCTCACCGCCGAGTCGGTGATGACCCCGCGGATCGACGTCGCCGCCCTCCAGCGCGACGCCACCGCCTCCGACGTCATCAACCTGACCCGGGCCACTGGCCTGTCCCGCTTCCCGGTCTACACCGACACCGTGGACGAGATCACCGGCATCGTGACGCTCAAGGACGCCCTCGCCGTCCCGGCCGCCCGCCGCGGCCTGGTCCGGGTCGCCGAGCTGGCCTCGCCGCCGCTGCTGGTGCCCGAGACCCTGCCCGCAGAGCGGCTGCTGGACCAGCTGCGCCGCCTCCAGCCGATGGCCATCGTGGTCGACGAGTACGGCGGCACCGCCGGGGTCGTCACCGTCGAGGACATCGTCGAGGAGATCGTCGGCGAGGTGCAGGACGAGCACGACCCCGAGGACCACCCCGACCTGCTCCAGCTGCCGGCCGTCAACGGCCTGCCCGCCTGGGAGGCGGACGGCCGTGCCCGGCTCGACCAGCTGGAGGTGATCGGCCTGAACGCCCCGGACGGCCCGTACGAGACCCTGGCCGGTCTGGTCTCCGACCTGCTCGGCAAGCTCCCCGAGGTGGGTGAGCAGGCCGAGCTGCCCGGCTGGCGGTTCACCGTGACCGGCGTCGACCGGCACCGCACCAGCCAGGTCCGGGTGGAGCGCACCAGCGCGCCCGGCCGGTTCGGCGAGAACGGGGAGAACGTCCGATGACCGTGCTCCAACTCGCCGTCGCCGTCCTGCTCCTGCTCGGCAACGCCTTCTTCGTCGGCGCCGAGTTCGCCGTCGTCTCGGTGCGCCGCAGCCAGATCGAGCCGCTCGCCGAGGCCGGGCACAAGCGCGCCCGGACGGTGCTGCACGCGCTGTCCAACGTCTCCGCGATGCTGGCCGCCGCCCAACTCGGCATCACCGTCTGCTCGCTGGGCCTCGGTGCGCTCGCCGAGCCGACCATCGCCTCGCTGCTGGAGGACCCCTTCCACGCGATCGGCGTCCCGGCGGGCCTGATGCACCCGCTCTCGTACGGGATCTCGCTGGCCCTCGTGGTCTTCCTGCACATGGTGCTGGGCGAGATGGTGCCGAAGAACATGGCGATGGCCGGCCCGGAGCGGGCCGCGCTGCTGCTCGGCCCGCCGCTGGACCGGCTGGCCCGCTGGCTCACCCCGGTGATCCGGGCGCTCAACGCCTTCGCCAACGGCGTGCTGCGGCTGTTCCGGGTGGAGGCCAAGGACGAGGTCGAGTCGGTGTTCACCACCGAGCAGCTGATGTACCTGCTGGTCGACTCCCGGGACGCCGGCCTGCTCGACGAGGACCGCCAGGAACGCCTGGAGGACGCCCTGGAGCTGGGCCGCCGCCCGGTCACCGACGTCCTGCTGCGGCCCGAGCAGCTGGTCACCGTGGACCCGAAGGCGACCGCCGCCGAGGTCGAGGAGCTCGCCCTGCGCACCGGCTTCTCGCGCTTCCCGGTCACCGACGGGGACCCGGCCGGCCACGGCTACCTGGGCTACCTCCACCTCAAGGACATCCTCGACGTGGACGACCCGTCGGCGCCCGTCCCGGCCCGGCTGTGGCGGCCGATCACGGTGCTGCGCGGCAGCCTCCCGCTGGACGACGCCCTCGGCGCGATGCGCCGGGCCACCTGCCACCTGGCCGCCGTGCTGGACCAGGACGGCCGGACGGTCGGCGTGGTGATGCTGGAGGACGTCCTGGAGGAACTGGTCGGCGAGATGCACGACCCGGACCACCGGACGAGCGCCTAGCCACCGGAACCAGCGGAAGCACGGGAAGACCCTCCTCCGCCGACGGCGTGTCCGCCGAGGGCGAATCTGCCCACAGCAGGCAACGGTTCCCAGGCCGGCCGCCCCGGGGGAGGGTGGTCGGCATGAGACTCCTGCTGCTGGGTGGAACGAAGTTCGTCGGACGGGCCGTCGCCGAGGAGGCACTGGCCAGGGGATGGGAGGTGACGGCCCTCAACCGCGGCACGCAGCCCGCGCCCGAGGGCGTCCGGGTGCTGCGCGGCGACCGCACCGCCGAGGACGGCCTGGCCGCACTCGGCACGGGGGAGTGGGACGCGGTGGTGGACACCTGGTCCTGGGCCCCGGCGGCGGTGCGCGACAGCGCCCGGCGGCTGAACGGGCGGGTCGGCCACTACGCGTACGTCTCCAGCCGCTCGGTGTACGACCACCCGCTGCGCGCCGGGGCCGACGAGACCGCGCCGGTGGTCGACTCCGACCCGGACCTCACCGGCGAGGTGGGCTACGCGGAGGCCAAGCGCGGCGCCGAACTGGCCCTGGAGGCGGAGTTCGGCGGACGCGCCCTGCTGGTCCGCGCCGGACTGATCCTCGGCCCGTACGAGGACATCGGCCGGCTGCCGTGGTGGCTGAACCGGATCGCCCGGGGCGGCCCGGTGCTCGCCCCGGGCCCGCGCGAGCTGCCGCTGCAGTACATCGACGGCCGCGACCTCGCCGCCTGGACCCTGGACGCGGTGGTGGCCCGGCTGGGCGGACCGTACAACGTGGTCAGCCCGGCCGGTCACACCACCATGGGCGGGCTGCTGGAGGCCTGCGTCGGGGCCACCGGCTCGGACGCCGAGCTGCGCTGGACGGATCCGGAGCGGATCCTGGCGGCCGGTGTGCAGCCGTGGACGGAGCTGCCGGTCTGGCTGGCGCCCGGTGAGCTCTACGACTTCCTGCACGGCGCCTCGGTCGCCCGCGCCGTCGCCGCCGGGCTGCGCTGCCGCCCGGTCGCCGAGACGGTCGAGGACACCTGGGCCTGGCTGCGGTCGATCGGTGGCGAGGCCCCGCAGCGCGCCGACCGGCCGAGCGTCGGGCTCGACCCGGAGCGCGAGGCGGAGCTGCTCGACGGCTGAGGCCCGGAGCGCGAGGCGGAGCTGCTCGACGGCTGAGGCCCGGTGGGGGAGCCGGTCGTCAGCTCCGGCCGTCGATCAGCTCCCCGTACGCCTGCACCAGGTCCGGCAGCCGCAGCGTCGCCAGGTCCTCCCGGCCCGGCGGTTCGCGCAGCAGCGACAGCCGCAGGTCCCGGTAGGCGCAGGACTTCTCGTACAGGGTGCGGATGAACCGGCCGTTGCCCAGCTCGTCGATCCAGCCCTCGCGCACCACGTGGGTGCAGATGCTGGCCAGCTCCTCGGCCGCGTCCTCGTCCCAGCCGTCGCCGTCCCGGCCGGCCAGCGCCGCGCCGATCGCGGTCAGCTCGTTCGGGCGGTAGCTCGGGAAGTCGACCCGGGTGGTGAAGCGGGAGTTGAGGCCGGGGTTGGTGGCGAGCAGCCGGTTCATCCCCTCCGGGTAGCCGGCCAGGATCACCACCAGCCGGTCCCGGTTGTCCTCGGCCCGCTTGAGCAGCACCTGGAGCGCCTCGTCGCCGTAGGCGTCGCCCTTGGTGTAGCCGGAGTTGGAGAGGCTGTACGCCTCGTCGATGAACAGCACGCCGTCCAGCGCGGAGTCGATCAGTTCGTTCGCCTTGACGGCGGTCTGGCCGAGGAACTCGCCCACCAGGTCCGCGCGTTGGGCCTCCACCAGGTGGTCGCCGGAGAGCAGTCCGAGGGCGTGGAAGACCCGGCCGAGGATCCGTGCCACGGTGGTCTTGCCGGTGCCGGAGGGGCCGGAGAAGACGAAGTGCCGCTTCGGCGGCTGGACCGGCAGCCCCTGCTCGGCGCGCAGCCGCGACATTCTCAACTGTGCCGACAGCGCCCTGACTTGGCGCTTGACCGGCTCCAGGCCCACCATCAGCGAGAGTTCGGCCAGGGCCGCGTCCAACTCCCGCTCGTTGCCCGCGGTCCGGGGCGGCGGAGCGGCGGCGGTGCGGGGCTGGGCCTCGCCGCGCACCGGCAGCGGCGGGGGCGGCGCGGCGGGGCCGGCCGGCGCGCCCGAACCCGAGCGTTCACCGGCCGTCTGGGGTGCGCCGTCCGCCGGGGCGGTGTCCGCTTCCGCTGCGGTGAGCGGGCCGTCCACGAGGGTCGCGTCCACTGCGGGCCCGCCGCCGACCGGGGTGGCGCCGGTGCCGAACTCGGCGTCGTAGAGCGGCCCTTCGGCGTATCCGGGGTCGTCCTGGTAGCCCGTCCCACCGCCCACCCCGGCTCCGTCCGGCCCCGCGCCGTCGAGCCCGACGCCGTCCAGCCCCGCACCGTCAAGGCCGGTCCCGTCGAGCCCGGTCCCGTCGAGGCCGACGCCGTCCGGGCCGGTCCCGTCCAGCCCGCCCGAGCGCCCGTCCGCGAGCAGCCCGTCCGCGAGCGCGTCCTCGGCCGAGATGGCCGCCAGCCGGGCCGAGGTGTCCATGAACGCCGGGTCCGCCCGGTGCACCGCCCGGTACAGCGGCAGCGCTGCGGCGCTGCGTCCGGCCCCCTCGTACGCCCGGGCCAGCCAGTAGCGCAGCTCCTTGCGCTGCGGCTGCTCGGAGCGGCAGCGGGCCAGCGAGGCGGCCAGCGGGGCCTGCGCCTGGGCGCACATGTCCAGCCGCACCCGGGCCATCCCGGCGAAGAGCCCGGCCTCGATGCCCAGCAGCGGGTCGTCCAACAGCCGGTCGGTGTCCCTGATCAACTGCTCCCAGTCCTTGAGCAGGTAGGACCGGCAGGCGTACAGGAACTGCGCGGACGGGTCCTCGCTGGGGGCCGGGCACTGCTCCAACGCCCGGTCCAGCTCGGCCAGGTGGCGGCCGTCCAGCCAGTGCGAGGCGTGCGCCAGCGCGAGGTCGCGGGTGTCCTCCAGCACCGGCTGCACCCACCAGCCCAGCCAGTACCAGGAGCTGAGCGGGCGGCGGTGCAGTCGCCGCTGCTCGCCGAAGCGGTTCTGGTTGCGGTACATCGCGAGCAGGGCGGCCGAGGTGTCGCTGCGCAGGGCGTGCAGGCCGAGCCAGGCGTCGGCCATGCCGGGGTCCAGCCGGACGGCGGCCCGGAACTCCTCCTCGGCCCGGGCGTAGGCGCCGGCCGTGTAGGCGTCCATGGCCCGCAGCCAGGCCCGGTCGGCGAGCCGGTCCGGGCCGCCCGCCGTGCTGTCGGAACTGTCGACCGTCGTCACTCACGCCCCCCGCGGTGTGGCCCGGGGCTCGGCCGGCGGATCGCCTGTGCGCAGCCGGGCCGGTGGTCGTCGAGCCCCCGGGGCGCATATGCGCCTACCGGGAATCGTACCGGCGCGGGGCTGATCCGGAAGGGTGCCGCACAGGGTCAAATGCGATCGTGCACAAGGTGGTTGGGCGGCCGGATGGCCGAAAAACCGCTGACCGGCGGGCTGCGGGAGGGGACCGGACGGCGCCCCCGGCTCACGGGGGAACAAGTCGGGAGCGCCGGGTCCGAAGCGGCCGGAACGATGAGTTCCAGCGACTGACGAGAACCTAAGTCCTGGCGATGTCGCAGGTCAAGGGCTTAGTTGAAGTTTCACCGACAGTGCTCGACGCGATCCGCCCGGTCACCCCGTCGACCCTGGTGGCGGCGTACGGACGGCTCGGGTCGGCGGCGAAGTGCGCCGCCTCCGCGCGGGCCCAACCGGCCCAGAACGCGGCGAGTTCCGGCCCGTCCCGCTCCTCACCGCGCCGGCGGGCCGCAGTGGCCTCCAGCTCCATCCAGATCACCCGGGCCAGCCAGGGCCGCACCTCGCGGCGCCCCGCGCCGACCCCCTCCACCAGCACCACCGGGGCGAGCGGTACCCGGGCGGTGCCGGCGAAGCGGCGCAGGGTCCAGTCGTACACCCGGTGCTCCGCGGGCCGGCCGGCCGCCAGCGGCTCCAGCACCTGCTCGCGCAGCCGTCCCGCCCAGCCGAAGAGCTCGGTGTGCGTGGCCAGGTCGTCGAGGTGGACCACCGGCGCGCCGCCGAGCGCCACTGCCAGCCGCCCGGCGAAGGTCGTCTTGCCGGAGCCCGCGTGCCCGTCCACCGCGACCAGCCGCACCGGCCCGCAGGAGGGCGGCAGCGCCCGCAGCTCCCGGGCCAGCCCGGCCAGCGCATCGCTCCCGTCGGCCGGCGCATCGCTCCCGGCTGCCGGTACGTCGAGCCCGGCCGGCGGGTCGCCGGGAACGGGCGGACGGGGGGAGCGAGCGGTTCCGGATGCAGCCACAACGTCAACCCTACGGTGCCGTAGCCCACCACTGCGGACAGATCATCTGCGCAGGTCGTGACGGCAGCGCGGGTTTCGGGCATACTCGCCTTCGCCACGCCTGTGAACGGCCGTTCACCGCAACCCGGTGCCGGTCGGGCCGACCTGCCACACCCGCGCCGGACCACCCGCCACCCCGGGCCGGCGCCCGATCGAGGAGGCGACCCTCGCCATGACCCCGTCCCCCGTGAAAGCCGTGGAGCGCCAGCTGCCCAGCGAGGAGGCCCGCGAGCTGCTGAGCCTCACCCGGGACCTGGTCCAGCGCGAGCTCCGGCCGCGCGCGGTGGAGGACGAGGCCGCGGACCGCTTCCCCCGGGAGGTCTTCCGCACCCTCGGCGAGGCCGGCCTGCTCTCCCTCCCGTACGACGAGAAGTACGGCGGCGGCGAGCAGCCCTACGAGGTGTACCTCCAGGTCCTGGAGGAGCTGGCCGCGGGCTGGCTGGCGGTCGGCCTCGGCGTCAGCGTGCACACCCTGTCCTGTCACGCGCTGGCCACCTTCGGCAGCGACGAGCAGCGGGAGAAGTGGCTGCCCGGCATGCTCTCCGGCGAGCAGCTCGGCGCCTACTGCCTCTCCGAGCCGCAGTCCGGCTCCGACGCGGCGGCCCTGCGCACCCGCGCCGACCTCGACGGGGACGAGTACGTCGTCAACGGCACCAAGGCCTGGATCACCCACGGCGGTCAGGCCGACTTCTACAGCGCCCTGGTGCGCACCGGGGTGGACGGCCCCAAGGGCATCAGCTGCCTGCTCGTGCCCGGCGCCCAGCCGGGCCTGTCGGCCGCGCCGCCGGAGCACAAGATGGGCATGCGGTCCTCGCCGACCGCCCAGCTGCACTTCGACGGCGCCCGGGTGGCTCGCGAGCGGCTGATCGGCGAGGAGGGCCAGGGCTTCCAGATCGCGCTCGCCGCGCTTGACTCCGGCCGCCTCGGCATCGCCGCCTGTGCCGTCGGCGTCGCCCAGGCCGCGCTCGACCTCGCCGTCGACTACGCCCGCACCCGGCGCCAGTTCGGCCGCCCGATCGCGGACTTCCAGGGCCTGTCCTTCATGCTCGCCGACATGGCCACCCAGATCGAGGCCGGGCGTTCGCTCTACCTCGCCGCCGCGCGGCTGCGGGACGCGGGCCGGCCGTTCTCCAAGGAGGCGGCGATGGCCAAGCTGTTCTGCACCGACGCCGCGATGCGGGTGGCCACCGACGCCGTCCAGGTGCTCGGCGGCTACGGCTACACCCAGGACTTCCCGGCCGAGCGCTACATGCGCGAGGCCAAGGTGCTGCAGATCGTCGAGGGCACCAACCAGATCCAGCGCCTGGTGATCGGCCGCCACCTCACCAAGGGCTGAGCCGAAGTCCGGCCGGGCCCCGAAGTCCGGCGGGGCCCCGGCCCGGCCCCGAAGCCCGGCCCGAGGCCGCGGCCTCCCCGATACGGCCCCCGGTCGTCACTCCAGGGTGCGGAGTGACGACCGGGGGCGATTCTCTGACCGGGCGTCAACTCGCCCGACATCGAAGGGAATCAGCGCCGCGCGAGCCGTCGGCGCTGCTCCGGGATGGTGGCGAGCGGGACAGTCGAGGCGAGCTGCCGCCCGGCCTTGGCCGGGGCGCCGACGCCCGCGCCGGCACCGGCCCCCGCACCCGCGCCGCGCACCGGGCGGTGCACCAGCGCGTGCGAGAACGGCTGGGTGCGCCAGTCGAGTCCGCTCGGGAGCTTGAACAGCGCCTCGAACCGGGTCGGTTCGGCGTCCTCCCGGATCTCCGCCTCGGCCAGGTCGTCGGTCAGGGTGCCCGAGCCGGGGCAGATCGCGGGGGCGAAGGGGTTCCATGCCGTCGGCAGCAGGGCGTGCTGCGGCAGCCGCTCCTCGTCCGCCACCAGGGCGATCGGGCGGCGGCACTCGGGGCAGTGGACCCGGAAGATGTCCCAGGTCTCGGCGTCGCCGGGGTCGGTGCCCGGCGCGTGGTCGACCGCGAGGTCGTCGCGGCCGGTCGGATCGTCGGTCTCGTCGAGAGCCAGCGCGCGCTGGTCGGTAGCAGGCATGGAGATCCCCCTAGGATCGGGCCCGGCGTGGTCGCTCTGGGGCCACAACCAGCACTTCCCGCCGATTCGGGCTCATAACCCTGCGGAGTTGCGCACCGTGATGCACCGGGTGTGTCCTTGGCCACACCGCCCGCCACATTCACCAGGCACATGCCCCTGCGACACCTGCAGTCCGACCCCGTGCCACCACCGTGCGCCCCCCGTGCTCCCCGAGCGGGTAGGTTTGCGCACCGTGGAGGATCTCGACCAACGCATCGTCCAGCTGCTCCTAGAGGACGGCCGGATGAGCTACACGGACCTGGGCAAGGCCACCGGCCTGTCCACCTCGGCGGTGCACCAGCGGGTGCGCCGCCTCGAACAGCGCGGGGTGATCCGCGGCTACACCGCGATCGTCGACCCCGACGCCGTCAACCTGGCGCTGACCGCGTTCATCTCGGTCAAGCCCTTCGACCCCAGCGCCCCGGACGACACCCCGGAGAGACTGGCCGGCCTGCCCGAGATCGAGGCCTGCCACAGCGTCGCCGGCGACGAGAACTACATCCTCAAGGTCCGGGTCGGCGCCCCCGGGGACCTGGAGGACCTGCTGGCCCGGATCCGCAGCGCCGCCGGAGTGTCCACCCGCACCACCGTGGTGCTCTCCACTCCCTACGAGGCACGACCCCCGAAGATCTGAGGGCGAACCGGCGGGGTGCAGACTTGGGCGCATGACCGAACGCACCAGCCCTCCTTGCCCGCCCTCGGGCCGGAGGGGCCCACGGACCGTCCTGCTGCGCGGCGGCGCCGTCTACAGCCCCGCCGACCCCTTCGCCACCGCGATGCTCGTGGAGGGCGGGCACATCGCCTGGGTCGGCAGTGACGGCGCCGCCGAGGCGTACGCCGCGACCGCCGACGAGATCGTCGAGCTGGACGGCGCCCTGGTCACCCCCGCCTTCGTGGACGCCCACGTGCACGCCACCGCCACCGGCCTGGCGCTCACCGGACTCGACCTCACCGGCAGCCCCTCGCTGGCCGCCGCACTGGCCGCCGTCACCGCCTTCGTCGAGGCGCAGCCGGAGCCCGGCGGGGTGCTGATCGGCCACGGCTGGGACGAGACCGGCTGGCCCGAGGGCCGCCCGCCCACGCTCGCCGAACTCGACGCGGCCGCCCGCGGCGCGGCGCTCTACCTCTCCCGGACGGACGTCCACTCCGCGCTCGCCACCACCGCGCTGCGCACCCTCACCGAGGGCCTCGCCGAGCGCCCCGGCCACCACGCCGACGGCCCGCTCACCAAGGACGCCCACCACGCCGTCCGGCAGACCGCGCTGGCGCACCTCACCCCCGAGCAGCGCCGCCGCGCCCAGCGCGCCACCCTGGCCCGCGCCGCCGAGCTCGGCATCGGCGCCCTGCACGAGTGCGCCGGCCCGGAGATCTCCTCCGAGGCCGACCTGGCGGCCCTGCTGGAGCTGGCCGCCGAGGGCGAGGGCCCCGAGGTCTTCGGCTACTGGGGCGAGCTGGGCGGTATCGAGACCGCCCGCCGGCTCGGCGCGGTGGGCGCCGGCGGCGACCTCTTCGTGGACGGCGCGCTCGGCTCGCACACCGCCTGCCTGCACGCCCGGTACGCCGACGCCGAGCACACCGGCACCGCCTACCTGACCGCCGAGCAGGTCGCCGACCACGTCGCCGCCTGCACCGAGGCCGGGCTGCAGGCCGGATTCCACGCGATCGGCGACGCGGCGCTCACCGCCGTGATCGACGGCGTGCGCACGGCCGGCGAGCGGGTCGGCGCCGACCGGGTCAAGGCGCTGCGCCACCGCGTCGAGCACGCCGAGGCCCTGGACGACAAGGCGATCGCGGCCCTCGGCGAACTCGGCCTCACCGCCTCCGTCCAGCCCGCCTTCGACGCCGCCTGGGGCGGCCCGGACGGCATGTACGCGCAGCGCCTGGGCGCGGAGCGGGCGGCCGGTCTCAACCCGTACGCGGCCCTGCTGCGCGCCGGTGTCCCGCTGGCCTTCGGCTCGGACGCCCCGGTCACCCCGCTCGACCCCTGGGGCACCGTCCGGGCCGCGGCGTTCCACCGGACCCTGGAGCACCGGATCTCGGTCCGGGCCGCCTTCACCGCCCACACCCGCGGCGGCTGGCGTGCGATCGGCCGTGACCACGACGGCGTGCTGGTGCCCGGCGCGGTCGCCAACTACGCGCTCTGGGCCGCCGACGAGCTGGTCGTCCAGGCCCCGGACTCCCGGGTGGCGGGCTGGTCCACCGACCCGCGCTCCGGTACCCCCGGCCTGCCCGACCTCACCCCGGGCCACGAACTCCCGGTCTGCCTGCGCACGGTGGTCCGCGGCCGCACGGTGTACGAGCGGCAAGGGTAAGACCGGGTACGACCCGTAGGCCGGTGTGCGAGCGCTAATTCGGGTGATCGGCGGGCGGCCGCCCTCGTAGGGTGCCGACCATGACCGAGATCGTCCCCGCCGACTTCACCGTCCCGCGCGAGCTGCTCGCCCCGGAGTTCCGCCTGGAGCCCCTGGGCGAGCAGCACAACGCCTCCGACCACGCCGCCTGGACGGGCAGCATCGAGCACATCCGTGCCACCCCCGGCTGGGCCGGCCGCGGCTGGCCGCCTGCCGACGGCATGTCCCTGGCGGACAACCTCGCCGACCTGCGCCGGCACGCCGCCGACTTCGAGGCCCGCCGGGGCTTCACCTACACCGTCCTGGAGCCGGACCGGGACGAGGTGATCGGCTGCGTCTACATCTACCCGGACCGCGAGGACGCCTCCCTGGTCTCGGTCAGCTCCTGGGTCCGCGCCGACCGCGCCGAGCTGGACGCCCCGCTGTACCGCGCGGTCTCCGCCTGGCTCACCGACCACTGGCCGCTGGGGCGCTTCCGCTACACGGAGCGCTGACCCCACCACCCCCCGAACCGGCCCAGCACCCTGACCTCACGCGCCCGCGACGTTCCGGGGTACCTTCTTCGCACAGCGTCCTAACAGCAAGCCTCAGGAAGATGGTGCGCCGGTGGCCATGCCCGTCACCCAGGAGCGGTCCGGGACCGCTCCCGAGCCGCAGGAACCGGCCCCGGCCCCCGGCCGCCTGGCCCGCGCGCTCGCCAAGGTCCGGGCCGGCCTGCCGCGCACCGGCCTCGCCGCGCTGTCCGGCCTGCTGCTCGCGCTCGCCTTCCCGCCGTACGACCTCTGGCCGCTGTCGCTGCTGGGCGTCGCCGCGCTGTCGCTGCTCACCCGCGGCCGCACCTTCCGCCAGGGCGCCTGGACGGGCTTCGCCTTCGGCCTCCCGTTCTTCCTGATGCTGCTCAGCTGGCTGCGGGTGGTCGGCTGGGACGCGACCGTCGGCCTGTCGGTGATCGAGGCGCTGTTCCTGGCCCTGCTCGGCGGGGCGCTGGCGCTCACCTCCCGGCTGCCCGGCTGGGCGTTCTGGGCGGCCGCCCTCTGGGTCACCCAGGAGTGGGCGCGCGACCGGCTGCCGCTGGGCGGCTTCCCCTGGGGCCGGCTGGCCTTCGCCAACACCGCGACGCCGTACACCCCGCTGGCCGCCCTCGGCGGCGCGCCCCTGGTCACCTTCGCCGTCGCCCTGTCCGGCACCCTGCTCGCCTGGGCGGCGCTGCGCCTGCGCGGGCCGGGCCGGGCCCCGAAGGCGGCGGCGCTGGCGGCGCTCGGCGCGGTGGCCGTGCTGCTGGCCGGCTTCCTCGTGCCGGTGCCCACCGCCGCGGCCGACACGGTGAAGGTCGCCATCGTCCAGGGCAACGTGCCCAACCCGGGCATGGACTTCCTGGGCCGCCCGATGATGGTGCTCAACAACCACGCCTCGGCCACCGAGCGGCTCGCCGCCGACGTGCAGGCCGGCAAGGTCCCGCGCCCCGACGTGGTGATCTGGCCGGAGAACTCCTCCGACCTGGACCCGTTCAGCGACCCGCTGGCCCGCCAGCGCATCGACGAGGCGGTCAAGGCCGTCGGGGTGCCCACCCTGGTCGGCACCCTGGTGGACGGCCCGGACGCGCAGCACGTCCAGAACGAGGGCATCGTCTGGGACCCGGTCACCGGCCCCGGCGCCTCCTACACCAAGCAGCACCCCGTCCCGTTCGGCGAGTACGTGCCGTTCCGGGCCCAGCTGATGAAGGTGATCACCCGCCTCCAGCGGGTCGCCCGCGACTTCTACCCCGGCGACCACAACGGCGTGATGCAGCTCGGCCCGGCGAGGATCGGCGACGTGATCTGCTTCGAGGTGGCCTACGACGAGATCGTCCGGGACACCGTGGACAGCGGCGCCCGCGTCCTGGTCGTGCAGACCAACAACGCGACCTACGCCGAGACGGGCCAGCCCGAGCAGCAGCTGGCGATGAGCCGGCTGCGCGCGGTCGAGCACGGCCGGGCCGTGCTGATCGCCGCCACCAGCGGCATCAGCGCCGTGATCGCCCCGGACGGCACCGTCGAGCAGCGCACCCAGGAGCTGACCCCGGCCGAGCTGTCCGCCACCGTCCCGCTGCGCGACGGCACCACGGTGGCCGACCGGGTCGGCGCCGTCCCGGAGTGGACGCTGGCCGTCGGCGGCCTGCTGGCCTGCGCCGCCGCCCTGCTGGCCGGCCGCCGCAGGAAGGCCGCGGACGGAACACCGGCCGCCGCGGAATCGTTGGACCAGGTGGTGCCGTAGCCGGCCCGGACCTCCCGTGCGGCGCGCAGAGCACCGCTTGGAGTGGATTCGTATCGTGACCCAGCAAGCTACCCCCGCCCGTCCGGCCCCGCGTAGCAGGCTCCGCCGGGTGCTGCCGCTGCTGTTCACCGCCTGGCTGGTGCTGGAGATCTGGCTGCTGGTGCAGGTGGCCTCCTGGCTCGGCGGCCTCACCGTCCTGCTGCTGCTCATCGTCGGCGCGGTGATCGGCGGCTCGCTGATCAAGCGGGCGGGGCTCAAGGCCCTGTCGGCGGCGATCGAGCAGAGCAAGAACCCGCAGTCCGAGCAGCCGCAGACCGGCACCAGCATGACGGTGGGGGCCGGGCTGCTGCTGATCGTGCCGGGCTTCCTGTCCGACCTGGTCGCCCTGACCCTGCTGTTCCCGCCGACCAGGGCGCTGTGGCGGGCGGCCGGCCGCAGGATCGCGAACAAGGCGATGCGCAGCACCGCCACCGTCGGCTCCGACGCCTTCGCGGACGCGATACGGCTGCAGGAGCAGATGCGCATCCACCGCCCGGACGGCAAGGTCATCCGGGGCGAGGTGGTCGACCCGGAGACCGGTCCGCCCGGGCCGCAGGGCCCCGACACCACCTACCGCCCGCCGATCGCCGGCTGACCCGTCCGGAGCCGCGCCGCCGATCGCCGGACGGGTCAGCCGGCACAGCTCCGGACAACGCGAAAGGGACCCTGGTGACCAGGGTCCCTTTTCGCGTCCTCCCGCTCGAGGCGGGAGCGAGTCGTGTCAGGCGCTCTTGCGGGTGTCACGCGGGTGCACCGCGAGGTTCATCCCGCCGGAGCGGAGCACGGCCAGCCGCTCGGCCAGCACCTCCTCCAGCTCCTCGCGCGTCCGGCGCTCCATCAGCATGTCCCAATGGGTGCGCGTGGGCTTGGTCTTCTTCTCCTCGGGCTCGTCACCGTCGAGGAGAACCGCCTCCTGACCGCAGAAGCGGCATTCCCAAGCCTGAGGGATCTCGGCCTCGACCGAGAAAGGAACCTCGAATCGGTGTCCGTTCTGACATGCGTACTCGACGGTCTGGCGCGGGGCCAGATCGATACCACGGTCGGTCTCGTAGCTAGTGGCCCCGAGTCGCGTGCCGCGGAGAGCTCGCTCGCTCATGAATCGTGCCTCCCGGGCTTTATGGCCCACAGGACTAGTGGTCGCTGTTCTGGTCGCTGTTCTTCGTCGTTCGGTCAACGCTCGGCTTCCGACGAAGATTCCCGTCCCGGGACATGCGTCGTCTGTCGTGCCGCCCCTGTTTGTACCCACCGTCGCCCGATTTGTCACATCTGGCCGGTGATATCACCCCAGGTGTCACCTATTTCACATCTGGTGATCGTGCGGACTTTCTGTGACGAGCGTACCGGTCGGCGATTTCGCGGTGCCGGTCGCCCCCGCTTCCCGGGCGGTCAGGAGATCGGTCGGGAACGGATCATCGGCTCGGTCTTGCCGAGGTCGACCGGGCGGACGGGCGGGGCGGCGTCCGCCGGGACCACCGGCGGGCGGTCCGGGCGGGGCGGCGCCTCGGAGGCGGGCTCGGTCCGGCTGTCACGGTGCGGCAGCAGGGCGATCACCGCGTCGCGCAGCTGGGCCGGGGCCTCGTCGTCCAGCGGGTCGACGGTGGCGGGCACCTGGAGCCGGACCGGGGCGCCGTTGCCGATCCGGGCGTAGCCGCGGCCGACCGGGGCGTGGGCGGCGGGCACGATGTCCAGCGGCGCGCCGAGCGCGGCGTGGCCCTCCTCGGGCCCGGCCGGGCCGAGTAGCACCCGGGCCCGGGTGGTGGCCCGGACGGTCGGGGTGATTCGGTCCCGGGCCTCGACGTCGTCGGCGATCACCACGGTGACCCGGGCGGCCCGGCCGTGCCGCAGCGGCAGCTCCAGCAGCTCCTGCGGGTCGGGGCGGCCCTCGGCGCGGGCGAGTTCGCCGAGCTCGGTCGGGTGGTCCAGCAGCAGCCAGAGCGGCCGGGTGAGGTCCTCGGGCAGCGCGGCGCCGGTGTGCCGGGCGGTGTTCAGCGCGGCGAGCCGCCGCTCGGTCTCCCGGGCGGCCCACTCCAGGGCGGCCAGTGCGCCGTGCAGGCTGGTCTCCACGGTGTGCACGCCGGGCCGGTTGACCAGGCAGGCGTGCTCCCCGGTGCCGGCGCCGTCGACCACCACCAGGTCGGCGTACGGGAGCGCCTGGAGCGCGATCGAGCGGATCAGGCTGGAGGTGCCGTAGCCGGCGACGCCGAGGGCCAGCAGGTGCGGCTCGGAGGAGCGCGGGCCGGTGCGCCAGACCACCGGCGGCTGCTGGGCGGTGGCCCCGCCCTGCTGGACCGGAATCGTGCGGGCGGTGCCGTCCTCGTCCGTGAAGCCGAGCACGATCTCGCCCGGGGCGGCGACGAAGTGCTGGGCGGTGATGTCGGTGGGCAGCGGGGCCAGTGCGGTGATCCGCAGCCGGTTGGACTCCTCGTCCCAGTCGAAGCGGTACTCCCGGGCCCGGCCGGCCTTGCCCTGGACGACCTGCTCGATCCGGGCCCGGGCGGCGGGCTCGGTGTCGGTGAAGTACGCGGGGTAGCTCAGCTCCAGCCGGGAGAGCCGGCCCTCGCCGTCGAACTCCCAGGAGCCGAAGGCGTTCTTGTAGCTGCCCTCGAAGTGGTACAGCGGGTTGGCGTCCTCGGGGCCGCACAGGTACGGCGTGAGCGCCGAGTAGAGGGCGGCGAGCTTGACGTCGGCGACGTCGGGCGCGGGCGGGGCGGGCGCCGCCTTGGGGGCCCGTCCGGCCCAGGCGGCGCTGGCCATCAGGCCGACCAGCGCGAACAGCAGGCCGTGCGGCAGCAGGTAGATGCCGATCAGCACGGCGGCCGACAGGAACAGCGTCGGACCGCGCCGCTCCTTCGGGGTGGCCTGCCAGCGGCCCTTGGCCCAGCCGGCGTGGTGGCGCAGCCCGCGGCCGATCACGGTGAGCGGGGCGAACATGTCGGTGGCGTGGTCCCCGGCGGTTCGGGCGAACTCGCGGCCCTTGCCGAGATGGCGGTGGAGCGGCATTCCGTGACTCCCCGGACGAGTGGGACGGGTGGGGTGAGGGGGGACTGCTCGTGGTACGACGGGGCCCGGGGCGGTGGGATCCGCGCCCGGGCCGGTGGGGGAGAGGCGGCGCCTAGAACCGAATGCCGCCGAGCAGGCTCGCCAGGCTGGCACCGCCCGCGGTGATGCTGGGGGCGATCGAGGAGCCGGCGACGTAGAAGCCGAAGAGGGCGCAGACGATGGCGTGCGAGACCTTCAGTCCGTCCCTGCGGAAGAACAGAAAGGCGATGGTGCCGAACAGGACGATGCCGGAAATCGAGAGGATCACTTCTGCTCCTCGGGGAGGGGGACGGGGGACAGTGTTACTTAAAGTGCCCTAATCGTGACAAAAAGTAATAGATGATGGAACGGTGCAAACGGGTGGTTCTGCGGTTCAAGGCCTTCGGGTGGGCCGGACGGCGGTGTGCGAACCGGTCGGGGTGGGGGCCCGGAATCGCGTCGGATCCGGGTGGGGCCGGTGCCGCGAGGCATTCCCGGGGGGTGGGCGGGAATCTTCCGGGGGGTCCCGAAAGTTCGCTCGAACGGCGGCGCGACCCGCGCGGCCGCACGTCGTACCGCGTCCCGGGTCGGTGGGGCCGTCGTCCGGAATCCGGACGCCCGCTGGTTCGGCGGCGGCTCCGGCCGCTACGGTGCGGTACGCACGAGCCCTCGTCACCCCTCTGGAAAGGCAGTCCGCCATGACCGATGCCCCCGACGCCGAGGTGATCGCGCTCGCCGGGAAGCTCTTCGACGCCGCCCGGGCCGGCGACACCGCCACCCTGACCACCGCGCTCGACGCCGGGGTCTCCGCGGACCTCACCAACGGCAGCGGCGACACCCTGGTGATGCTGGCCGCCTACCACGGCCACGCCGCCACCGTCGAAACCCTGCTCCAGCGCGGCGCCGACCCGAACCGCGCCAACGACAAGGGCCAGACCCCGCTCGCCGGGGCCGTCTTCAAGGGCGGCACGGACGTCGTCGAGGCCCTGCTGGCCGGCGGTGCAGACCCGAGGGCCGGCGTCCCGTCCGCCGTCGACGCCGCCGCGATGTTCGGCAAGACCGAGCTGCTCGCCCGGTTCGAGGGTCGCTGAAGCCGAGTCGTAGGCTTTTCCACCATGGAGAGCACCGCCGAGCAGGCCACCAGCACCGTCGAGTTCCGCATCACCGGGTACGCCCACCCCGACGCGCAGGCCCTGTCGGCGGAGGTGCAGCAGGAGTACGTCCGCCGCTACGGCGACCCGGACGAGACCGTGATGCACCCGGAGGACTTCGAGGCCCCGGCCGGCCTGTTCATGATCGCCTACCTGGACGGCCGGCCGGTCGCCTGCGGCGGCTGGCGGGCCAAGCAGGCCGGCCCGGACGGGCTGCGCGACGGCGACGTCGAGCTCAAGCGGATGTTCGTGGTCCCCGCCGCCCGCGGCCGGGGCCTGGCCCGGGCGGTGCTGCACCGCCTGGAGGAGACCGCCGCCGAGGCCGGGCACACCCGCGTCATCCTGGAGACCGGCAGCGAGCAGCCCGAGGCCATCGCGCTGTACGGCTCCGAGGGCTACACGGCGATCCGCAAGTTCGGCATCTACAAGGACCACCCGCAGAGCATCTGCCTCGGCAAGGAACTCCCCGCGGCGGTCTGAGCGGAGGGCGCCCCGGGTAGACATCCGGGGTGGACCACCGAGCCCCCGAAGCGGAACGCCTCCCCGCCCTGGCCGCGCCCGGCGGGGAGCTGGACCGGCTGGTCCTGGCCGGCCTGCGGGCCGTCGGCGCGGGCGCCGTCTGGGCCGTCGGCGACGCCGGGGGCACCCTCGGCGGCGGCAGCCACGGCACCCTCGGGCAGGGCCCGTACGCGCGGCTCGTGCCGGGGCCGGACACCCTGTACGACCTCGCCAGCCTCACCAAGGTGGTGGCGCTCTGGCCCGCCGCCGGAGTGCTGTGGCAGTCCGGCCGGCTGCCGCTGGACGAACCGCTCGGCCACTGGTGGCCGCCCGCCGCCGGACGTCCTGTCGCTGCGGTGACGGTCCGTCAACTCCTGGCCCACACCGCCGGGATGCTGCCGTACACCCGCTTCGAGCAGCTCTACGGGCGGGAGCCGGCGGCGATCCGGGCCGGGGTGCTGGCCGCCCCGCTGCACCGCGCGCCGGGGGTGGCCGTGGAGTACACCGACCGCGCCGCCGTACTGCTCTGCTACCTGGTCGAGGACCTCGGCGGCGCGCCGCTGGACGTCCTCGCCGAGCGCTGGACCTGGCGGCCGCTCGGCATGACCGACACCCGGTACGGGCCGCTCGGCGCCGCGGAGACCGCCCGGACCGCGCCCACCGAGTGGCACGAGCCGACCGGCGCCCATCTGTGCGGCGTCGTGCACGACCCCTCCGCCCGGCTGCTCGGCGGCGTCTCCGGCAACGCCGGCGTCTTCTCCACCGCCCGCGACCTGGCCCGCTTCCTCGCCGCCGTGCTCGCCCCGCCGCCCGAACTCCCGTGGGGCGGGCGGTGGATCACCGAATCGCTGCGCGAGCAGACCGGCGGCCTGGCCCCCGCGCGCGGCCTGTCCTGGCTGTTCTCGGCCGGCACCGACCCGGCCGAGGGCACCTTCGTCCACTACGGCTTCACCGGCACCGGCTGCTGGGTCTCCCGCCGCCAGGGCCGCTGGGCCCTGCTGCTCACCAACAAGGTGCACCACGACCGGAACACCCAGCCGCTGACCGACCTGCGCAACACCTTCCGCCGGGCGGTCTTCGGCTGACACGCGTCTCGGCACGCGCCACGGCTACCCGATCGGGTGGATTAGGTACGAACCACCTTTGCCGGGGCGGCGGTTGCGGCAGAGTGGCCGGGACGGACAGCGGCCGGCGGAGGAGGCGCGATGACGGAGACCTGGGCACTCACGGAGGAGGAGTGGCTCGCCGGGATAGTGCGCGCCTACATCGGCTGCAGCGTGCTGCTGACCGATGAGGACGGCAAGATCCTGCTGCTGAAAGCGACTTACCGCGACCAGTGGCAGTTCCCCGGCGGCGGGATGGACCCGGGGGAGCGCCCCGCCGAGTGCGCGGCCCGCGAACTGCGGGAGGAGACCGGGCTGTCGGCGGGCGAGCTGCGGCTCCTGGCGGTGGAGTGGCGCGAGGCGATCCCCGACCAGGGCCGGCACGCCCACCCGGCCGTGCACTTCATGTTCGACGGCGGCGCGGTCGAGCCGGGCGCGGCGATCCGGCTGCAGGCGGAGGAGATCGCCGACCACGGCTACTTCACCCCCGCCCGGGCGGCCGCCCTGCTGCACCCCTGCGCGGCGCGCCGGCTCACCGGGGCCCTGGAGGCCCGGCGCACCGGCGCCGCCGTGCTGCTGCACTCGGCGGGGTACGTGGGTTGACCGGGCCGGTCAGCCGAGGGTGCTCCAGTAGTACCAGAACCGGTTCAGGACCAGCAGGGCGATCACCGCCGCCCACAGCACCGGCAGCGCCCAGTGGTAGCGCGCTGCCTCCCGGACCACCGCCCGCGCCCTGGGCCCGACCGGGATCACGCCGGTGCGCAGGTTGTGCAGCGTGGTGTACCAGAACAGCACCACCACCGTCGCCCAGACCACCATGCAGTACGGGCACAGCGCGCCGATCTCGTACAGCGCCTGGTCGATCAGCCAGTGCACGAACACCACGCCCAGCGCCGTCCCGGCGTGCAGGCCCAGCCAGAACCAGCGCCGGTACGCGGCGCCCGCCAGCAGCCCCGCCCCGATCGCCGCCAGCGCGCCGAACGCGGCCAGGCCGAGCAGCGGGTTCGGGAAGCCGAAGACCTCCGCCTGCTCGGTGCGCATCACCGAACCGCAGCTGATCACCGGATTGATGTTGCAGCTGGGGACGTACGACGGGTTCTCCAGGATGCGGAGCTTGTCGAAGGTCAGGACGGCCGAGGCGGCCAGCCCGACCAGTCCGCCGAGGAACAGCAGGAGGGCGAGGGCCCGGCTCGCGCCGATCGGGCCACGACCGGCGGTGTCGGGGGCGGACGGGGAAGGGTGCACGGTGGTCGGGGCGGTCATGACAGCACACTCCGGTGGCTGGCTGGGAGGGGCCGGCCCGGCCGGGAGTTCGGCCGGGCCGGTGGTGCCGTGCGGGGCGGGACGGTGCGGGCTCGGTGCGGTGCGGGCGCGGTGCGGCCTACTGGAGGCCGGCGGCCTGCTTCACCTGGGCGGTGAACTGCTCCGGCGTGGCGGTGGTGTTGCCCGCGAACAGGTTGATCGTCTTGCCGTCCACCTTGACCGTCGGGGTACCGGTCACCTGGCTGTTGTTGAACGCGTCGGCCACCTTCGCCGCCCACGGCGCGTACGTCCGGTCGGTGACCGCCTTCACGAAGGCGTCCGTCTTGAGCCCGGGCACCTGGCCGGCCAGGTCCAGCAGGTGGTTGACGTCGCCGAAGTCGTCGCTGCGCTCGTCCGGCTGGTTGGCGTACAGCACGTCGTGGAAGGCCTTGAACTTCTCCACGCCCTCGTTCAGCGCGGCGCCGGCCGCCGCCAGCGCGGTGCGCGAGCCCTTGCCGCCGAGGTTCTTGTCCAGGAAGGCGGCCAGGTGGAACTCCACCTTGATCTGGCCGTCCTGGGTGAGCTGCTTGACGGTCTGGCCGTTCGCCGCCTCGAAGTGCTTGCAGACCGGGCAGCGGAAGTCCTCGTAGACCTCCATGGTGTGCGGGGCGTCGGCCTTGCCGTAGGTGATCACCGTGCCGTCCGGGCCGGTGGCGTTGGCCGGCACGACCAGCGGGGCCGAGGAGGCGGCCGCGGCCGCCTTGTCGTCGTTCTTCGAGCCGGTGTTGATCGCGAGCGCGACACCGCCGGCCAGGGCCAGCACGACGACGGCGGAGACCGACACGACGATCAGCTGGCGGCGCTTGGCGGCCTGCTGCTCGCGGCGCTGCGCCTCCTGGATCCGCTCGCGGGCGCTGACGCGCTTCTTGTTCTTGTCCTGAGCCATGGGGAAGTCAACTCCTGTACGCGGCGCGCGGGCGCGCGCGGGTGGCCGCACTCGGGTGCGGCGGGGGCAGGGAACGCGGAGTCGAGCGCACTGCCCGCGGGCGTACGGAACCGTGCACGCTCAGGTGACGGAAGGGGGTACGCGCTCAGCAGGCAGGCGCGAGGACCGGCGGACCACGCCGGGGAGCCGGGCTCAGGACCACGTCCTCGCGGCGCGGCCGCTCGTGGTCGGACACCGGCAGCGGCACCCGCAGCACCGGGCGCACCGGGGCGGGGAGCAGCAGCAGGAGCAGCGCCCGCAGCGGGCGGGCCAGGGACTGGCGCAGCGCGCGCAGCGCCCGGGCCAGGCCGGACAGCGCGGCGTCACCCAGCCGCAGCCAGGCCGAGGCGGCCAGCGCGATCGCCAGGTGCACCACCAGGAGCAGCAGCTGGGTCGCCGCCGGCGCCAGCTCCCCGGTGTGGCCCAGCGGGCCCCCCAGCAGCGAGCCGTCCACCGAACCGCCGCCGCAGACCAGCAGGTTCACCCCGCGCGCGGACACATGCTCGGAGAGCACCGGCCCACAGGCGGTCTGGCCCAGGTTGAAGGTGGTGTTCAGCAGCAGCTCGACCGGCACCATCACGGCGGTGATGTGCAGCAGCCGGCGTTCCCCGCCGGCCAGCGCGGCCACCACCAGGAAGACGACGGCGCTCGCCGTGGCCACCAGCGACAGCGACAGCGGGCGACCGGTGATGACCACCTGGCCCAACGCGGCCATCGGCACGGCGAGCGCGGTGAACACCGCAGCCCGCAGGGCCCTGGTCGCATGGGTGGAGGTCAGCACGCTCCGGAGTATGCCATGCTCCCCGCGCCGGGCACGAGGGTGCGTACGGCCCTTGACTGCCGAGGGTGCCGCCCGCCCGGGCCGTGACGGCGCCCGCCCGGGCGGTGACCGCGCCTGCCCGGGCCGTGACGGCGCCCGCCCGGGCCGTGTGGGTCGACAGCCGCCGCCCGGTGCCTACCCTGGAAGGCATCACCGGTGACCCCGACGAGGGGGTGCGCGTCCATGGCGAGGCCCGAGACCACGGTCGGACGGGTGCTGCTCGACCGCGTCGAGGCCCAGGCGGTGGTGCTGGCCGGACTGGACGACGCCGTCCGCGCGGACGAACCCGACGCCGTGCACCGGATGCGGGTCGCCTGCCGACGGCTGCGCAGCGCGCTGCGCACCTTCCGCCGACTGCTCGCCCCCGGCAGCACCGACACCCTGGTCGCCGACCTGCGCTGGCTGGGCGCCGCCCTCGGCCGGGCCCGGGACGGCGAGGTGCTCGCCGAACGGCTGGCCGCCCGGGCCGGCGACCTGCCGAAGGCCTGTGGGCCGGAACGGGTCGCCGGGGCGCTGCGGGAGTGGGGCCGGACCGAGTACCGCCGGGCCTGGCCCGAGGTGGTCGCCGCCCTCGACAGCCCCCGCCGCCGGGCGCTGGCCGAGGCCCTGACCACCCTGCTCGCCGACCCGCCGCTGCGCCCGCGCGCCGCCCGGGCCGCCGGCCCCGAGCTCTCCCGGATCGCGGCCCGGGAACAGCGCCGCACCGCCGCCCGGATCCGCACCGCCCTCGCGGCCGGCCCCGCGGAGCGCGACGTCGCCCTGCACGAGGCCCGCAAGGCCGCCAAGCGCGCCCGCTACGCCGGGGAGACGGCGGCACCCGCGGTCGGCGCGGCGGCGGAGCGCTACGCGGAGCGGATGAAGGCCGTCCAGGAGGTGCTGGGCGAGCACCAGGACGCGGTGGTCGCCGCCGCGGCCCTGGCGGCCCGGCCCGCGGCGGCCGGCGAGCCCTTCGCCTGCGGGGTGCTCTACGCGGGCCAGCTGGCGGCGGCAGAGGCCGCCCGGGCCAGGCTGCCGGAGGTGTGGGCGAGGGCGTCGGGCCGGAAGCTGGCGCGGTTCGGTTAGGCGGCCTGGGGAACTGCGGCCCGGGGAACGGCGCGCCTCGGGAACTGCGGCCTGGGGAACTAGCGGGTGCCGCCGTCGGGCAGGGCGAGCCAGCGGTCGTCCTCGAACTCGGCGGGGACGTCCTCCGCCCAGGGGTCGATGCCCCGGCGTTCCAGCTCGTCGAACCAGCGGTCCCGCTGGGACTCGGGGAGCCGTGCCGCGCACCACGGGCAGAAGTCGATGCCGATGCTGGACCGGCCGCCGTCGTGGACGACGATCCCGTACTCCTGGTACTTCGCGATGAACAGCACCACCGCGTCGGGGCAGTCGTACGGGTCGTCGTGCTGGTGGCACTGTCGGTCCAGCTGCCTGGTCATCGACTCGCAACAGTGTGCTGTCATCGCCTCGGACGCTCCGGGTCATCGGGTGGGGCACAACGGGTCCGGGTGGAGGTTACGGCGGTTCGGCGCCGCGCCCTAACGGGGGCTGAGCCCCGCCGAGACGGCCGCCTCGCGGAGCAGGTCGCGGAGCATCGCGGTGGTCAGCCGCCCGGTGTTCGTGTTGCGCGGGCTGACGTGGTAGCAGCCGTACAGCCGCAGGTCGGGGCCGCCGTCCCGGGCGGGGAGGGTGACCAGGGCGGCGTGGCCGAAGGCCGGGCGCGGGCGGGGGACGGTCCAACCGGCGTCGGCGAGCACCGGCAGCATCGCCTGCCAGGCGAAGCCGCCGAGGGCGACGACCGTCCGTACGGTGGGGCGCAGCAGTTGCAGTTCGCGGGTGATCCAGGGGCGGCAGGTGTCGCGTTCGGCGGTGCTGGGCTTGTTGTCGGGCGGGGCGCAGCGGACCGGGTCGGTGATCCGGACGCCGTACAGCTCCAGTCCGTCGCCGTGTCGGACGGACTCCGCGCGGTTGGCGAGTCCGAGTTCGTGGAGGGCCGCGTAGAGGAGGTCGCCGGAGGGGTCGCCGGTGAAGATCCGGCCGGTGCGGTTGGCGCCGTGGGCGGCGGGGGCGAGACCGACCAGGACGAGCGGGGCGTCGGGCGGGCCGAAACCGGGGATCGGCCGGGCCCAGTAGTCCCAGTCCTGGTAGGCGCGGCGCTTGGTGCGGGCGGTCTCCTCGCGCCAGGCGACCAGCCGGGGGCAGGCCCGGCAGTCGGTGACGACCCGGTCGAGGACGGTGAGTCCGCCGGCCCGGGCGGCGGCCGCGGCCGGGTGGCGGGGGTCGCCGGGGTCGTCGGCGGGGTCAACGGCGAGGGCCGGCTGCATGTCCTCGATCCTAGGGCCCGGGGCCGTCTTCCCCAGGGGTGCAGCCCGTTCGGTCCGGCGGTGTCCGGGCAGGCGTAGCGTGGAAGCAGTTGCTCCGGTGGCCCCCGGCCCGGTCCGGTCGGCGGCGGCCGGACGCGCCGGTGTGCGCGGAGGCCGCGAGGAGGCCGCGATGATCGTCGATGCGGTGCTGGGGGCTCTCGGGGGGCTGGTCGGGCTGGGGGCGATCTGGGCGGGGCTGAGCATCCGGGTGGTCCAGCAGTTCCAACGGGGCGTGGTGTTCCGCTTCGGGCGGGTGCGCGAGGAGGTCCGGGAGCCGGGGCTGGTCGCGCTGCTGCCGATCGCGGACCGGCTGCGCCGGGTGAACGTTCAGATCGTGACGATGCCGATCCCGGCGCAGGAGGGCATCACCCGGGACAACGTGACCGTGCGGGTGGACGCGGTCGTCTACTACCGGGTGGAGGACCCGGTCAAGGCGACGGTCAACGTGCAGGACTACAACTTCGCGATCTCCCAGGTCGCGCAGACCTCGCTGCGCTCGATCATCGGCAAGAGCGAACTGGACGACCTGCTGGCCAACCGCGAACCGATCAACCAGGGGCTGGAGTTGATGATCGACAGCCCGGCGCTGGGCTGGGGCATCCAGATCGACCGGGTGGAGATCAAGGATGTCGCCCTGCCGGAGTCGATGAAGCGCTCGATCGCTCGCCAGGCGGAGGCCGAGCGGGAGCGGCGGGCGCGGATCATCACGGCGGACGGTGAGTTCCAGGCCTCGGCCCGGCTGTCGGAGGCGGCGGCGGTGATGAGCGCGACCCCGGCGGCGCTCCAACTGCGGTTGCTGCAGACCGTGGTGGAGGTGGCGGCGGAGAAGAACTCGACGCTGGTGCTGCCGTTCCCGGTGGAGCTGCTGCGCTTCCTGGACAGTGCGACGGAGTCCCAGCAGCGGGACCTGCTGGCGGCCGCCGCGGTTGCCGCCGCCGCGAAGTCCGCGGAACAGGCGGTGAAGCGCGGGGAGGTGCCGGAGGAGGAGCTCCCGCACGAGCCGCTCAAGCACGAGCTGCCGCCGTTGGAGGAGCTGTTGAGCACGTCGCCGCTGGACCGAGCGGATCTGGACGGAGCGGATCTGGACGGGGCGGGTCCGGAGGCCGCCGGCCCGGCCGCCGGGTCCGGGTCCGCAGGTGGTTCGACGGAGAGCGGGGCGCAGGAGCGCACCGGGCGCGGGGCGTCGTCCTGAGCGCTGCCCGGCCCGCCCGGGCCCGGTGGCGTGGGTCACCCGGTCGGACCAGGATGGACGAGGGGTCGGAAGTCAGGCCAGGAGGCGGATCATGACCATCGCCAGCGACATCATGCACCCGGGGGCGGAGTGCATCCGTGAGCACGAGACGCTCGCCGCCGCCGCCCGGATCATGCGGGAACGACACGTGGGCGCGCTGCCCATCTGCGGGGAGAACGACCGGCTGCTGGGCATCGTGACGGACCGCGACATCGTGCTGCGCTGCGTCGCGGAGGGGCGCGATCCGTCCGAGGTGACGGCGGGTGAACTGGCGCTCGGCCGGCCGATGACGGTGGAGGCGGACGAGGACTGCGAGCAGGTGCTGCGGGTGATGGAGCAGTACCAGGTGCGCCGCCTGCCGGTGATCAACCACCCGGAGCACAAGCTGGTCGGCATGATCAGCGAGGCCGACATCGCCCGCGGGCTGCCGCAGGCCCGGCTCGCGGAGTTCGTGTCGGCGGTCTGTTCCGACGCGCCGCCGAAGAAGGAGGCGCTGCAGGGCTGATCCGGACGGCGGGTGGTCAGCCGCTCGCCAGGGTGTCGAGGTGGCGGCGCAGCACCGCGCGCAGTTCGTCCGGGCCGACCAGGTCGGGGTGCTGGACGGCTTGCAGGGTGAGGCCGTCCAGCAGGGCGGAGAGCCGGCGGGTCTCGACGTCGAGGTCGAGGCCGGGGGTCAGGCCACCGGCGCGTTCGATCTCGACCAGGACATGCCGGACCAGCGCGTCCAGGCCGGTCTGCAACTCGGCGGCGCGGGGCCGTAGTTCGGGCCGGGTGCGGGCAGCTGTGACGAAGGAGAGCCAGAGCGCGGACTCCTCCCGGCGCTCGGCGTCCAGCGGGAGGGTCTCGGCGAGCAGCAGCACGGTCTGTTCGCGCCGGTCGGTGCCGGGAGGCTGATCCGGGTCGAGCAGGGTGCGGGCGTGGGTGCGGATGCGGGCGTCGATCCGGCGGGCCAGCTCCTGCATCGCGAAGATCATCAGCTCGGAGCTGCCGGCGAAGTAGTGCCGCACCGAGCCGATCGCGAGCCCCGCCTCGTCGGCGACGTTGCGCAGCGAGGCGTGCTCCAGGCCCTCCCTGGCCGCGACGCGCAGGACGGCGTTCGCGACGGCCTGGCGGCGTTCCACGGGGTCGACGATCTTCGGCATGTTGCCTTTATAGCACGGGCGAGCTAAATTGATGATTTAGCACGGTCAAGCTATAAAAATTCGGGGAGCAGGGATGAACAACTGGGTGCACGTGGGGCTGATCGCCGCCGTGGTGGTCGTGGTGGTGGTCAGGCGGCTGCGCGGCGAGCCGCTGAACCCCCGGGACCTGTTCGTGCCGCCGGGTGGTGCTCACCGGCATCGGCCTGTGGGTGCTGTGGCAGCGGCACGGCCTCGGGGTGGGGGACTACGTCTGGATCGGCGCCGGCGCCGTGCTCGGCACCGCGTTCGGGGCGGCCCGCGGCGCCACCATCCGGGTCCACGAGCGCGAGGGGGTGCTGTGGCAGCGCTATACCGGCTGGACCTTCCTGATGGCGGCGGTCTCGCTGGTGGCGATGGTGGGCTTCGCGATGCTCGCCGAGCGCAACGGCCTGGCCGCGGACGCCCGGCCGGTGCAGTTGTCGATCGGCGTCGGCTTCCTGGGGGAGGCGCTGGTGGTGGGCTACCGGGCGCTCTCCTCCGGGACCCCGTTCGCGCCCGAGCACAAGGACTCGGGCTCGTCACTCGGCCCGGATCGATCGAGGCGGTAACGTTGGTTGTCGAAATCGCGAGCGGTAACTAAAGTTGTCATCATGGCTGCCGTAGAGATCACCCATGAGGAGCAGGCGGCGCTGGCCAAGGCCCTCCTCGATGCGCTCAACCCCCTCGCCGCCGCCGTGCGGTCCCGGACCACCGGGCTGCCCGAGCAGCGGATGTGGAACGCCGACCCGGCCGAGGTCGCCCTCTCCGTGCTCTCCGCCTGGAAGCTGGTGGACACCGAGGTCAAGCGGCTCACCGCGACCGCGGCCGCCACCGCCGGGTCCTACGGCGCCAGTTACGAACAACTCGGCGCCGCCTGGGGCATCACCCGGCAGGGCGCCCGGAAGAAGTGGCCGGAGGCCGTCAGTCGTCCGGCGACCCGACCGGGATCGCTCGAACTGTTCGGCGGCACCGCTGAGTTGCTGCGGGACGAGGCCGCTGGGGGCTGGCGCTGGACGGGGGTCGGTGCCGACGGGACGCGCGGTGAGGCGGCCACCGGCCACCCGACCCGGGAGGAGGCCGCGGCGCACGCCGGGGCCTTTCTCGCCGAGCACGCGTAGGCACTCAAAGGGCTCGGGCGATCAGCTCCGCCAGGTGCAGGGCCCGTCGGCCGTCCGCGAGTTGGGCGATCTGGGTGCGGCAGCTGAAACCGTCCGCCAGTACCACCGTCTCCGGCCCGGCGGCCCGGACCTCGGGCAGCAGGACGCGCTCGGCGATCGCCTGGGACACCTCGAAGTGCCCGCGTTCGAAGCCGAAGTTGCCCGCCAGCCCGCAGCAGCCGGAGTCCAACACCCGGTTGTCCAGGCCCAGTCGGGCCTCGACCCGGCGGTCGGCGGCGCTGCCGAGCACCGCGTGCTGGTGGCAGTGGGTCTGGGTGACGGCCTCCAGCCGGACCCGGGGGAGCGGCGCCTGCGGGGCGTACTCGTCGATGAACTCGGCGAAGGTGCGCGTCCGTTGGGAGAGTGGGCGGCCGTCGGCGCCGAGCAGCCGGGGCAGGTCCTCGCGCAGGGTGGCGGTGCAGCTGGGGTCCAGGCCGACCACGGGGGTGTCGGCCGGGAGCCCGGTGGCCGTCAGGGTCGCCAGGCTGCGCCGCAACACCCGGCGGGCGGTGCCGAGTTGGCCGGTGGAGTACCAGGTGAGGCCGCAGCACACCGGCCCGTCGGGCAGTCGGACGTCGAAGCCCAGGTGTTCCAGCACCTCGACGGCCGAGCGCAGCACGTCCGGCTGGAGGTGGTCGGAGAAGGTGTCCGGCCACAGCAGCACCGGCCGGGCGCCCGCCGGGGCGGGGTGGGCGGCGCGGTGGCGCCGGTACCACCGGGTGAAGGTCTCGGGCGGGAGGACCGGCAGCACCCGGCGCCGGTCGATCCCGCCGAGCCGTTTGAGCAGGGCGCCGGCCCGGGAGCGGGCCAGCGTGTTGGCGGCCGCGGGTGCCAGCGCGGCCGCGCGCAGCCACAGCGGCAGCCAGCCCATCGAGTAGTGGGAGAGCGGGCGGGGCCGGTGCCGGTAGTGCTGGTACAGGAACTCGGTCTTGTAGGTCGCCATGTCGACGTGCACCGGGCAGTCGCTGGCGCAGCCCTTGCAGCTCAGGCAGAGGTCCAGGGCCTCCCGCACCTCCGCCGAGCGCCAGCCGTCCGCGATGGCCTCGCCGCGCAGCATCTCGGCGAGCAGCCGGGCCCGGCCCCGGGTGGAGTGCCGCTCCTCGCCGGTGGCCATGTAGCTGGGGCACATCACCCCGGTGGTCGGGTCCACGCACTTGGCGACGCCCACGCAGCGGTGCACCGCCTTGGTGAGGCTGCCGCCGTCCTGCTCGTACGGCAGGGCCAGTGGCAGCGGGCGGCGCGGGGCGGTGACGAAGCGCAGGTCGGCGTCGAGCGGGCGGGGGTCGACCAGGGTGCCCGGGTTGAGCAGGTTCTCCGGGTCCCAGATCCGCTTGAACTCGCCGAACAGGTCGATGACTTCGGGTGGGTACATGCGCGGCAGCAGCTCGGACCGGGCCTGCCCGTCACCGTGCTCGCCGGAGAGCGAACCGCCGTACGAGACCGCCAGGTCGGCCGCCTGCTCCAGGAACTCCCGGAAGACCGGGGCCCCGTGCGGCCGGTCCAGTGGGAAGTCGATCCGCAGGTGCACGCAGCCGTCGCCGAAGTGCCCGTACGGCACGCCGTGCAGGCCGTGCCGGCGCAGCAGGGCGCGCAGGGCGCGCAGGTAGTCGCCGAGCCGCTCGGGCGGGACGGCGGAGTCCTCCCAGCCGGGCCAGGCCTCGCCGCCGCCGGGCAGTCGGGTGACGATCCCGGCGCCGGCCTCCCGGACGGCCCACAGCTGGCGCTGCTCGACCGGGTCGGTGACCAGGGCGACGGTGGCCGCGGGCTCCCGGCGCACCGCGTCGGCCAGTCGGCGGGCCGCCTGGTAGGCCTCCAGTGCGGTGGCGCCGCCGGTCTCCAGGAACAGCCAGCACCCGCCGGCGGGCAGCCGGTCCAGGGCGGGCGGGCGCGGGCCGGCGGCGAGCAGGGCGGCGATCAGGTCGGCGGCCATGCCCTCGGCGGTGAGCGGACCGTACGGCAGCAGCGCGGGGACGGCGTCGGCGGCGGCGCCCTCGTCGGGGTAGCCGGCCAGCACCAGGGCGCGGGCCGGCGGGTCCTCGACCAGCCGGACGGTGGCGTCCAGCAGCAGTGCGCAGGTGCCCTCGGTGCCGGTCAGCGCCCGGGCCAGGTGGTGGCCGTGTTCGGGCAGCAGGGCGTCCAGTGGGTAGCCGGAGGTGCGGCGGGGCAGCTGTGGCATGCCCTGCCGGATGACGGCCAGGTTGCGGTCGGTGAACTCCTGGAGTTCGCGGTGCAGTTGGCCCGCCCGGCCGGGCAGTTGCGGCAGCGCCGCGCGCTCGGCGGCGGTGAGCCGCCCGCCGACGGTGAGTTCGGTGCCGTCGGCGAGCAGCAGCTCCAGCCGCTCCACGTTGTCGGCGGTGCGGCCCCAGGCGAGCGAGTGGGAGCCGCAGGAGTCGTTGCCGATCATGCCGCCGAGGGTGCAGCGGCTGTGCGTGGACGGGTCCGGGCCGAAGCGCAGCCCGTACGGCCGGACGGCGCGCTGGAGGTCGTCCAGCACGGTGCCGGGCTGGACGCGCGCGGTGCGGGCCTCGGCGTCGACCTCCAGCACCGCGCCGAGGTGGCGGCGGAAGTCCAGCACCACCGCGCCCGGGCCGATCGCCTGCCCGCCGATGCTCGTCCCGGCCCCGCGGGCCACCACCGGCACACCGTACTGCCGGCACAGCGCCAGCGCGGTGCGCACGTCGTCCAGGTCGGCGGGCTTGACCACCCCGAGCGGCAGGTGCCGGTAGTTGGAGGCGTCGTGGCTGTACACCGTGCGCTCGGCGGCGCCGAAGCGGACCTCCCCGCGCAGCACGGCGGCCAGTTCACGGGCCAGTTCGGCCCCGGGGACGGCGGACGGACGGCTCACCAGGGCCTCCCAGGAAGTGGACTCCGCCGATGATCGCAGCCGGGCCGCCGCACCGGTACCGGGCACGACGGGGGTACCGCCGACGGGGTGTCATGTGGCAGTCTCGGCAGTCATGATCGACGACTCCGTGGACCTCGCCGGCCCCGACGCCTACCTCGCCCGGCTGCCGATCGGCGAGCCCCAGGGCGTGTCTGACAATTCGCGTCGGATCAGCGTGCGGCGTTGGGGTGCGTGCATCGCAAGGCGGAGGAGGGAGTCCCTGCGGTGGGGGCACCTCCCGGCCGAAGGCTGGGGGCCATCGGCGACTGACGACAACGCGGCGAGGTGCGCTTGTGCCCTGGGGGTACCTCCCGGCCGAAGGCTGGGGGAGCGTCGCGCGCCCGGCGGGAATTGTCAGACACGCCCCAGGCCGTCCCCGCCGACGGCGCGCCGTCCTGGGAGATCTTCCCGTACGACGGCGAGCTGACCGTACGGGAGCTGCGCGCGCCCGAACTGCCCGAGCCGCCGCGCCACGGCGAGGAGGGGCCGGAGCACTGCCGGGAGTGCGCCCGCCCGGACTCCGACTTCCTCTGGACCGACGAGCACTGGCGCCTCGGCGGCGCCGACGTGCCGAGCGGCCTGCCCGTCACCCTGCTGCTGTGGCCCCGGGCCCACCACGACCTGCTGGACCTGCCGGTCGAGCTGTCCGCCGGGCTCGGCCCGATGCTCCAGCGCGTCGAGCGGGCCGTGCTGTCGCTCGGCGGCATCGGCCGGTCCACGTGAACCGCTGGGGCGACGGCGCCGCGCACCTGCACCTGTGGCTGATCGCCCGGCCCGAGGGCATGCGGCAGCTGCGCGGCTCCACCCTGCCGCTGTGGATGGACGTGCTGCCGCCGCTGCCCGCCGAGCTGTGGGCCGAGCGGGCCCGTCGGATCGCCGCCGCGATGGCCGCCGGGGGCGGAACCGCGCACGCCGGCTGAGCTACTTGCGGCCGGTGAGGGTGCCGCGGGCGATGTGGGAGAGCTTGGCGACCTCGAAGGCCGGGTAGGCGCCGCCGGCCAGCAGGGAGAACTTGATGCCCTCACGGCCGGCCGGCTTGCGGTGGCCGGGCGGCTGGAAGCGGCGGTGGTGCTCGGCGGCGCGGTGGAAGAACTGGGGGCGTTCGGCGCGGGAGACGCAGCCGGCGAGGTCGAAGACGAACAGGTAGTGCCGGATCATCCGGACGAACAGGGCGTCGCGGACCGCGTAAAGGTGGGGCTGGTCCTCCAGCAGGGCGAAGCTGCGCTCGTACTGCTCGAAGAGGTCGAACACGCTGCTGCCCGGCCCGCCGGCCGGGTGGACGGTCTCCCGGCGGCGCAGCTGGACGCACTCGCGGGCCAGGACGGCGGCCTTGCGGGCGCCGAGCAGCGCCGCGTGCACCACCGGGATCTCCTCGTAGCGGCCGTTGGGGAAGGCGAGCCCGAGCTCCTCCCAGTGGCCGCGGCGGATCAGCCGGTCCCAGATCAGCGGGGGTGCGCCGAACAGCTCGGGCCGGTCGAAGGGGGCGAAGGGCTCGGGGCCGGCCTCGGCGAGCAGGGCCTCGGCGCCGCCCGGCCAGTCGCGGTCGTTGTGGCGGCGGGAGTGGCCGAACAACAGGACGTCGACCGGGCCGGTCTGCCGGAGCCGGTCGGCGAGCGCCTGGAGGGCGTCCCGGGGCAGCAGATGGTCGGCGTCGAGGAACAGCAGGTGCTCGCCGGTGGCCCGCGCCGCGCCCGCGTTCCGGCTCACCCCGACCCCGACGGCCGCGTTCAGGTGCAGCACCGACACCCGGGGGTGCCGGGCCGCGTAGGCGTCGGCCAGCCCGCCCGCGGTCTCGGGGGAGCGGTCGGCGACCACGATCACCTCGACGTCGGCCAGGGTCTGGGCGAGCAGCGAGTCCAGGCAGTCGGCGAGCTGTCCGTGCTGGTCGTAGGCGGGGAGCACGACGCTGATCAGGGGTGAGGGCATGACGCCGGAGCGTAAGAGGGCGCGCGAACCGTGGCAAAGGGCTGACGGTGCGTAATTGCGAGCAATCAGTGGCAAATCGTACGAGCGTACGCCATATCTTCACGCCGCCTTCCGGACGCGTCCACGCCAGGTGGCGACAGGCCGGGCAGGACGCGCGCCGGGCCCGCGACGCGGGGTGCGTCGCGGGCCCGGGGCGGGTACGGCGGAGGGCAGGGCCGGGTCGGCCTATACCTTCCGCAACAAGCTTTAGTACCAGTGGTGGCTCTGCCAGAACGCCCAGGCGCCGCACGGGCTGCCGTAGCGCGAGTTCATGTAGTCCAGGCCCCACTTGATCTGGGTGGCCGGGTTGGTCTTCCAGTCGGAGCCGGCCGAGGCCATCTTGCTGCCCGGCAGCGCCTGGACCAGGCCGTAGGCGCCGGAGGAGGCGTTGACGGCCATCGGGTTCCAGCTGCTCTCGCGGGCCACGATGTTGCTGAAGCACTGCAGCTGGCCGGCGGGCACGATCTGGGCGGCGATCTGCTGCGGGGTGCCGGTCGGGGCGGCGAGGCTCTGGCGCTGCTGCGAGCGGGAGGCGGCGGCGTCGGCCTGGGCCTTCGCGTCCGCCTGGGCCTTCGCGTCGGCTGCGGCCTGCGCCTGGGCGTCGGCCTGGGCCTTGGCGTCCGCCTCGGCCTTCGTCTGGGCCTCCTGGGCCGCCTGGGCGTCCTGCTGGGCAGCGGCAGCGGTGTCGGCCTGCGCCTGGTCGGCCACCGGCTTGCCGTCCACCGAGACGGCGGCCGCGGGGGCGGCGGCCTCGGCGGTGTTCCCGGCCTGCGGGATGGCGAGCGCGGCGGTGGCGGCGCTCGCGACCACGAGGGTGGCGATGCCGGTGATCAGGGAGTTGCGGCGGGCATGGCTGAGCTGCATGGAGCGGGCGGTCCTTTTCCGTCGGGGGCCGTGCCGGGGCACTGGGCGCGGGGCATCGCACGGGCTCCGGGTGAGCGGGGCCCGCGCGGCCGTCCGGGACGGCCGTGGCGCCCCGGCCGAGAGCGGCGGGGCGGGCGGGCTGCGCACGGCGGACGGGGCCGGCCGGCGCTGCCTGGCGACGGGCCATTCTTGGCAGGGCCGGGGACGGGTGGCAAAGGGGCTCGCTACTACGACGAGTAGTGGCCGGGCGGGCGGTTGCCAGCCGGTGTGTCGGTGTGTTTGTGGCGCTTTGTCCGGTTTGGGTGTTCGGGGGTCGAGGGCTGGGGTGCCGACGGAAGGCGGGGCCGGAAGGCTCCATGGCCTGGGTTCTTCGGGGCGGACCCGGCGGCCGGGCGGGCGGTCGGGGTGCGGCGTTCGGTGCCCGGGGCGGTACGGGCGGAGCGCGACAACTATCCAGGACCGTAGATGCGAAACCCCCTGTGGGCGGGCTCACACGTTCGTGGTGCCGACATCGACGCAGCGTGACCGACCGGTTGCCGATCGCCGGTCGGGCGGCGGGCGACCGGCCAGCCCGGCCTCGTCCGCGCCCGGCCTCGTCCGCGCATGCACTCGTCCGCGGATGAACTCGTCCGGGCACGCACTCGTCCGGGCATGGAACGGCACCGGGCCCGGGAGCCTCCGCAACGGCTCCCGGGCCCGGCGTTCCCGCGCGGGGGCGGACGGGTTCAGGACCCCGCCGCCACCGCCGCCCGTCGGCGCCGGCGGCCCACCACGGCCGAGGCGCCGAGCACGATCGCCGCGGCCACCAGCGACAGGTACATCTGCTTGCGTCCGTCGCTGTCGGTGAACATGTACGCCACGACGAAGCCGATCATGCCGATGGCCACCCAGGTGAGATAGGGGTACAGCCACATCCGGACGGTGTGCCGCTCGGGCATCTCACGCTCGATGATCTTGCGCATCCGCAGCTGGGTCGCGCAGATCACCAGCCAGACGAACAGCGCGACCGCCCCGGAGGAGTTCAGCAGGAAGGCGAACACGGTGTTCGGCGAGGTGTAGTTGAAGAAGACCGCGATGAAGCCGAAGACCACCGAGGAGAGGATGGCCACCATCGGCACGCCGCGCGAGTTCACCGTGGCGAAGACCTTCGGGGCGTCGCCGCGCTGGCCGAGCGAGAAGGCCATCCGGGAGGCGGTGTACATCCCGGAGTTGAGGCAGGAGAGCACCGCCGTCAGCACGATCACGTCCATCACCTGGCCCGCGTGCGGGATGCCCACGTGGTCGAGGACGGCCACGTACGGGCTGTCCTTCACCGCGGCGGAGTCCCACGGCAGCAGGGTGACCACCAGCAGGATCGAGCCCAGGTAGAAGATCCCGATCCGCCAGATCACGCTGTTGGTGGCCTTGCTGACCGCCTTCTCCGGGTCCTCCGACTCGCCGGCCGCCAGGGTGACGATCTCGCTGCCCATGAAGGCGAAGACGACCGTGAGCATGCCGGTGAACACCGCGCCCACGCCGTGCGGCAGGAAGCCGCCGTGGCCGGTCAGGTTGCTGGCGCCGACCGCGTGGGTGTCCGGCAGCACGCCGAAGACGGCGAGGGTGCCGATCACCAGGAACGCGGCGATCGCCACCACCTTGATCCCGGCGAACCAGAACTCGAACTCGCCGTAGGAGGCGACCGAGAACAGGTTGGTGGAGGTCAGCACCGCCATCACGATCAGGGCCCAGCCCCACTGCGGCACGCCCGGCACCCAGTGGTTGAGGATCTTGGCGCCGGCCGTCGCCTCGACGGCGAGCACCACGACCCAGAAGAACCAGTACAGCCAGCCGATGGTGAAGCCGGCCCAGCGGCCCAGCGCGCGGTCCGCGTACGCCGAGAACGAGCCGCTCTGCGGGTCGGCCGCCGCCATCTCGCCGAGCATCCGCATCACCAGCACCACCAGCACGCCGGCCAGGGTGTAGGAGAGCAGGATGCCGGGACCGGTGGAGGCGATGCCCGCGCCGGAGCCGACGAACAGGCCGGCGCCGATCACGCCGCCGATCGCGATCATCGACAGGTGTCGGTTCTTGAGCCCGGCCTTCAGGTGGCCGTCGCCGCCGTGTCCGACCGGGCCGAGCTGGTGGGGGACCTGGGTGGTGTCCGCCGCCTGCTTGGTGGTGTCCGCACTCATGGAGGGTGCCTTCTGCCTTTCCAGCGCGGCATGACCCTCGGCTCGTCGTGCCGAAAGGTGGGGGACAGACCCGCGCATTGCGGTGCAACCTAACTTCTACGCCCGGGTATCGGAACAGCCGAGAGATAACTGTTCGCTCACCGGACACAAAAGGCCAGGTCAGAGCGGGTGGAGAAGTGGCGGGAAAGCCTCAAATCTGACGCAGCGTCACCCTGGCGGGAACCCGCCAGGGCCCTGCCGGAGCAAGTGGCCGATCCGGCCGATCGCGCGCACAGTGGGAACCATGCAGACCACCTGGAAGGGGACGATCAGCTTCGGACTGGTCAGCATCCCCGTCCACCTCTACTCCGCGACCCAGGAGCACGACGTCCCGCTGCACCAGGTGCACGCCAAGGACGGCGGACGGGTGCGGATGAAGCGGTACTGCGAACGGGAGGAGAAGGAGGTCCCGTACGCGGAGATCGCCAAGGGGTACGAGTCGCCCGACGGCCGGACGGTCACGCTCAGCGACGAGGACCTCGCCGACCTGCCGCTGCCCAGCAAGAAGATCATCGACGTGCTGGCCTTCGTGGACGCCACCGAGATCGACCCGCTGATGTTCTCCAAGGCCTACTACGTGGGCGTCGCCGACAAGGCCGCCGCCAAGCCGTACGCCCTGCTGCGCGACGCGCTGGTGGAGTCCGGGCAGATCGCCGTCACCAAGATCGCGCTGCGCACCCGGGAGTCGCCCGCGGTGCTGCGGGTGCACGACGGGACGCTGGTGCTCCAGACCTGCATCTGGCCCGACGAGGTCCGCCCGGCGGCCGGGATCGCGCCGGAGGAGGACGTCACGGTGCGGCCGCAGGAGCTCAAGATGGCGCGGTCGCTGATGGACACCCTCTCCGAGGACTTCGACCTCTCCCAGCTGCACGACGACTACCAGCAGGCGCTCCAGCAGGTGATCACCGCCCGGCTGGAGGGCGTCGAGCTCCCGCACGAGGAGGAGCCCGGCGAGGCGCCGGACAACGTGATCGACCTGATGGAGGCGCTGCGCAGCAGCCTCAAGCGGGCCAAGGGCGGCCGGGCGTCGGCGGCCACGGCCGAGGAGGAACCGGCGGAGGAGGAACCGGCCGAGGAGGAGCCGGCGCCCCGCAAGCGCGCCGCCGCGAAGCGGACGACCACCGCGACGAAGACCGCCACCGCGACGAAGACCGCGACGAAGTCCGCCACGGCGAAGAAGACCGCCGCCGGCGGGAAGGCCGCGGGCACCGGCAAGGCCACCACGGCGAAGAAGACCACCACCCGCAAGTCCGCGGCTCCGCGCAAGGCCTCCTGACCGCGCGGGCCGGCCCCTCCCCCTCACCCAGCACCGGAGGCGATCCCGAATGGACCTGCTCACCTACAAGGAACTCGAAACCGGGCCCGAGGCCCCGAAGAACCCGAGCCTGGGCCACCGGGCCTGGCGCTGGCTGCTCAGCCTCAGCCCCACCGTGGTGACCTTCATGGTCGCGCTCTCGATCGGCCTGCTCATGGTCGAGGTCCAGACGGAGTGGGACCCGATGATCGGGCTGATGGCCTTCTTCTGGCTGCTGACCTTCATCGCGCTGGTCGGCATGGTCGCCCGCTGGGCGACGCCCGGCCGGGGCAGGCATCGCACGGTGGCCTGACCCGACCGGCCCGAGACCGAGCCCGCGCCCGAGCCCGCACCCGCGCCCGGACCCGCACCGGAGGCGTCGCGGCTCCGGGAGGGATCAGCCGATCCACACCGTGGTGACGTTGCAGAACTCCCGGATGCCGTGCCCGGACAGCTCCCGCCCGAAGCCGGAGCGCTTGACCCCGCCGAAGGGCAGCGCCGGGTGGGAGGCGGTCATGCCGTTGAAGAACACCCCGCCGGCCTGGATGTCGCGGACGAAGCGCTCCTGCTCACCCGGGTCGGTGGTCCAGACGTTGGAACTGAGCCCGAAGGGCGTGTCGTTGGCGAGCGCCACCGCCTCGTCCAGGTCGGCGACCCGGTAGACGGTGGCGACCGGGCCGAAGGTCTCCTCCTGGTGGATCCGCATCGCCGGGGTGATGCCGGTCAGCACGGTCGGCTCGTAGAACCAGCCGGTGTCCCAGCCCATCGGGCGGTTGCCGCCGCACTCGACCCGGGCGCCGTGGGTACGGGCGTCCTCGACCAGTTCCTCCAGGTCGTCCCGGCCCTGGCGACTGGCCAGCGGGCCGACGTCGGTGGCCTCGTCCATCGGGTCGCCGATCCGCAGTGCGCGCATCGCCTCGGTGAAGGCGGCGGTGAAGCGGTCGTAGACGTCGGTGTGCACGATGAAGCGCTTGGCGGCGATGCAGGACTGGCCGTTGTTCTGCACCCGGGCCCGGATCGCGGTGGCGACCGCGGCGTCCAGGTCGGCGCTCGGCAGGACCACGTACGGGTCGCTGCCGCCCAGCTCCAGTACCGACTTCTTCACCTCGTCCGCGGCGGCGGCCGCGACCGCCCGCCCGGCCGGCTCGCTGCCGGTGAGGGTGACGGCGGCGACCCGGCTGTCCCGGACCACGCCCTCGACCGCGCCCGAGCCGATCAGCAGGGTCTGGAAGCAGCCCTCGGGGAAGCCGGCCCGGCGGAACAGCTCCTCGATCGCGAGCGCCGTGCGCGGCACGTTGGAGGCGTGCTTGAGCAGGCCGACGTTGCCCGCCATCAGGGCCGGCGCGGCGAAGCGGATCACCTGCCAGAACGGGAAGTTCCACGGCATCACGGCGAGCACCGGGCCGAGCGGGCGGTAGCGGACATACGCCCGGGAGGCGCCGCTGTCGGCCACGTCGGCGGGGGCCGGGTGCTCGTCGGCGAGCAGCGCCTCGGCGTGGTCGGCGTACCAGCGCATCGCCTTGGCGCACTTGGCGGCCTCGGCCCGGGCGGCGGCGAGCGGCTTGCCCATCTCCTCGGTCATGGTGCGGGCGAGCGCGTCCTGGTCCTGGTCCAGCAGGTCCGCCGCCCGGTGCATCAGCTCGGCGCGGACGGTGAACGGGGTGCTGCGGTAGCTGTGGAAGGCGGCTTCGGCGCGGGCCAACCGCTGCTCGATCCCGGCCGCGTCGAGCGGTTCGAAGGTCTGGATGATCTCCCCGGTCGCGGGGTTGACGCTGGCGATGGGCATGCGGGGCTCCCAATGGGGGTCGGGTCCGGTGCTCTGCCCTCACACCCTCCCCGACGCCCCGCCCCGGGGCGAGCCACCGCCGCCCGGCGTGTCCCGCCGGGTGCCGGCGGGTGCCGGCGGGTGTCACTCGGGCAGCGACTCCACGCGGGCGGCCGCCTCCCGGGCCCGGGCTCCGGCCCTGGTCCGGGCCGCGGTCACCTGGCGGAGCGGGAAGCGGTGCAGGTACTCGGCCTCCAGCTGGCCGGTCCGCAGGGTGTGCCGTTTCAGCGCCTCCTCCGAGCCGTACAGGAAGGTCTCGTGGCGGGTGCGGTGCAGTTGCTCCAGCTCGTGCAGCAGGGTGTCGTTGCCCAGTGCGTGCGGGGAGATGCCCGCGGGTCGGATGTGCGGGTCGTCGGCGTGCTGCATCGCGGTGCCTCCTCGGCGGAAGTCCCCTTCCTCCAGGGTGCCCGCCGACCGCCGCCGGTGCACGCGATCGTCCGGGGCGAACCGGATGGACAAGGGGAATTGTAGAAGCGGAATTGCAAAAGAGCTGTCGTACAAGAGCTCTTTTGGATACCCTCCCGGCATGAACGAGACGACGGACGAACCGCGCGGCGCCCGGGAGATCCAGGACTCCCGGGTGCTCGCCGCCCTCACCCACCCGCTGCGCCGCCGGTTGATCGACCTGCTCAAGGTCGACGGCCCGGCCACCGTCGGGAGGCTGGCCGAGCGCACCGGGCAGGCGGTGGGCAATGTCAGCCACCACCTCAAGGTGCTGGCCGAGAGCGGACTGATCGAGGAGGCGGCCGAGCTCGCCCGGGACCGGCGGGAGCGCTGGTGGCGGCTGGCCGACCGCGAACTCAGCTGGACCAGGGCCGACTTCGACGGCGACCCGGTCACCGAGGCGGTCGCCGAGGCGGCCGGATCGATCCTGCTGGAGCGCCAGGTCGAGCTGGTCCGCGAGTGGTCCGCGCGACGCGGCGGGTACGGCCCCGACTGGCGGGACGGCTGCTCGGTGGCCACCCAGGCCTGGCTGCGGCTCACCCCCGAGGAGGCCCGGGAGCTGGCCGCCGACCTGCACGAGGTGATCCAGAAGTGGGCGCGGCGGCCGGTGCCCGAGGACGGGCGGGAGCGCGAGACCGTCCTGGCCTTCGCCCACAGCGTCCCGGCGCGGCCGTGACCGCCACTCTCGCCCGGTCCGCCGCGGGCCCCGAACTCCGTTCGCGCTGGGGCCTGTTCGCCCAACGGGACTTCCGGCTGCTGTGGGCCGGGCAGACCGTCAGCCGACTGGGCAGCAGCGTCACCACCGTCGCGCTGCCGCTGGTCGCGGTGCTCACCCTGGGGGCCGGGCCGCTCGCCGCGGGCCTGCTGACCAGCGCGATCTGGCTGCCCTGGCTGCTGTTCGGCCTGCCGGCCGGGGTCTGGGTCGGCCGGGCGCCCCGGCGGAGCGTGATGATCGCCTGCAACCTCGGCTCCGCGGTGCTCCTCGCCAGCGTGCCGGTGGCGGGGTGGCTCGGCGTCCTCACCCTGGCGCAGCTGCTGGCCGTGGCCTTCCTCGGCGGGGTCTGCTCGGTGTTCTTCGACGCCGCCGACCAGGCGTACCTGCCCGAGCTGGTGGCCCCGGCGGACCTGATCGAGGCCAATGCCAAGCTCCAGGGCAGCGGTTCGGCGGCCGAGGTCGCGGGCCGCGGGCTGGCCGGGCTGGCCGTCCAACTCGTCGGCGCGGCAGCCGGGTTGCTCATCGACGCGGTGAGCTTCCTGATCGCGGCCGGCACCCTGCTGCGGATCCGCGCCCGGCCGGAGCCGGCGGATCGGGCGGAGAGCATGGAGCCGGCGGAGCAGGCGGAGCGGGCGGGCCTGCGCCGGCAGGTCCGCGAGGGGCTGTCCTTCCTGCTGCGCGACCCCTACCTGCGCGCCTTCCTCTGCTTCGGCGCGGCCGCGAACTTCGCGCTCATGGGCTACCAGGCGATCCTGGCGCTGTTCCTGGTCCGGGAGGCCGGGATCGCTCCCGGCTGGGTCGGCGCGCTCGCCTCCGCCGCCGCGGTCGGCGGGGTGCTCGGCGCGGCGGCGGCCCGCCCGCTGTGCGGCCGGCTGGGTACGGCCCGCGCGGTGCGGACCGTACTGCTCGGCGCCGTCCCGCTCGGGCTGCTGATGCCGCTGGCCGGGCCGGGGCTCGGCACGGCGCTGTACGTCCTCGGCGCGCTCGGGGTGGTCGCGGCCGTGGTGTTCTGCAACGTCGTGCTCGGCAGCTTCCGGCAGTCCTACACCCCGCCCGGGCTGCTCACCCGGGTGGCGGCCGGTTCGATGTTCGCCGTCCACGCCACCATCCCGCTCGGCGCCCTGGCCGGCGGCGCGCTGGGCGAGGCGATCGGCCTGCGGCCCACCATGTGGGTGATGACCGGCCTGCTCGTGGTGGCCGGTGCGCTGCCGCTGTTCTCGCCGCTGCGCACCCTCCGGGAGCTGCCCACGGCGCCCCCGAAGATCGGGGAGATCATAGGATGAATTCCGTATCTTCACGTCCAATCCCCGACAGCTCGGACAGATCGCACATGCCGCTTCCCAAGGCCGAACTCCACCTGCACATCGAAGGCACCCTCGAACCCGAGCTCGCCTTCGCCCTCGCCGCCCGCAACTCCGTCGACCTGCCGTACGCCGACACGGAGGACCTGCGGAAGGCGTACTCGTTCAGCGACCTCCAGTCCTTCCTCGACCTCTACTACGCGCTGATGGCCGTGCTGCGCACCGAGCAGGACTTCGCCGACCTCGCGGACGCCTACCTGGCCCGGGCCGCCGAACAGGGCGTGCGGCACGCGGAGATCTTCTTCGACCCCCAGGCGCACACCGCGCGCGGGGTGCCGCTCGGCGTGGTCGTGGACGGGCTGACCAGGGCGCTGTCGCGCAGCGAGCAGCGGTACGGCATCAGCACCCAGCTGATCATGTGCTTCCTGCGCGACGAGTCCGCCGACTCCGCCCTGGAGACCTTCGAGGCCGCTCGCCCGTACTTCGACCGGATCGCCGGCATCGGCCTGGACTCGGCCGAGGTCGGCAACCCGCCGGCGAAGTTCCGCGAGGTCTACCGCCGGGCCTCCGAGGCCGGGCTGCGCCGGGTCGCCCACGCGGGTGAGGAGGGCCCGGCCTCGTACATCACCGAGGCGCTGGACGTCCTCGGCGTGGAGCGGATCGACCACGGCCTGCGCTGCCTGGAGGACGGCGAACTCGTCGCCCGACTGGCCCGCGAGCAGATCCCGCTCACCCTCTGCCCGCTCTCCAACGTCCGGCTGCGCTGCATCGACACCCTCGCCGACCACCCGCTGCGGGAGATGCTGGACGCCGGCCTGTTGGTCACCGTCAACTCCGACGACCCGGCCTACTTCGGCGGCTACGTCGAGGACAACTTCCGCGCCGTCCGGCAGGCCCTGGCCCTCGACCAGGAGACCCTGCGCCGGCTGGCCGCCAACTCCTTCCGGGCCTCCTTCATCGACGACCGCCGCCGGGCCGAACTCCTCGCCGAGGTCGAGCGGTTCACCTTCGACCCGATCGACGGCTGAGTGGCGATCCGGGCAAACCCCTGATCCGGACGGGCTGGTCTCACTAGCCTGTCCGGGTGACCACTCCGCCGCCGGAGCACCCGGCCCAGTTCGGTCTGCTGGACCTGGCCGTCGACCTCTCCGTCCCGCAGGTGTACTCGGGCACGGACTTCACGGTCTACCTGCACGTCAAGAACCCGTTCTCGGTGCCGGTGTGGCTCGACGCGGTCGAGCTGAGCCTGCCGACCCAGCTGGAGTGGCGGGCGCCGGAGCCTCCCGCGAAAGCGCCGGAGGCCGCGGCCCCGGTGGTCCCGGAGGAGGAGCTCGAACGGTTGAGGGCCACCCTCCTGGACCTCCGGAGCCGGAGGCGGCGAGCGGTGCAGCGCCTGTCGCCGCAGCTGCCATCCGAGGAACGGCTGGCGGTCGAGGACGAGATCGCGGCGCTGGACGAGGCGATCGCGCGCCACCAGGCACGCCTCGACGGTGCCGATGACCAGCTCAACCTCCACGCCTACGGCAACTCGACGGTGTTCCTGCACGGGCGGGCCGGGCAGACCAACGTCCACGCCTACGACCAGACGACCCTGACCATGTACCTGAACCGGCCGGCCGAGCAGGAGCGCGTCCCACTGATCGGCTCACTCCCGCAGGGGGCGGCGCTGGAACCCGGGTCGACCGATGTGTGGACCATCCGCCTGGGCACCGGCCGCAGCCCGTTCTTCGTCCCGGCCAGCTACCGCCTGCAGTTCACCGTCGTCTACGGGCTGACCCCGCGCCAGGACACCGCACCGCCGCCCGGGGCGGAGCGCCGCAGGGTGCTCTCCAACACCACCGCGCTGACCGTCCCGCTCAAGGCCGCCCTGTGGAACGTGATGACCGGCGGGGTCACCGGCGGCCTGGTCGGCAGCGTCGCCCGCTCGCTCCAGGAGGCGCAGAGCCTCGGCGCGCTGGTCGAGCAGCACCTGGGGACGGCGATCGGCTCCCTCGTGCTGGCAGTCATCCTCAGCGGCGCGGCGATCGTGTTCGCCGCGCGGAAGTCGGAGGCGCCGTCCTTCGTCACGGTCGAGGACTTCTGGGGCGGCGTGCTGGTGGGCTTCCTGGTCGGCTACTCGGGCACCGCCGCGTTCGCCCAGCTCACCGGGGTGCCCAAGTAGCCTCGCGGTCCCGGGCGTCAGATCAGGGTGCTCCAGTAGTACCAGAACCGGTTGAGCACCAGCAGTGCGATCACCGCGTACCAGAGCGCCGGGACGACCCAGTGGTAGCGCACGGCCTCCCGCACCACCGTCCGCATCCTCGGCCCGACCGGGATCACCCCGGACCGCAGGTTGTGCAGGGTGGTGTACCAGAACAGCGGGATCATCGCGGCCCAGACCACCATGCAGTACGGGCAGAGCGCGTTGATCCGGTACAGCGCCTGGTACATCAGCCAGGTCACGAAGCCGATCCCGAAGACCGTTCCGGCCTGGAGGCCGAGCCAGAACCAGCGCCGGAACGACGCCCCGGCCAGCAGCCCGGCGCCGATCGCGATCACCACCCCGAAGGCGACCAGGCCGATCAGCGAGTTGGGGAAGCCGAAGGCCTCCGCCTGGTCGCTGCGCATGACCGAGCCGCAGCTGATGATCGGGTTGATGTTGCAGCTGGGGACGTACGACGGGTCCTTGAGCAGCCGGATCTTGTCCAGGGTGAGGACGGCCGAGGCGAACAGGCCGACCGCGCCGCCGAGCAGGAGCAGCCAGGCGAAGGGGCGGCTCGCGCCGAAGGTCCGGGTGGCGGGGGCGGGTGCGGCCGGGGCGGGCTTGGCGGGGGCGGGCGTGGGTGCGGAGTGGGTCACCCGGTCACCTGCTTGACCAGGGCGGTGAACTGCTCGGGCGAGACGGCCTTGCCGTTGGTCAGGACGTCCAGCTTCCTGCCGTCGAGCTTGACGGTCGGGGTGCCGGTGACGTCGCTGTTGTTGAACTCCTCGTTCACCTTGGCCGCCCACGGCGCGTAGGTGCCCTCCTGGACGGCCTTCACGAAGCCGTCGGTCTTGAGGCCGGGCACCTGGCCGGCCAGGTCCAGGAGGTGGTTGACGTCGCCGAAGTCGTCGCTGCGCTCGTCGGGCTGGTGGGCGTACAGCACGTCGTGGAAGGCCTTGAACTTGTCCACGCCCTCGTTCAGCGCGGCGCCGGCGGCGGCCAGTGCGGTGCGCGAGCCCTTGCCGCCGAGGTTCTTGTCCAGGAACGTCGCGAGGTGGTACTCGATCTTGTAGCTGCCGTTGTCGGCGAGCTGCTGGATCGTCTTGCCGGTGGTCGTCTCCAACTGCTCGCAGAACGGGCAGCGGAAGTCCTCGTAGATCTCCAGGGTGTGCGGCGCGTCGGCCTTGCCGTAGGTGATCACGGTGCCGTCGGTGCCGGTCGCGTTGGCGGGGACGACCAGCGGGCCGTCGGCCCCGGCCGTCGAGGAGGAACCGGAGGAGCCGCCGACGGCGAAGGCGACGCCGGCCGCGAGGGCGAGCACGGCGACGGAGGCGCCGCCGACCACCACCCGGCGGCGGATCCGGTCGGCGCGCTGGGCCTGGGCGCGGGCCTCGCGCATGCGCTCGGTGGCGTTGGTCTTTCGGTCGGTCTTACGGGTGTTGCTCATGGGGTGTCGTCCTGTGCTCTCGGGCGTACGGAAGGGCGGCGCGACCGGGCAGACCGGGTCGGCGCGGGGCGAGAGAGGACCGCTGGGCGAAGGGGGGGGCTCAGGTGCTCAGGTGCTCAGGCGTTGAGGCGCAGAGGTGCTGAGGTGCTCAGGCGTTGAGGTGCTGAGGCGCTGAGGTGCAGGGGTGCTCAGACGGTCAGGGCGAACACCGGCGGACCGCGCCGGACGGCCGGGCGCACCACCACGTCCTCGGCCGGGACCAGCACGCGGCTGGCCCGGGGGAAGGGCACCCGGATCACCGGACGGGCCGGGACGGGCGCGGCCAGCAGCCGCAGCCAGCGGGCGGCGGCGGGGAGGTGCCGGTGCAGGAACTCGCCCAGCATCCGGAGGGCCCGGGTGAGGCCGCTCAGCGCGGCGTCCGCGCGGCGCAGCCAGAAGGCCCCGGCCAGGGCGATCACGGTGTGCAGGAGGAGCAGCAGGACGACGCCCGTCTGCTCGGACACGCCGTGGCCGAGCAGGAACCCGCCGAGCGAGCCACCGCCGCAGAGCAGTGGGCGCAGGCCATCTCCGGCGTCGGGCGGCAGGGACGGGCAGGAGCGCTGGGCCAGGTCGAACAGGGCGCTGACGCCGAGCTGCAGGGGGAGGAACGCCGCCGCGATCGCCGGGTAGCCGCGTTCGCGGCCGGCCAGGGCGAAGGCCAGGACGAAGACGGCGGCCGAGGCCAGGCCCATCGTCCCGAGCGGCAGCGTACGGCCGGTGACCAGCACCTGGCCGAGCCCGGCGAGCAGCACGACCAGCGCGGCGAAGACCGCCGCGCGGAGCGTCCTGGTGACCGGGCCGATGTCCATGGCATCCGAGTCTGCCACAGGTTGAAACTGGAACGGCCCTGCTGAGCTGGGCTTATGTGGTTCTTACGGGGTGTGGGGGTGGCCGTTGGGGAGGGAGGTGGGGGCGCCGTCGGGGTGGGTGTCGTTGGTGTGCACCCGGGCTTCGAGCAGGTCCCGGAAGTGTTCGAGGTCCCCGCGTACCGTGCGTTCGATCGCTCCGGCCTGGGCGAAGCCGCGGGGGCCGCCGAACTCCTGGTGCACGGCCTCCGGGTCGTACTCCACCCGGATCTGCAGGCGGGTGTGCCGGGGGTCCAGGGGCAGCAGGGCGAAGGCGCCCCTCAGGTGGACGGAGTCCAGGGTCCGCCAGGCCATCACCCGGCCCCGGCCGCGGTCGGTGATCTCGGTGTCCAGGGACCGTTCGGTGTCGCCGACCCGGACTCCTAGGTGGGCGAGGTTGCGGCCGTGGGGGTGGGCGGTGCGGACTCCGTCGAGGAAGCGGGGGTACTCGTGGACGCGGTGCAGTTGCTCCCAGGCGGCGAGGACGGGGGCGGCGATGTCGATCTGTTCCTCAAGGGTGGTCATGGGGGGGCCTCCGGAACCAGCCTGCGCCTGGTTGGGGGGTGGGGCAAAGGGGGCCGCTGCGCGGGGCTGGGGTGGGGGTGTGGGCTTTCGGGAGGGTGGGTGACGCCGGGGGCGGTTCCGGGGGTGGGCGCTCCGGGGGCTGGGTGATTTTCCGACCGCCGACTCTCATCGATGAGTGCTGGGCGCCGTTGGCGGTCTGAAAATCACCCGTCACGCCCCTCTCCGCACCCACCCCCTCCACCGCCCCCTCCCGCAGCGCGTCCCTCTCGCCTGGGGTGGGTGGGGAGGTGGGTGGGTGGTGGGGGTGGGTGGGTTGGTGTGGGGGTGGGTTGGTGCGGGGTGGGGTGGGGTTTTGGTGCGGGGGGTGGGTGCCGGGGTGGGGGCGGGTGGTGGGAAGGTGGCGGGGGTTTGAAGGGGAGTGGGGGCGACGGTGGGCGGACGGTTGGTGGGTGCGGTGGTGGCCGGGGTGTTGGTTGTGGGGGGTGGGGTGGCCTCGCCGGCTTCGGCTGTGCCGGTGGTGCGGCCTACGGCGTCGGCGGGGGTGGGGGTCGGGCGGGGGCATTCGGTGCGGACCGGGTTGAGGGCGCATCAGATCACCGAGCACTCCGCCGCTGTTTCGCGGCACAAGCGGAAGGTGCGGCGCAGTGTGGTCGGGCGGGCGCTCGATGCGGCGTTCGGGTGGGTCGCCCTCGTCGTGGTGGGGGTGCTGGTGGCTGTGGTGGTGCTGGTGTACGTGCTCAGGCGTCGGCGGCAGGTGGGTTGAGGGCCCGTAGGGCGGCGTCGACCAGGCGGTCGGCGTGCTCGTGGGTGAGCGGGCCGAGCCGGTACTGCCAGCGGTAGTAGATCGGGCCGTAGAGCAGTTCGACGGCGAGGTCGAGGTCAGCGTGGGGGGCGAGTTGGCCGGCCTCGCGGGCGGTGCGGAGGCGGTCGCGGGTGACCTCCAGCAGGGGGTCCAGCAGGCGGGTGCGGTACTCGGCGTGCAGCGCCGGGTCGTTGAGGATCTCGGCGATGATGGCGCGGTAGGAGCGGTCGGCGCCCGGGTCGGTGAGTTCGTCGCTGGTGGGGCGCAGGACGGCGCGTAGGTCGGCGGCGAGGTCGCCGGTGTCGGGGAGCGCCAGGCCGCCCTCGTGCTGGTTGACGGCCAGGAAGGCGTCGAAGACGACGGCCCCCTTCGAGGGCCACCACCGGTAGATGGTCTGCTTGCCGACGCCGGCCCGGGCGGCGATCGCCTCGATGGTCAGCTTGCCGTAGCCGATCTCGGCGATGAGTTCGATGGTGGCGGCGAGGACGGCGGCGCGGGCGCGCTCGCTGCGGCGGGCGGGGTCGGGGGCGGTTCTGGAGGCCATGGAAAAAGTCTAGGCGAGATGGCGAGACGAGACGTATTGTCTTGGAAGCGAGACGGGACGTCTCGTCTTGTTCTTTGGAGGTGACTGTGAACCGCCCTGCACACATCCTGATGGTCTCCGTCCCGGCGCACGGACACGTCAATCCCAGCCTCGCGGTGATCACCGAGCTGGTCGCCCGGGGGCACCGGGTCAGCTATGTCAACGACCCGTCCTTCCGCGGGATCGTCGAGTCCACCGGCGCGGAGTTCGTCCCCTATCCGAGTGCGTTGCCGCTCGCGGACGACCCGGCCGGCTGGCCGGATGAGCCGGTGGCGATCCAGGACGTGTTCCTGGACGACACGCTGGCGATGTGGCCCGTGCTGCTGGAGGCGTTCGAGGGCGACCGGCCCGACCTGGTGCTCTACGACATCGCGGGCTTCGCCGGGCGGGCGTTCGGCGAGCGGCTGGGGGTGCCGGTGGTGCAGCTGTCCCCCTGCTTCGTCGGCTGGGACGACATCGAGGGGGACCTGGCCGAGGTCTTCGAGGCGATCCGCAACGGCCCCGGCGGCCCCGAGCACTACCGCCGGTTCGGTGAGTGGCTGGCCGGGGCCGGCGCGGTGGAGCGTGATGTGGAGGCCTTCAAGAACCGCCCCGAGCGGTGCATCGCGCTCGTCCCGCGTGCGCTCCAGCCCCATGCGGACCGGGTCGACGAGCGGCGGTTCAGCTTCGTCGGCCCCTGCTTCGGCGACCGCTCCCACCAGGGGCGGTGGGAGCGCCCGGCGGATGCCGAGAAGGTGCTGCTGGTCTCGCTGGGCTCGGCCTTCACCGATCGGCCGGCCTTCTACCGGGCCTGCGTCGAGGCCTTCGGCGACCTGCCCGGCTGGCACGTCGTGCTCCAGGTCGGCAAGCACACCGACCTGGCGGAGTTGGGGGACGTGCCGGACACCGTGGAGGTGCACCGGTGGGTGCCGCAGCTGTCGGTGCTCGCCCAGGCGGACGCCTTCGTCACCCACGCGGGCATGGGCGGCTCCAGCGAGGGGCTGTTCCACGCCCTGCCGATGATCGCGGTGCCGCAGGCCGTCGACCAGTTCGCCAACGCGGACGCGCTGGTGGCTCTCGGCGTCGCCCGTCGGCTGGACACCGAGGAGGCCACCGCGGCGGCGTTGCGGGCTGCGCTGATGGAGCTGGTCGGGGATCCGGCGGTGGGTGAGCGGCTGGCGGTGCTGGCCGCCGCGGCTCGGGCCGAGGGGGGTACGGCGCGGGCGGTGGACCTGATCGAGGCCGAGTTGAAGGGGTAGGGCGGCCCCCGGGCGTGCGGTCGGGATCGGGACGGCGGAGAATCCGGATGGCGAGCAGCTGTTGTCATATCTTCATTCACCTGGTGTGATTGTGTATATGGATATGCACAGTGCTGTGGCCCCCGACGCTCCGCTGGTCCAGGTCGGCAAGGCCGACGTCAGTGCGGAGGACGTGCTGGCCGTCGCCCGGGGCAACGCCCGGGTCGAGATCGGCCCCGACGCGCTCGCCGAGATGGCGGCCGCCCGCGCCCGGATCGACGCCCTCGCGGCCGAGCCGCGCCCCGTCTACGGTGTGTCGACCGGCTTCGGCGCCCTCGCCGTCCGGCACATCAGCCCCGAGCTGCGCGCCCAGCTGCAGCGCTCGCTGGTGCGCTCGCACGCCGCCGGGATGGGCCCGACGGTCGAGCGCGAGGTGGTCCGCGCGCTGATGTTCCTGCGGATGAAGACCCTGGCCTCCGGCCGTACCGGCGTCCGCCCGCTGGTCGCGCAGACCATGGCCGCCCTGCTCAACGCGGGCATCACCCCCGTGGTCCGCGAGTTCGGCTCGCTCGGCTGCTCCGGCGACCTCGCGCCGCTGTCGCACTGCGCCCTGGTGCTGATGGGCGAGGGCACCGCCACCGGCCCGGACGGCGAGGAGAAGCCGGTCGCCGAGCTGCTCGCCGCCGCCGGGATCGAGCCGGTCGAGCTGCTGGAGAAGGAGGGCCTGGCCCTCATCAACGGCACCGACGGCATGCTCGGCATGCTGGTGATGGCCATCGCCGACCTCCAGCGGCTGTTCACCACCGCCGACATCACCGCCGCGATGACCCTGGAGGCGCTGCTCGGCACCGACAAGGTGCTCGCCCCCGAACTGCACGCCCCGATCCGCCCCCACCCGGGCCAGGCGCTCAGCGCCGCCAACATGCTCGCCGTGCTCAAGGGCTCCGGCCTCACCGGCCACCACCAGGACGACGCGCCGCGGGTCCAGGACGCCTACTCGATCCGCTGCGCCCCGCAGGTCGCCGGGGCCGGCCGGGACACCCTGGCGCACGCCCAGCTGGTCGCCTCGCGCGAGCTCGCCGCCTCGGTGGACAACCCGGTGGTGCTGCCGGACGGCCGGGTGGAGTCCAACGGCAACTTCCACGGCGCTCCGGTCGCCTACGTGCTGGACTTCCTCGCCATCGCCGCCGCCGACCTCGGCTCGATCTCCGAGCGCCGCACCGACCGGCTGCTCGACAAGGCCCGCTCGCACGGCCTGCCGGCCTTCCTGGCCGACGACCCGGGCGTGGACTCCGGCCTGATGATCGCCCAGTACACCCAGGCGGCGCTGGTCAGCGAGAACAAGCGGCTCGCCGTCCCGGCCTCGGTCGACTCGATCCCGTCCTCCGCGATGCAGGAGGACCACGTGTCGATGGGCTGGTCGGCCGCCCGCAAGCTGCGCCAGGCCGTCGACAACCTCGGCCGGATCCTGGCCGTCGAACTGACCGCCTCGGCCCGCGCGCTGGAGATCCGTCAGCAGGCCGACTCGGCCGGCCGGATCGCCCCGGCCACCGCGGCCGCGATGGCCGCCGCCCGCGAGGCGGGGGTCGGCGGGGCGGGCCGGGACCGCTTCCTCTCGCCGGACCTGGAGGCCGCCGCCGCGCTGGTCGCCTCCGGGGACCTGGTGCGGGCGGTGGAGCGGGTCACCGGTCCGCTGGCCTGAGGTGTCCCGGGAGCGGGGCGGCCGGGGTTCAGTCCCAGTCGTCCCGCGACCGGCGGCCGTCCCGCTCGTCCCGGTCGCGGCGGTTGCTCAGCGCAGCCGCGAAGTTGACCCCGACGATGCCCGCCCAGCAGGCCAGCAGCCCGGCGAAGCCGCCGCTGGTGGGGTTGCTGGCGATCGCGGTCAGCGGGATGCCGAGGGCCAGCGAGATCACCGCCAGCCGGTTGCCGGGCCGGCCGGGTGCCCAGCCGCGGCGCGCGCGGTCCCGGTCCCGGCCGCGGTAGCCGGGCTCGTAGCCCTCGGCGTCCATCCGCGCGGCCACCGAGCGCTCCACCCGGGCGTCCAGGCGGGCGTCGAGGCGCTTCATGAAGGAGTCGAGGAGCGCGTCCTCGTAGTCCTTGCCGAGCTCCTTGCGGGCCTGCAGGGTGGCGTCGAGGTCGCGCCGCAGTTCGTCCTGGCGAGTGTCCATGCCAGTAGCGTGGCGCCGCCGCCCGGCCCGGTCCATCCGTTCGCGGGGGGAATCCGGGCGGGCTCAGGGAGAAATCAGGGTTACCCCGAGGCCGTGCCCAGGACGTCCGCTCTTCGGCGTGTGCCGTCCGGGGCCCCGTCCGAACCGTGGGACGTCTCATGAGGCGTCCCGTCGTACGAGACGTCTTTGCCAGCGGCGGCGCTCTGCTGCACAGTCGTCGTCCGAACCGCACGCATCCGGAGGTACCGCTGATGACCGCCACCGACGAGGCCGGCACCGTCGGCCCCTCCGCCCGGCTGCTCCAGCTGTTCGAGGGCCACCGGCTGACCCCCACCCAGCGGCGGATCGCCCACTCGCTGGTCCGGCACGCCAACGAGGCCCCGTTCCTGTCCAGCGTCGAGGTCGCCGAACTCGCCGGGGTCAGCCAGCCCTCCGTCACCCGCTTCGCCGTCGCCCTCGGGTACGACGGCTACCCGGCGCTGCGCAAGCAGCTGCGTGAACTCGGCGCCGGCGAGCCCGCCGCGCCCGAGACCCCGGACGACGCGGTGCGCAACGAACACCAGCAGGCCGTCCTCGCCGAGATCGCCCACCTGCGCCACCTCGCCGAGCTGCTCGCCGACCCCGAACCGATCACCCGGGCCGCCCGGCTGCTCGCCGCCTCCCGCCCGCTGCCGGTACTCGGCCTGCGGGCCGCCTCGGCCCAGGCGCGCGGCTTCGCGTACTTCGCGGCCAAGGTGCACCCGGACATCCGGCTGCTGGACGAGGGCGGCAGCATGCTCGCCGACCGGCTGGAACAGGCCACCGCGGCGGGCGCCACCGCGCTGCTCTGCTTCGCGCTGCCGCGCTACCCGCGGGAGTTGATGGACGCCCTGGTGGTGGCCCGGGACTGCGGGCTGACCGTGCTCACCGTCGCGGACAGCGCCTTCTCGCCGGTCGCCAAGCTCTCCGACCTGATGCTGCCGGCCGCCGTGGGCACCGGGCTGGTCTTCGACACTGCCTGCGCGCCGATGATGCTCGGCCGGGTGCTGCTGCAGAGCATGTGCGACGAACTCCCGGGCGCGGAGGCCAGGTTGGAGGCGATCGAGCAGTCCGCGGCGGCCCGGGGCCTGTTCCTGGAGTAGGGACAGGTTGGAGTAGGGACAGGCTGGTACAGGCGGGGCCCGGAGTAGGAACGGCCTGGAGTGGGCGCGGCCTGGAGTAGGAGCGGCCTGGAGTGGGCGCGGCCCGGAACAACGGCCGAAGGACTACTCGTCACGAAGCCGGGCATCCCCTAGTGCAGGGGGTGCCGCCCATGCGCGTGATCCACGAGATGAAGTTCGTCGCCCGCCTGGCCTCGGGTGCCGACGAATGGTCCTGCCCCGCCTGCGGACGCCGCGTCACCCTGCGGCGCCTGCCCGAACCCGAACTGACCGTCCTCGACCCGGGCGACGAGTCCGCCGTGCACGTCGGCGTCATCGAACCCGACGCCCGCGCGACCGCGGCCGCCGAGAAGTACGGCCTCGGCCCCGTCCAGAACATCCCCCGCCCGCCGTCCCCGCCCGCCCCCGACGCCGCCGACCGCCGCTGGCTCGCCGAGATCGGCATCGACTGGGACGGCGGCGACGCGGCGGCGTGACTCAGCGGCGAGGGGCGTAGAGCGGGAGGCCGGAGGTGTCCAGCTCGGCGGGCAGGGGTGCGGTCAGTGGGACGGGCTCGCCGTACTTGCCGTGCAGGACGCCCTGGTACTCGCCGTCGCGAGGGTGGGTGTAGAGCATCCAGGCGCCGTCGCGGGGGGTGAGTGCGAGGAAGGCGGCCACGCCTGCGGCGGCGTACCAGGCGGCCTTGGTGGCGACATGGCTGACCGGCGAGGGGCCGGGAGCCACCTCGACGGCGAGGGCGACATCGCGAGGATCGGCGAGCCAGCCGTCCTGCTGCTCCCATTCGACGGGCAGTACGAGCAGGTCGGGTGTCGCGTAGTCGTCCCCGTCTCCCGGCAGGGCGACGGACGACGTCTCGTACGCGCCGAGGCCCGGCAGACGTGCGCCGATCCGTTCGCGCAGGTGTCGCACTGTTCCGGCGTGTTTGCCGCGTCGGGGCGGCGACATCAACAGGATGCCCCCGATGATCTCGACACGGAGCCCGGTGCTCCCCTGGATCGCTTCCGCCGCGTCGCGAAGCTTCGCGGGTCGCACGGGGGTGGTGACCATCGCGTCCTCTGCTGGGCCGAGTGGCTGGTGTTCGCCCGGGTTCAGGCTAGCGCGCCAAGTCGGCCGGTGCCGTTGCTGATCGGATTGTTTCAGGGTCTGGTCGAAAGCCGGTTGTTTAGTTATATTCAGCCGAGCAGAACTTGAATGAATCCATCCGCAGGGAGGCCGGGACATGGTGCAGCAGCAGACGAGCGGGCCGCGCGAGGTGCGTGCGGCGCGCGGGACGGGGCTCACGACGCAGGGGTGGCAGCAGGAGGCTGCCCTGCGGATGCTGATGAACAACCTCGACCCCGAGGTGGCCGAGCACCCGTCGAAGCTGGTGGTGTACGGCGGCACCGGCAAGGCCGCGCGGGACTGGCGCTCCTTCGACGCCATGGTGAAGACGCTGCAGGGCCTGAAGCAGGACGAGACCATGCTGGTCCAGTCCGGCCGCCCGGTCGGCGTGATGCAGACCCACGAGTGGGCGCCGCGCGTGCTGATCGCCAACTCCAACCTGGTCGGCGACTGGGCCAACTGGGAGGAGTTCCGCCGGCTGGAGAGCCTCGGGCTCACCATGTACGGCCAGATGACCGCCGGCTCCTGGATCTACATCGGCACCCAGGGCATCCTCCAGGGCACCTACGAGACCTTCGCCGCCGTCGCCAACAAGCGGTTCAACGGCACGCTGGAGGGCACCATCACCCTCACCGCCGGCCTCGGCGGGATGGGCGGCGCCCAGCCGCTGGCCGTCACCATGAACGGCGGCGTGGCGATCTGCATCGACTGCGACCCGTCCCGGATCTCCCGCCGGATCGAGCACCGCTACCTGGACGTCGAGGCCAAGGACCTCTCCCACGCGCTGGAGCTCGCCACCGCGGCCCGCGACAAGCGGCAGCCGCTCTCCATCGGCCTGCTGGGCAACGCCGCCGAGCTCTTCCCGCAGTTGCTCGCGATGGACGCCCCGATCGACATCGTCACCGACCAGACCAGCGCCCACGACCCGCTGAGCTACCTGCCGCTCGGTGTCGACTTCGACGACATGGCGGACTACGCGGCCGCCAAGCCCGCCGAGTTCACCCAGCGCTCGCGCGAGTCGATGGCCCGCCACGTCGAGGCCATGGTCGGCTTCCAGGACCGCGGCGCCGAGGTCTTCGACTACGGCAACTCGATCCGCGGCGAGGCCCAACTGGCCGGCTACGACCGTGCGTTCGCCTTCCCCGGTTTCGTCCCGGCGTACATCCGCCCGCTGTTCTGCGAGGGCAAGGGCCCGTTCCGCTGGGCGGCCCTGTCCGGTGACCCGAAGGACATCCACAAGACCGACAAGGCCGTCCTCGACCTCTTCCCGGAGAACGAGTCGCTGCACCGCTGGATCAAGATGGCCCAGGAGAAGGTGCACTTCCAGGGCCTGCCCGCGCGCATCTGCTGGCTCGGCTACGGCGAGCGCGACAAGGCCGGCGAGCGCTTCAACGACATGGTCGCCTCCGGCGAGCTGTCCGCGCCGATCGTGATCGGCCGGGACCACCTGGACTGCGGTTCGGTGGCCTCCCCGTACCGCGAGACCGAGGCGATGCTGGACGGCTCGGACGCGATCGCCGACTGGCCGCTGCTCAACGCCATGGTCAACGTCGCCTCCGGTGCCTCCTGGGTGTCCATCCACCACGGCGGCGGCGTCGGCATCGGCCGCTCGATCCACGCCGGCCAGGTCACCGTGGCCGACGGTACGGCGCTCGCGGGCGAGAAGATCCGCCGCGTCCTCACCAACGACCCGGGCATGGGCGTCATCCGGCACGTGGACGCCGGCTACGACCGGGCGGTCGAGGTCGCCGACGAGCGCGGCGTGCGCGTGCCCATGGGTGAGCTGTGAGCTCTTCGTTCAACGAGATGTGGGCGGAGCTGCTCCCCGTGGGCCGCTCCGCCGCCTCCGGCGGCTACCGCCGCTTCGCCTGGAACTCCGCCGACGCCGAGTGCCGCGCCTGGTTCGAGCAGCAGGCCCGCGACCGCGGCCTGACGTACGAGCTGGACCGCAACGGCAACCAGTGGGCCTGGCTGGGCGACCCGCACGGCCAGGGCGCGGTCGTCACCGGCTCGCACCTGGACTCCGTCCCGGACGGCGGCGCCTACGACGGCCCGCTCGGAGTGGTCTCCTCCTTCGCCGCGCTGGACGAACTGCGCGCCAGGGGAGCGGAGTTCACCAAGCCGCTGGCGATCGTCAACTTCGGTGACGAGGAGGGAGCCCGGTTCGGCGTGGCCTGCATCGGCTCCCGGCTGACCGCCGGGCTGCTGTCCCGCAGGGCCGCGTACGAGCTGCGCGACGCCGACGGCCTGCGGCTGCCCGACGCGATGGAGAAGGCCGGCTACGACCCGACCGCGATCGGCGCGGACGAGGAGCGGCTGTCCCGGATCGGCGCCTTCGTCGAACTCCACGTCGAGCAGGGCCGCTACCTCACCGAGGAGCAGCCGGTCGGCGTGGCCGGGGCGATCTGGCCGCACGGCCGCTGGCGCTTCGACTTCCACGGCGAGGCCAACCACGCGGGCACCACCCGGATCGAGGACCGCCGCGACCCGATGCTGACCTACGCCAACACCGTGCTCGCCGCCCGCAAGAAGGCGAAGCTGGCGGGCGCGCTGGCCACCTTCGGCAAGGTCGCGGTCGAGCCCAACGGCACCAATGCGATCGCCTCGCTGGTGCGCGGCTGGCTGGACTCCAGGGCCGCCGACGAGCGGACCCTCACCGAACTGGTCGCCGAGATCGAGCGGGCGGCCGCCGAGCGCGGTGAGCGCGACGGCGTCCGGGTCGAGCTGACCCGCGAGTCGTACACCCCCGTGGTGGACTTCGACGGCCCGCTGCGCGACCGGCTCGCCAAGCTGCTGGACGCCCCGGTGCTGCCCACCGGCGCGGGACACGACGCCGGGATCCTGGCCTCCGCGATCCCGACCGCCATGCTGTTCGTGCGCAACCCCACCGGGGTCTCGCACTCCCCGGCCGAGCACGCCGAGGAGGCCGACTGCCTGGCCGGGGTCGCCGCCCTCGCCGACGTACTGGAGGACCTGGCGTGTCAGTGACCGCTTCGGTGACGTACTGGGCGCAGTACGCCTGGCTGCCGCACCACAACGGGCCGGTGGTCGAGCCGGACGTGCTGATCACCACCGGTGCGGACGGCCGGATCGCCGCCGTGACGCCGGACAGCGGGCCCTGCCCGCCCGGCGCCGTCCGGCTCGACGGACTGCTGCTGCCCGGCCAGGCCAACGCCCACTCGCACGCCTTCCACCGGGCGCTGCGCGGGCACGTCCAGGTCGGCTCCGGGACGTTCTGGACCTGGCGCGACACCATGTACCGGTTCGCCGGCGCGCTCGACCCGGACAGCTACCTGGAGCTCGCCACCGCCGTCTACGCCGAGATGGCGCTCGCCGGGATCAGCGCCGTCGGCGAGTTCCACTATCTGCACCACGCGCCCGGCGGCGCCCGCTACACCGACCCCAACGCGATGGGCGAGGCGCTGATCGAGGCCGCCGCCCGGGCCGGCATCCGGATCACCCTGCTGGACACCTGCTACCTGTCCTCCGGCTTCGGCGCCGAGCCGACCCACCCGCAGCTGCGGTTCAGCGACGGCGACGCCGAGGCCTGGGCCGCCCGCGCGGACGCGCTCAAGCCGCGCGAGCACGCCCGGATCGGCGCCGCCATCCACTCCGTCCGGGCCGTCCCGGCCGAGCAGCTGGGCACCGTCGCGCACTGGTCGGCGATGCGCCGGGCGCCGCTGCACGTCCACCTGTCCGAACAGACCGCGGAGAACGACGCCTGCCTCGCCGCGCACGGCGTCACCCCGACCCGGCTGCTCGCCGACCACGGCGCGCTCGGCCCGCGCACCTCGGCCGTGCACGCCACCCACCTCACCGACGAGGACGTCGAACTCCTCGCCGACTCCTCCACCACCGTCTGCATGTGCCCCACCACCGAACGGGACCTCGCCGACGGCATCGGCCCGGCCCGTCGGCTCGCCTCGGCGGGCAGCCCGATCTCCCTGGGCAGCGACAGCCACGCGGTGATCGACCCGTGGGAGGAGGCCCGGGCGCTGGAGCTGGACGAGCGGCTGCGGACGCGCACCCGCGGCCATTGGACGGCGAACGCGCTGCTGCGGGCGGGCGGCGAGGACGGCCACGCCTCGCTCGGCTGGCCCGAGGCCGGGCGGATCGAGGCCGGGGCGCTCGCCGACTTCACGGCGATCGCGCTGGACTCGGTGCGCACGGCGGGGCCGCCGCCGCGGCTCGGCGCCGAGATCGCGGTGTTCGCGGCCTCGGCGGCGGACGTCCGCCACCTGGTGGTCGGCGGACGGCACGTCGTCCGGGACGGCGTGCACCAGCTGGTGGCCGACGTGCCGGGGGCGTTGCGCTCGGCGATCGGCGCGCTGGACTACTGATTCCCCCTGTTCGACCTCACGCGGAAGGCGTTGTCTTGAGCACCAGGACCACCTTGATCACGGGCATCGGCAGCCTGGTCACCAACGACCCCGGGCAGGGAGCCGGGCCGCTCGGCCTGCTGGCCGACGCGGCCGTGGTGGTCGAGGGCGGCACCGTCGCCTGGGTCGGCCCGGCCGCCCAGGCCCCGGCGGCGGACGAGCGCTTCGACGCCGAGGGCCGGGCGCTGCTGCCCGGCTTCGTCGACTCGCACGCCCACCTGGTGTTCGCGGGGGACCGTACGGCCGAGTTCAACGCCCGGATGTCCGGGCAGGTGTACAGCGCGGGCGGCATCCGGACGACGGTGGCGGCTACCAGGGCGGCTTCGGACGCTGAGCTGGACGCCAACCTGGCCGGGTTCGTCCGGGAGGCGCTGCGGCAGGGCACCACCACCATCGAGTGCAAGTCCGGCTACGGGCTGACGGTCGAGGACGAGGCCCGGGCGCTGCGGATCGCGGCGAAGTACACCCCGGAGACGACGTACCTGGGCGCGCACATCGTGGCCCCGGAGTACGCCGAGGACCCGGCGGGGTACGTGGAGCTGGTGACCGGCGAGATGCTGGACGCCTGTGCGCCGCACGCCCGGTGGGTGGATGTGTTCTGCGAGAAGGGCGCGTTCGACGGGGACCAGGCGCGGGCTGTTCTGACGGCGGGGATCGAGAAGGGCCTCACGCCGCGGGTGCACGCCAACCAGCTCACGTACGGGCCGGGCGTGCAGCTCGCGGTGGAGCTGGGGGCGGCGTCGGCGGACCACTGCACCCACCTGACGGACGAGGACGTGGCGGCGCTGGCGGGGTCGGCGACGGTGGCGACGCTGCTGCCGGGGGCGGAGTTCTCGACGCGGGCGGAGTACCCGAGCGGGCGGAGGCTGTTGGACGCGGGGGCGGTGGTGGCGCTGTCCACCGACTGCAACCCGGGCTCGAGCTTCACCAGTTCGATGGCGTTCTGCATCGCCGTGGCGGTGCGGGAGATGGGGATGACGCCGGACGAGGCGGTCTGGGCGGCCACGGCCGGCGGCGCCCACGCGCTGCGGCGCACGGATGTCGGGACGGTCGCGGTGGGCGCGCGGGCGGACCTGCTGCTGCTGGACGCGCCCTCGCACGTGCACCTGGCGTACCGCCCGGGCGTGCCGCTCACGGCGGCGGTCTGGCGCGCGGGCGTCCGGGAGGTCTGAGCCCTCGGACGACGGACGGCCCCCGCGCCCCCGGGGTGGCGGGCGCGGGGGCTTTCCGAGAGCGCCCGCTCCCTGCACGCAGGGAGCGGGCCGCTTCGGTGTGTCGGTCAGCCGAAGGGCAGGACCTGGGTGCTGCCACCGGCCAGGATGCGCTGGTACTCGCTCTCGCCGTTGAGTGGGCGGTAGTTGATCACCGGATCGCCGGCCCGTACGAGGGCGGTCGCACATCCGGGGCACCAGGGCCGTGGCGGCTGCACGTCGATGTCCTCGATCGGAGCGGTGAGCCCGGATCCGCAGCCGTGCCGCCCGCGCCGGGGCCGCGCTCCTCAGATCGGTCGAACGGATCACCGGATCACGAACCCGGGTAGGGGCCGCTCCTCGACGTCTCGGGGCAGGGCGAGGCCGAAGCGGGCTTCGAGGACCGCCAGCGTCGCACGGTCCGCGTCCCCGAAGGGTTCCTCCTCCGGGCGGCCTGACTCGCCGTCCGGGCGGAGCACGCCGGCCCGTACCAGGTCGTCCAGCAGGAAGTCCGGCTCCTGGCCCCACCGCCAGACCTCCTCGCCGATGCCGAAGGAGCAGACGGCCACCCCGTTCCTCGCGTAGGCGAACTGCGCCGGTGGATGGTCCGGCTGAGGGTCCAGGTGGACGACCTCCACCCCGTCCCGCGACACCTCGACCAGCCGTTCCGCCGCGCTGGGGAGGCCGTACTCCAGGGCGAAGGACCACCCCCCGTACGCGCCGACCCGCACCACGTCCTCGTCATCCGTCCCGTCGTCCATGACCACGTCCCACGCCTGCGCCCCCGTCAGGGACGACGGAACGGATCCCGGCACACCGCCCAGGCGCCGGGCGAGCTCCTGCGGCGTGATGCCTCGGGCGAACACGATGCCGTACCGCCAGTCGTCGCAGTCGACCAGCCACCGAAGACCGTCACCCATGACGCGGGCCCCCTCTTTGCGAGCGCGGGCCGTGATCTCCGCGCATCCGGGTGACCAGCCTAGGCAGTGGCGCTGACAGGCCTACAAGTCCTCTGACGACTGCGCCGTGGCGTTGCCCACGGGCTGCAACCCGGGCTCCAGCTTCACCAGTTCGATGGCGTTCTGCATCGCGGTGGCGGTGCGGGAGTTGGGCATGACGCCGGACGAGGCGGTCTGGGCGGCCACGGCGGGCGGCGCGCAAATTACCGGTGGCCGGCACCAGGCAGCCGGTGGCATGCTTGCCACTCGTATGTGATCAATCGGTGTACCTGTGCCTGCAGGGCCATCAGGATCCGACCATTCCTCGGCGACACCGAGGCCTGAGGCTCTGGCAGAGAGGTTGCCTCCGGTGGACGATGCCGACCGAATTCCCGAGGACCTGACCGAACTCGGAAGGCTGCTCATGCGCGGCGCATCCACCATCCGGTGGGTGGAGGCGGCCGAGCGGCTTGTCCTGCAGGTGGACAACCTGCGGGACTGGCTCATCAAGAACCACTTTCTTCGTATGTACATGAGCGAGTCCGGCCCGTATGCCGCCACGGATTTCGCCGAAGCCTTCAACGCCGCGTGCGAGATCTCCCGCGGCGGCAGCAGCGCCCTCGATGCCTCCGGCCTGCACAGGTCAAGCTTCGCTGCTCTCGGCGTCGCCGCCAACCTCTGTGGCCGTGTGCAGAACTCGTTGCGTTACGCCGTCCACGAGATCGACGAGAGCGATGCCCGGGCGGTGGCGTTGGCGGTGCTTTATGCCATGGGATACATGGACGCCACCGTGGACGTGAACGGCGATGAGGTGGACGGTTGGGGGCCGAACTCGCTGGCCTACGAAGACCGGTTGTCCCAGCCCGATCGGATTCCTCCGACCGGCGCACCCGCGCGGTCAGGCACGTGATCATCGGCTTCCGCACCGCGGACGGCCGGGACATCCGCTTCGAAGACTCCAGCGGCGTACTAGCTGGTGGTGAGGTGGTCGAACTCGCCTGCCTTGGCGGCCTGGAGGAACGTGGCGAACTTGAGGCGGGTGGTTCGGACGATAACGTCGCCGTCGTCGGACTCCCGGAGCTCGACGATCCCGTCGACGGTACGGACCTCGACGCAGTCAGAGTTGGCGCCGGAGTAGCTGGACTTCTGCCACGCGGCGCTGGTCATGAAGCCAGGCTAGCGACCGGCGGCCTCTTGCGGGGAGCAAGAGGCCGCCGGAACGATTCGCTCAGGGGGCGGTGGTGAGGTGGTCGAACTCGCCTGCCTTGGCAGCCTGGAGGAAATTGGCGAACATGAGGTGCGTGGTGCGGACGATGACATCGCCCTCGTCGGACTCGCGAAGTTCGATCACCCCTTCACGTGCTCGCACCTCGACGCAATTGCTGGCTGCTTCGCTGAAGCTGGATTTCTGCCACTCGGAGCTATTCATACCTGTCGTTCAGTTCCTTCATGATCGAGCGAATGTAATCTCGCGACTCGCTCTCCGGGAGCGCGATGGCTTCGATGCGCTCAAAGATTGCGCGATAGCCCGCCAGCTGGGCGGGCGAGTCGAAGATGTGGGAGCCATGGGACGAGTCAGCCTGGACCGTATCCAGCTCCGGCACCGGCCCCTCCGCGTAGATCAGGTTCTCACTGGGGCCAGGGAAGTCAGCCGTATCGAACGGTACGACTCGCAGTGAGACTCCTGGAAGCTGCGAGTCTTCGACGAGGGAACCAAGCTGTTCCTTCAGCACTGCGGGACCGCCGTACTGAATTCGCAGCGCTGCCTCGTGGACCAGTGCCACGTACGGCGTTTCACCGGATCGAATGGTCTGCTGCCTGCGTAGGCGGAACCCCACCCTGCGATCGACCTCGCGACCGGGAAGGGGAGTGAAACCTCTCGCGAACACGGCGGCGGCATAGGTGACCGTCTGTAGCAGCCCCGGGATGAAGCCGATGTTGAAGCTCTTGAGCCTCTTCGCATGTCCCTCCATTTCCGCCACATCAATGGGGGCGGCTGTGAGGGCGTTGCGATACTCATCCCACCAGGCCCGATCTCGCTCCCTGGCCATCTCGGCGAGCGCGTCAACCAAGGGCGCGTTGGCGCACATGCAAGCCTCTGCGATCTCGTGCAGGCGCTCCACGCTGACGGCGGACTTCCCGTTCTCCATCTGCGTCACCAGAGCTGGAGTCACACCGAGCAAGCGGGCGAGGTGGCTGCCTGCGAAGCCGGCCTGCTCTCGCATCCTCCGCAGTTCAGCGCCGAGTCGGCGCTGGCGAAGGGTCGGGTTCTGGCGGTTGGCCATGGCGTCCTTTCTGCGGGTGCAGGCGCCAGTCTGCCGTGCCGCGCACAGGGGTGGCCATCCGGGGCATGACTCCATCGGGGGAACCTTCGCGCATCGCGCTTAACGTTAAGCCGTGATGCGCTATCGTCGTTCACAGCTCGATCCGACGGATCGTCAGTAAAGCCTGCATCCAGGGCAGTAGGCGCCTGCTGCCCGCGCACCGAAGAGCAACCGCCGCCCCGGCCTGGCTCACGGTGACGACCGTCATCACCTCTCCCACACCACAGCCTCACGGAGGTTCCCGTGTGTACCCGTAACACCCCCTCGCTCGCGCTCGCCCGCCAGGCCCTGCGGGACGCCCTGGCCCGTAGCGGCTGGGACGCCGACGCAATCCACGACGCCGAACTCGCCCTCGTCGAGCTCATCTCCAACGCCTGGCGGCACGGCGGCACCCCCGCGCCCGTCGTCTGGTTTTCCCTCCTCGGCGGCACCCTCCACGTCTCCGTCGCCGACGAGAGCGACGCCCTCCCCCAGCCCCGCAGCCCCGCCGGCCTCGCTGAGAGCGGCCGTGGCCTCCAGCTGGTCGAGGGCCTCACCCACCGGTGGGGCGTCGACCCCCAGAAGTACGGCAAGAGCACCTGGTACGAGCTGGACGCCGCCTCGTGACCCGCGACCCCATCGCCCCCGACGACCCTCGCATGCGCGACTACACCGAGGCCCAGATCACCACCCTCCTCGGCGAGTTGCACCGCCGCGGCCTCCCGCACGGCCTCCTCTGGGGCTCCGCCGCCCCCGGCGAGACCACCCTCGACGGCCGCATCCTGATCGACTTCGGCAACGCCCCGGTCAGCACCCTCCTCAACCTCCTCCACCTCCTCCGCGACCTGGAGCGCGACCAGCCGTGGCACCGGTGAACCTCCTCGTCGCCGCGATCCTCCTCACCCTCCTCGCCCTCGCCATCACCACCGTCGCCCTCGGCGTCCTCGCCACCCTCAAGATGCCCCGCCCCGAGAACCGCGACGACCAGCCCTGAACCAACGCGAAGGCCCTCGCCCACCCAGGGCGCGGGCCTCGCGGGTGCCGCTGTCAGCCGAGGTGAGGGATCGCCCTGTGCTCCAGGAGCAGACGTCGACCTGCTGCCGGACCCCGCCGTCCGAGTATGCGATCACGCGCCGTGGGCCGGTATGGACGAGGGCCCGAACACACGTCCTCGGCTCGGTGAATGTGGTCAACTATGCCCACCTGCCGCCTTCCCAGGATGTGATTGCTGATGAGTGCTCAGGCCGATGGGCTCGAGCCGTGGAAGATCTACGGCGACCGCTTGGTCTATGACAATCCATGGGTACAGCTGGCCCTCGTGGACGTTGAGCCTCCTGGTGTGGCTCGCTTCGAGCATCACGTGGTGCGCTTGAAGCGCGTGGCCATAGCCGCGGTGCTGGATTCCGACGACCGCGTGTTGATGCTGTGGCGGTACCGCTTCGTGCCGCAGTCCTGGGGCTGGGAACTTCCCGGTGGCATCGTTGATCCCGGAGAGAATGGCCTGGGGGCGGCTCTGCGTGAGGTCGAGGAGGAGACCGGCTGGCGACCGAATCACCTCGACCACGTGGTCACCTTCCAGCCGATGGTCGGCATGGTGGACTCGCCGCACGAGGTGTTCGTCGGTCATGGAGCGACCATCGTGGGCGAGCCGGAGGCCGGCGAGGAGGCCGGCCACGTCGCGTGGGTGCCGATGTCCGAGATCCCGGCGCTCATGGCGGAGGGGAAGCTCATGGGTTCGGGAACCCTGGTCGCGCTCTTGCACATCCTGGCTTCCCGCAAGCAGTGATGCCCGAGGAGCCTGCCATCCTCATCGCGATACTCCGAATTCCTCGATCAGTTGGTTGACTCGGGCGCGTTGGCGGGCTGATCCCGTGCGATTGGCCAGCAGCCGTGCCTGCCGTAAGTGGTTCACCGCCTCGTCCTGTTCCTCTCGGGCGAGGTGTGCCTGGGCGAGATCGCAGTGCAGGCCGGCGGTCGCTCTGGTGAAGGTGGCGTCCATGGTGGCGAGAGCGCCGTACAGGTCACTCATCGCGGCGTCGTCTCCAAGGCGGGCGAGGATGTTGCCGCGCCACCGGGCCAGGTGGCTGTCGTTGAGGAAGATGCTCAACATGTCGGGGTCGCGGTCCGACGTTCCAGCTGGGAGAGAGGCCGCTGCCAGGTCCAGGGACCGTCGGCAGGCGTCTGCCTGGCGTGCCTGGGCAAGGAGTTCGGCCTCGGCGGCGTACAGCCATGCGGCCAGCCGAGCGGAGGCCTTGGTGCCAACGGAGCGGTGCGCCTCCTGAACGAGCTGTACGGCGAGTTCGGTCTTCCCGGCGGCCGACAACACGTACGCCTGCTCGGCCATGGCGTGCGCCAGGTACATCGGCTCCTTTGCCTCGGCTGCGGCCCGCTTGCCCAGCTCGTAGTGACGCCAAGCTCGTTCAGTTGCACCGACGTCGAGCGCCTGCCACGCCGCCAACGTGGCTGCCCCGGCGAGCGCCAGGGCGATGGGTCCCCTGGTGGTGGGCAACACGGCGAAGGTCAGCGATTCTTCCAGGGCTGTCAGGTGTGCCTGCATCTGGTCGACCAGCGCGGCCGCCCCCATCTGGCGGTCCACCGTGCGCAGGAGCTCGGTCTGGGCCATGAAGGTCTTCACCATGCCAAGGCTGAGGCTGTGGGCCGCCTCGATGCGGCTGACCAGTTCGTCATAGCCGGCAACGGTCAGTGCCTGGTCACCTGTCGCGTGGCCGCCGAGGAGCTCTCGGTTGGTGAGCCCGAGCAGCGTGCGAAGCAATGAGGCGTACAGGGGGCCGATCGGTCGGCGGCCGTTCTCCCATTCCGAGACGTAGACGCGCAGGCTCGCGGTCGAGGCGATGTCGAGGAGGTGCTGCCGGGCGTGCCGCTCCATCTCGTGGACAAGCCGCTCTTGTGACCAGCCCCGCTCCTTTCGCGCCTGCCGCAACTGAGCTGACATATCCCTCGGCCCCATCCCGTGATCGTGGCAACTGATGCGTCCTGACCGTGTTGCCACAGGTCAGAGAGGGTTAACTCGTAGACGTTAACGGCGGTTGGCTACTGATCTGGCGTTACGTCAACTTTCATTGTTCTCAGGCTAATCACCGAGCCGGTTGTCGATCCGAGGTTTCGATCGATCGGAGCTTCATCGGCTCCGGCGGACCGGCTCGGGGCTGCCGCCGAGGTCTGAAAGGGCGCCATGGCGCCAATCCACACTTCGATCTGGCCGTGCTGAGGAGTCCCCGGCCGGGTGGATCGGCGGCGTCGATCGGGCATCCCCTGCGGCCGGAGCAGTCGATGGATCCAGAGCCAGTGCCCGAGGCGTAGGGGACGGTTCACCTCAGACCTCCGCCCGGAGTCGGGCGGAGCCGAGAAGGAAGGAGCGCCACGTGGACGACACCACGAAGAATCCGCCGACGAAGACGAGCAGGCTGCTGGTCGCGGTCGAGGAGTTGATCGCTGTCCAGGACAGGTACGACAGCCTCCGCTCCGACAACGCCGGATCGTCCGGCGACGCGCCGTGGCCCGGTGGTGACGGCAACCTGACCGACGTCGCGTAGGACCCGGTCATCCCCAGGGGCGGGAACTCGTGCACCCGCGCGAGTTCCCGCCCCGCTCCAGCACACTCCTACGGAGGTAGCAGTGGAACACCGACTGGTCACCGCCATCGAGACGGCCCTGGGCTGGCGCAGTTCCGAGCCGCTCGGCACCGGCTTCGTGCTCGGGCGGATCGAGGACGACGCGCTCCTGTCGCGCATCCTCACCCCGAACAAGCTGCTCGACATCGCGATGCGTCGCAGCCTCAACCGGCCGCAGTTCCGAGCGTTTCAGAAGGGCGAGGAAGTCCACCCGGCCGTGTACTTCACCGACACCGTGAGCCCGCGCGGGCAGTCCGTCCCGATGGCCAACATGCACCGTCTCGGCGACCTGCTCCGCCAGGGGGCGACGCTCATCATGGACCAGGTCAACGTCTTCGACCCCACCATGGAGATCACCTGCCGAGCCTTGCAGTGGTGGGCGCACGAGCGCGTGCAGGTGAACGCATACCTCACCACCAACGACGCCGCCGGGTTCCCGCTGCACTGGGACGACCATGACGTGATCATCGTCCAGCTTTCGGGAGAGAAGGACTGGGAGGTTCGAGCTACCTCCCGCACCGCCCCTATGTACCGGGACGCGGATTCCAACAGCACGCCCAGTGAAACCGTGATCTTCAACGGCACGCTCCAGGCCGGCGACGTCATGCACATTCCGCGCGGCCACTGGCACCAGGCCACTCGTACCGGAAGCGGAGCCGGTCACAGCCTCCACGTCACCTTCGGCATCACCAAGCGCACCGGCGCTTCCTGGATGGCCTGGCTGGCCGACTGGTGCCGCGAGCAGGAGGTCTTTCGTATTGACCTCGACCGGAGGGGCGCTGGTAGTTCGGTTCTGGTGGAAGCCGCCACCCGCCTCGTCGGCCAGCGTGGTCCGGAGGAGTTTCTCACCGCCTACGGGCAGCAGACCACCCCCGGGCGCCACGTGCCCTTCCTCGGCATCTTCGGCCCGCCTCGTGCCGTGGTGTGCACCACCCACTTCCCGCCCCGGATCGAGGAGAACGGGGACACCGTGGATGTCACGGCGGCCGGGAAGAAGCTCACCGTCGCAGCCAAGGCCCTCCCTGCCCTGTGGCTGCTGCTCAGTGGCCGGCCGGTCCTGCTGGAACAGGCGGCGGCGACCGTCGGAGACGAGATCCACGAGGTTGCCGAGATCCTGATCAAGGAGGACCTGTGCGCACCGCTGACCGACGAGCTGTCCTCGGGCTACACCGGTCTCGTCACCAACGCGACCTCCTGAGCGGCGCCCTGGACCTCGGCGTCACCACGATCGACACGGCCTCGAACTACCTTGGCCATTGCTCCCACCGGACCCTCGCGGCAGTCGCCGGCGACCTGCTCCCGAAGTTCTCGATCTCGACCAAGGTCGGATACTTCGAGGACGGGCACAGCCTCCTCCCGGTACGGCTTCGTCGCGCTGTCGAGAAGGCGGTGAAGGATCTCGGCCGCGAACCGGACACGGTCCTCCTGCACAATCCGGAGCATTCCGCCCCGACCGCCGAGGCTTTGACGCACGCGTGCACGGTCCTGGCTGAGGCGGCAGGGACCGGGCTGTGCGGGCGCTGGGGGATCTCCACGTGGGACCCGCGCCCGCTGGTCGGCCTCGACGTACCCCGACCGGACGCCTTGATGGTCCGATCCGGCCTTCTGGTCGGCAACAGCGTCCTCGACGCCGCCGAGGCACTGGTGACCGGGTGGCGACCGGTTGCGGTGTGGGGCATGAGCCCGTTCGGCGGCAGCACGACCGCACCCATATGGGCAAGGGTGGATCCGAGGACGTTCCTACGGGTACCAGCTGCCACGGCGGTGCAGGCAGCATTCCGGGTCGCCTTCGTGCTCCCCAGAGTGGACGCGGTGGCGGTGGGCACCGACGATGTCGTGCACCTACGGGAACTGCTCGGTGGCCTCGCGTACGAGATCGACACCGAGGTGCTCCGGTCGTACCGGCAGCTCCTGTGTCAGTCCGCCTGAAGCTCCTTCACCACCCGCTCCGCCACCGCTCGGGCGGCCTCACGGCGGGGGTCCTCCGGATGCGCGTGTGGGCCGAGGATCTTCGCCGCGACGAACAAGGTCATCAGCTTGCCGTCCCGGCTCGCGAAGTCGCCGCTCCGCTCGACGCGGACGCGATCGGCCAGCTCCGGTACGGCAAGCGATGCCGCCCACAGCGTGGCAGCGTCCAGACCGCGTGGGGCCATGCCCCAGTCTTCCCAGTCGAAGACACAGAACTCGGGTGCTGTCACGTTCGCCCAGTTCAGATCCGCGTGCGCCGGACACCACTCGCGCACCGTGGCATCGACACCCGGAAACACCCGGCGAATCGTCCGAGTCACCAGCTCCTGGGTGATCGTCTCCGTGTCCGGCGTGGCGATCCGGTTCGTCCGCTGACCGGCGAGCGCATCGAGAGATGCGCTCAGCTCCGACCACCATCGGGGCGGCAGCCTGGGTTCCTCGGCCACCACTGCGGATCCTGCTGGGGTGGAAGGCAGCAGTTCGGTCTCATCGGCCCGCCACATCACCGGCTCGGCCTCGTCCCGCCAGGCGACGCCGGCGAGCCACGCGGGCTTCGCGATCCCCCGCAAGGCCTCAGCGGAGGGAGTGCCGTCCCCGCCCTGGACGCCGATCCGGTCGAGCCCTCGTCGCTCGATGCGCACCCACGTGCCACGCCCCGTGCGGGCTCCCACGGATCGGCGTTTGCGGACCACCGTCGCCCTGTCGAGCTGCATCCCCAAGGCCGTCTCGACACGTACCAGCACCTCGTCCACCGGTGCCCGGCGCAGATCCGTCATGGGACAACGGTAGCGATGCCCGGCGGAGTTGGAGCCGCTCTCCGAAGGGCGAACCTCGCCATCGCACAGACCGGCCCCGGCGCCCTCGTGGGCCACCAGGCGATCAGGCGGGCGCAGGAAGTCGGCTCAGCCGACTTCCTGCGCGTGCAGGTGCTTTCTAAGCGCCAGTGACCAGGCTCCGGCGCTCGGTGGCGTGGGCTTCGCTCACCTCTCGCCCAACGATCGGCGCAGGAAGGCCAGTTCGTGCAGTAGCAGGTTCTCCGCCACCGCCTCGTCGGTCGGCCGGTGTCCGGTGCCGCGCAGCGGCAGGACCTCGTGCGGGCGGCCGGCGGCGAGCAGGGCGGCGGAGAGCCGCAGGGTGTGGACGGGGAAGACGTTGTCATCCGTCAGGCCCTGAATCAGCAGAAGGGGGCGGCTCAGCTTCGGCGCCTCGTTGACGAGGTCGCAGGAGTCGTAGTGCTCGGGGTGCTCGTCGGGGTGGCCGAGGAACTTCTCCTGCCAGTGGGTGTCGTACAGCCGGTGGTCGGTCGGCGCGGCCCCGGCGGAGGCGGCGTGGAAGACGTCCGGGCGGCGCAGCACCGCCAGGGCGGCGAGGAAGCCGCCGTAGGACCAGCCCCGGATGGCGACCCGGTGCAGATCGAGCAGCCCCGGCCGCAGCCGGGCGGCTTCCTGCAGGCCCTCGATCTGGTCCTCCAGCGCAGGCCCGGCCTTGTCGCCCCAGACCGCCTTGTCCCAGCGCGGCCCGCGCCCCGGGGTGCCGCGGCCGTCCACCACCAGCACCGCGAAGCCCTGGTCGGCGAACCACTGGGAGACCTGCTCGTACCAGGCGCCGCCGGTGGTGACCTTCTGCATGGCCGGCCCCGCGTACGGGTCGAGCAGCACGGGCAGCGGGCCGTCGCCCGGCCGGTGGTCGGTGGGCAGGAAGAGGTGGGCGCGCAGTTCGCGCGGGCCGAGGCGGAGCAGCTCGGGCCGGGCGGTGACGACGGGCTGCTCGGCGTACGAGGTGAGCGGGTGGGCCGGACCACCGGGCCGGAGAACGGTTGCGCGGGTGCCCGTGGTGAGGACCAGCGTGCCGCCCCGCTCGGTGCCGCCGTGGACGCCCGGTCCGCTGCTCAACTGCCGTATGCCGGAGCCGGGTTCGTAGGCCCACAGGTGGGTCTCGGTCGGCTCCTCGGAGGCGGTGAACAGCACCCGCTCGCCCTCCGTCCCGAGCACGCCCCGCAGTTGCAGCCCGCCCGGGGTGACCGGTTCGCCGTCGACGGTCAGGTACCGGGTGTCGCCCTCGTCGGCGGTGTCGACCAGCGCCCCGCCCGCCGTCCGCACCGGCAGGCCGGGCAGCAGCTCCACCCAGTGCGGGTCGGTCCGTTCGGCGAGCACCCGGGTCGCGCCGTCCGCCTCGATCGCCAACGTCCGTACGGTGCGCTGGTCGCGGCTCTGCACGGCGGCGTACGGCCCGTGGTCGTCCCAGCTGGCGGCGGTCACATACTCGAAGGCGGCGCGGTCCCAGCGGACCTCCGTACGGGTGCGGCGGCCGTCGAGGCCCAGCAGCCAGAGGGTGACCTCGGCGTTGGCGGTGCCGGCCAGCGGGTAGCGGACGGCGCGCGGGGAGTGTCCCGGCTCGGTGGGGTCGGCCAGGAACCACCGGGCGACGGCACGTTCGTCGACCCGGGCGACCAGCAGCGCGGTGCCGTCGGGGGACCACCAGTACCCGCGGTCGCGGTCCATCTCCCCGGCGGCGACGTACTCGGCGAGGCCGTACGTGACGTCCTCGGCCTCGGGCTCCGCCACTGCGCGGTCGTCCGTGCCGTCCGCGGCGACCGTCCGCAGGGCGCCGTCGCTGACGTAGGCGATCCGGCGGCCGGTCGGGTCGAGCCTTACCTCCCGCGGCTCACGGGCGGTGGCGATCGGGCGGGCCGAACCCGTGGCGGTGTCGGCCAGCCACAGCGTGCCGTCCAGCGCGAAGGCGGCGTACCGGCCGGTGGCGTCGGTGCTGTACGAGTCGATGCCGCTGGTGCTGCTGAGCGCGGTCGGGTCGATGACCAGCCGCTCCTCGCCGGTCGCGGTGTCGAGGGCCCAGAGGCAGGTGACCGGGTCGGTGCCGGTCCAGCTGCGCAGGAACAGCACCGTCGAGCCGTCGGCGGAGGGCTCCGGTCGGGTCGGGACGCCCAGGGTGAAGCGCTGGGTGCGGGCCAGCTGGCGGGGCAGCGAGTCGGCCGCCGGGCCGGGGAGAGTCGTCATGCCGGGACCATAGGCACACCCGGCCCGGCCCCGTCGAGGCAATTACCGACCCCGTCGAGGCAACCCCCGACCCGTCGAGGCAACCCCCGACCCGTCGAGGCAACCACCGACCCCGTCGCGCAGCCCCCGACCCCGTCGCGGCAACCACCGACCCGTCGCGGCAACCCCCGCCCCCGCCGAGGCAGGAGAAACGACCGAGGCCGCCGCGGATCTCAGGAATCCACGGCGGCCCCGGGGCCTCAAGGGCCCGGCCTCATCGGAGCGGCGTCAGTGCACGCCGCCCATGAGCGACTGGACGCGCTTGCGGTAGCTGTAGACCGCGAAGCCCGCGAGGCAGGCGAGGGCGGCCTGCATCGCGATGATGCCGGTGCCGTCCAGGTTGACGCCGGCCAGCGACAGGAGGCTGGTGGTGCAGTCACCGGCGGTGACGGCGAGGAACCAGACGCCCATCATCTGGGAGGCGTACTTCTGCGGCGCCATCTTGGTGGTGACCGAGAGGCCGACCGGGGAGAGGCACAGCTCGCCGATGGTCTGGATCATGTAGATCGAGACCAGCCACATCGGGGAGACCTTGGTGCCGTCGCCGGCCATGTGCATCGGGACGATGAAGATGAAGAACGAGGCGCCGATCAGGACCAGGCCCATCGCGAACTTCGTGATGGTGTTGGGCTCCTTGTTGCGGCGGGCCAGCCACAGCCACAGCCAGGCGAAGACCGGCGCGAGCGCCATCACGAACAGCGGGTTCAGCGACTGGTACCAGGTGGACGAGAAGCCGAAGCCGAGGACCGAGTCCGCGGTGTTCTTGTCCGCGAACAGGGACAGGGTGGACCCGCCCTGGTCGTAGATCATCCAGAACGCGGCGGCCGCGACGAAGAACCAGATGTAGGCGGTCATCTTGGACTGCTCGCCGGCGTCCAGCTGCTTGTCGCGCTTGATCCGGACCAGTACGACGACCGGGATGGCCAGACCGGCGATGGTCAGCGGGACGAGCGCCCAGTTCAGGGTGTAGACACCGAGCGCGATGACGGCGGCGTAGAAGACGACGCCCGCCAGGATCACGGCGCCGGCCTTCATCAGCAGGCTCTTGCGCTCCGCGCCCTGCAGCGGGTTGGGGACGACGCTGCTCTTCGGGCTCAGGTGGCGGGTGCCCATGAGGAACTGGGTCAGGCCGAGGCCCATGCCGACCGCGGCCAGCGCGAAGCCCAGGTGCCAGTTGTACTCCTTGCCGACCGTTCCGATGATGAACGGGGCGGCGAAGGCGCCGAGGTTGATGCTCATGTAGAAGACGGTGAAACCACCGTCGCGGCGCGGGTCCTCGGGGCCGTCGTACAGGTGGCCGACCATCGTGGAGATGTTGGCCTTGAGCAGCCCGGAGCCGACCGCGACCAGGAGCAGGCCGACGAAGAACGCCGCCTGGCCCGGAACGGCCAGCGCGAGGTGGCCCGCCATGATCACGAAACCGGCGACGGTGACGGTCTTGCGGGCGCCCCAGACCCGGTCGCCGAACCAGCCGCCCGGGTACGCCATGAGGTAGACCATGGAGACGTAGACGGAGTAGATGGCCGTGGCCATCGTCGCCTTCATCGCGAGGCCGCCGCCCTGGCTGCCGGCTGCCGCGTCGGCACCGCCGGAGACCAGGTAGTAGATCAGCAGGGCGCGCATGCCGTAGTAGGAGAAGCGCTCCCACATCTCGGTCATGAACAGCGTGGCGAGACCTCGGGGGTGCCCGAGGAAGGTCTTGCCGCTGGGGGAGGCCGACGCGAGGTCGGCGGCCCGGGTGGTAGACGCCATGTGTAGTCGTTCCTTGCCTGACAGCGTCCGCCTAGGGGGGTGGCGGCGGACGTGGACCTGAACCACTCTACGTGGCGATATTTGGCGTTATCAGATGACAAACATCGCGAATCACTCTGCTTAATAACAAAGTTGGCAACAGATCTGCCCGATTGATCCATGGTAGGCGGGCGTGTCTTCCTTCGGTTCAAAGATCCAATCGGGGATTCTTCGCCGAACGGCCGGTCGGCAGCGCCCTATTGGCCTCCGAAGGGCCCTTCTATAACGATCACGCTCTGTGAACTACCTCACAGGGGGTACGGGCATACGCGAGACGACTACCATCACCACATGACCTGTGTGCTGCTCGCCGAGGACGATCCGGCGATCTCCGAACCTCTCGCCCGGGCCCTGCGACGCGAGGGCTATGAGGTGCTCGTCCGCGAGGACGGGCCGACCGCACTCGCCGCCGGCCTCACCGAGGAGGTCGACCTCGTCGTCCTCGACCTCGGCCTGCCCGAGATGGACGGCCTCGAGGTCTGCCGCCGCCTGCGCGCCGACGGCAAGAGCTGCCCCGTCCTGGTGCTGACCGCCCGCGCCGACGAAGTGGACACCGTGGTCGGCCTGGACGCCGGCGCCGACGACTACGTGACCAAGCCCTTCCGCCTGGCCGAGCTGCTCGCCCGCGTCCGGGCCCTGCTCCGGCGCGGCAACGTCGACCAGCTCACCACCGGCGCGCACGGGGTGAAGATCGACATCGAGTCCCACCGCGCCTGGCTCGGCGAGGAGGAGCTGACCCTCTCCGCCAAGGAGTTCGAGCTGCTGCGCGTCCTGGTCCGCGACGCCGGCCGGGTGGTCACCCGCGAGGAGATCATGCGGCAGGTCTGGGACACCACCTGGTGGACCTCGACCAAGACCCTGGACATGCACATCTCCTGGCTCCGCAAGAAGCTCGGCGACGACGCGGCCAACCCGCGCTACATCGCCACCGTGCGCGGGGTCGGCTTCCGGTTCGAGAAGAATTAGCCGCGTACGGAGATCGTGGCCGGTTGGCGGCCGGTGCAGTGGAACACCTCGGGGAGCAGCAGCGTGAAACGCAGGATGATCAACTCGCTGCTGGTCGTCGTCCTGGTGGTCGTCGTGGTGTTCTGCGTGCCGCTCGCCCTGGTCGAGAAGCGCAGCATCGTCGACGCGGCCCAGGACCGGGTGGACGCGACCGCCGTCCGGGTGCTCGCCCTGGTCGAGAGCCGGCTCGCCGCCGGTGAGTCGGTCAAGGAGGGGCGGGTCTTCGAGAGCCAGGTCACCGAGGGCAGCTACGTCGAGGTGCAGATCCCCGGCCAGCAGGTGCTCTCGGCCGGTCGGCCGCCCGCCGGGAACCACCTGCTGCGGGCCGCCGAACACGGCACCAGCGGCGAGATCGTCACTGTCGAGCAGTCCCGCGAGGACGTCGACCACGACATCGCCAACAACCTGCTGCTGCTCGGCGTGGTCGCCCTGCTCGCCGTCCAGGCCGCCGTCGCGCTCGCCGTCTGGCAGGCCAAGCGCCTCGCCCGGCCGCTCACCGACCTCGCCGAGACCGCCGAACGGCTCGGCTCCGGCGACCCGCGCCCGCGCAACCGCCGGTACGGGGTGCCCGAACTCGACCGGATCGCCGAGGTGTTGGACACCAGCGCCGAGCGGATCGCCCGGATGCTCACCGCCGAACGCCGGCTCGCCGCCGACGCCTCGCACCAGCTGCGCACCCCGCTCACCGCGCTGTCGATGCGGCTGGAGGAGATCACCGCCCTCGCCGAGGAGCCGGAGACCGTCAAGGAGGAGGCGACCATCGCCCTCCAGCAGGTCGAACGGCTCACCGACGTGGTCCAGCGGCTGCTCACCACCCAGCGCGACCCGCGCAGCCCCACCGCCGTCGCCTTCGACCTGGACGAGGTGATCAAGCAGCAGGTGGAGGAGTGGGGCCCGACGCTGCGCGAGCAGGGCCGGGTGCTGTCCCTGGAGGGCCTGCACGGGGTCACCGCGGTCGGCACCCCGGGGACGGTCGCCCAGGTGCTCGCCACCCTGATCGAGAACTCACTGATGCACGGCGCCGGGACGATCACCCTGCGGGTGCGGCCCTCCGGCACCTCGGTGGTGGTCGAGGTGCAGGACCAGGGCGCCGGAGTGCCGGCCGACCTCGGCAACCGGGTGTTCGAGCGGGCCGTCAGCGGCCGCAACTCCACCGGCATCGGCCTGGCCGTCGCCCGCGACCTCGCGGAGGCGGACGGCGGGCGGCTGGAGCTGCTCTCGTTGAAGCCCCCGGTGTTCGCGCTGTTCCTCGGGCGCAGCCACGAGGACTGAGCGGGGCAGGCGCACGGGGACCGGGCGGGGTGCGAGCCCCAGGGTGGGGCAAGGAATGGGCGGGGTCAGTGGGCCCCGTCGAGCCGGACGTCGCGGACCACGTCCAGGTCGGTGAAGGTGGGCGGCGCGTCGCAGAGCGCCACCATCTCGCGGAAGATCCGGTCCGTCTCGGGGAGCTTCGAGTTGCGCATCGCCTCCTCGTAGGAGGGGAACTCCACGATCTCCACCACGTGGCGGGCATCCGAGCGGTCGGTGCCGACGACCGCGTGCGAGGCGGTCCGCCGGCCCTGGGAGGCCTCGACCCAGGTGTCCATGAGCCGGTTGAGGTCGTCGAGCCGGTCGGTCTTGCAGTCGATGATCTGGACGAACGCCATGGCGAGCCTCCTGGGACCCCCTCGGCCTCTCGATCGTCCGCCGGCCGTACTCGCCCTCGGTAACCACTGTCCTCTCGCGGGGGCGGGCCCGGCAAGCGGACCCGGCGAGGGGAGGGGGAGTGGGGTGCCTGCCCGGCTACTCGGCCTTGGCGTAGCGGATCTGCTCGGCGGCCAGCATCAGCTCGGCCTGGGCGGCCAGCTCCTGGCCGCTGGCGCCCTCGGTGGTCGGCTGGACCGGCTCGGGCAGCGCCTTGAAGACCCAGGTGCGGTACGAGACGAAGCGGAACACGGTGGCGATGGCGAGGCCGACGACCTTGGCGCCCATCTTCTCGAAGTTCGAGTCCAGGCCCAGGATGTACTGGGAGAAGCCGAGCACACCGGTCTCGATCAGCATGCCGAAGCCGCTGAACACCAGGAAGAGGGTGATCTCCCGCTTGCGCGAGGCGGCGTCGCGGTCCCGGTACAGCCAGTAGCGGTAGCCGAGGTAGTTGGTGGCGATCGCGATCACCGTCGCGGCGATGTTGGACCGCAGCGAGGCGATGCCCAGGCCGATGTTGCAGACCCAGAAGACGGCGAAGTTGACCACGACCCCGCTCAGGCCGACGATGCCGAACTTCACGACCTCGCCCCTGATCCCACGCACCCTCTGCATGAGTGAGGGGTTCGAAGCTGTGGTCGTCGCCATACCGGGTGGCCTCCATGTACCTGCGGGGAAAAGGGCGTCCCACTGGGCCGGGGACACCCCTTGAGCCCTGCGTGCACGCACATGATCCGACCGCGCGGACGAGGACCTAGCCGTCCAGGCTACCCGCTTCCACCGAACGGCTCAGCCGTCCGGGGGAGGGGTTGACATCTACGCGCGTCCACTACTCACACCCCCACCGCGGCTCCATGGCCCCCCACCGGCCCGGATATCCTGGCGAGGTGACTTCCCCGGGCAATGTGAATTTTCCAGTGGTGGGCATGATCGGTGGCGGGCAGCTGGCCCGCATGGCACACCAGGCGGGCATCCCGCTCGGGGTCAGGTTCAAGCTCCTCGCCGACACCCCCCAGGACTCCGCCGCACAGGTGGTCTCCGACGTCGTCCTCGGTGACTACCGGGACCTCGACACCCTGCGCCGCTTCGCGGCCGGGTGTGACGTGATCACCTTCGACCACGAGCACGTCCCCACCGAGCACCTGCGGGCCCTGGAGGCCGACGGCATCGCCGTCCGCCCCGGCCCGGAGGCGCTGGTCAACGCCCAGGACAAGGGCGTGATGCGGGCCAAGCTCGACTCCATCGGGGTGCCCTGCCCCCGGCACCGGATCGTCGCCGACCCGGCCGACGTCACCGCCTTCGCGAACGAGCTCAAGGCGGACCAGGGCGAAGCCCTGTCGGCCGAGGGTGGGGGTGGGCGACGGGCGGGCGGGTACCCCGTCGTGCTCAAGACCGTGCGCGGCGGCTACGACGGCAAGGGCGTCTGGGTCGTCGGCGACGAGCAGGAGGCCCAGGCGCCGTTCCTGGCCGGCGTCCCCGTGCTGGCCGAGGAGAAGGTCGACTTCGTCCGCGAGCTGGCCGCCAACGTGGTCCGCTCGCCCAGCGGCCAGGCCGTCGCCTACCCGGTCGTCGAGAGCGTCCAGGAGAACGGCGTCTGCGCCGAGGTCACCGCCCCCGCGCCGGACCTCGACCCCGCCCTGTCCGACGAGGCCCAGCAGCTCGCCCTGCGGATCGCCGGCGACCTCGGCATCGTCGGCCACCTCGCCGTCGAGCTGTTCCAGACCCGGGACGGCCGGATCCTGGTCAACGAGCTGGCCATGCGCCCGCACAACTCCGGGCACTGGACCCAGGACGGCGCGGTCACCTCGCAGTTCGAGAACCACCTGCGGGCCGTCCTCGACCTCCCGCTCGGCGACCCCCGGCCGCGCGCCAAGTGGACCGTCATGGTCAACGTCCTCGGCGGCGAGTACCCGGACATGTACCACGCCTTCCTGCACTGCATGGCCCGCGACCCCGGGCTGCGGATCCACATGTACGGGAAGGACGTGAAGCCCGGCCGCAAGGTCGGCCACGTCAACGTCTTCGGGGACGACCTCGACGACGTCCGCGAGCGCGCCCGCCACGCGGCCGCCTACCTGCGAGGAACGATCACCGAATGACCTCCACCGCTACGAGCCCCGTCGTCGGCATCGTGATGGGCTCGGACTCCGACTGGCCGGTCATGGAGGCCGCCGCCCAGGCCCTGGACGAGTTCGAGATCCCGTACGAGGTGGACGTCGTCTCCGCCCACCGGATGCCCCGCGAGATGGTCGCCTACGGCGAGCAGGCCCACCGGCGCGGCCTCAAGGCGATCATCGCCGGTGCCGGCGGCGCGGCCCACCTGCCGGGCATGCTGGCCTCCGTCACCCCGCTGCCGGTCATCGGCGTGCCGGTGCCGCTGCGCTACCTGGACGGCATGGACAGCCTGCTGTCGATCGTCCAGATGCCGGCCGGCGTGCCGGTCGCGACCGTCTCGGTGGCCGGCGCGCGCAACGCGGGCCTGCTCGCGGTGCGGATGCTCGCCGCCTTCGACCCGGAACTCACCGAGCGGATGGCCGAGTTCCAGGCCGAGCTGAACAGCCAGGCCACCGAGAAGGGCAAGAAGCTCCGCGCCAAGGTGGCCGGCTCGCCGTCCTTCGGCTTCGGCAAGTAAGCGCCCCGGTGGGGGTGGGGTAGAACAGCCGGTATGACTTCGGACTCCCTCACCCCCCAGGACCGCTCTGACCTTTCGGAGCGCTCGGACGGCCCGGACCTTTCGGAGCGCGCCGACCTTTCGGAGCGCCTGGACCGCGCCCGCGCCCTGCTGCGCACCGCCCCCGTGGTGGACGGCCACAACGACCTCCCCTGGGCGATGCGCGAGCAGGCCGGGTACGACCTCGGCGCGCTCGACCTCGCCGCCGACCAGAGCGACCGCCTGCACACCGACCTCGCCCGCCTCGCCGAGGGCGGGGTCGGCGCGCAGTTCTGGTCCGTCTACGTGCCCGCCTCGCTGGCCGGCGACCACGCCGTCAGCGCCACCCTGGAGCAGGTCGACTTCGTCCACGCCCTGGTCGAGCGCTACCCGGACCGGCTGCGCCTGGCCCGCACCGCCGCCGACATGGAGGCCGCCCGCGCCGAGGGCCGGATCGCCTCGCTGATGGGCGCCGAGGGCGGCCACTCGATCGACTGCTCGCTCGCCACCCTGCGCGCCCTGTACGAACTCGGCGTGCGCTACCTGACGCTCACCCACAACGACAACGTGCCGTGGGCCGACTCCGCGACCGACAAGCCGGTGGCCGGCGGGCTGACGAAGTTCGGCGAGGAGGTCGTCCGGGAGATGAACCGGCTCGGCATGCTGGTCGACCTCTCGCACGTCTCCGCCGACACCATGCGGGACGCCCTGCGGGTCACCGAGGCGCCGGTGATCTTCTCGCACTCCTCCTCGCGCGCGGTCTGCGAGCACCCCCGCAACATCCCGGACGACGTGCTGGCCCAGCTGCCCGCCAACGGCGGCGTCGCGATGGCCACCTTCGTCCCGAAGTTCATCCTCCCCGCCGCCATCGAGTGGACCCTGGCCGCCGACGAGAACCTGCGCGCCCACGGCTTCCACCCGCTGGACACCACCCCGCCCGCGATGGAGCGCCAGCGCGCCTTCGAGGCCGCCAACCCGCGCCCGATCGCCACCCCGTCGACCGTCGCCGACCACCTCGACCACATGCGCGAGGTCGCGGGCATCGACCACATCGGCATCGGCGGCGACTTCGACGGCACCGCCTTCCTGCCCGACGGCCTCGACTCGGTGGCCGGCTACCCCAACCTGGTCGCCGAACTCCTCGGCCGCCACTGGTCGGAGGCCGACCTCGCCAAGCTCACCTGGCACAACGCCGTCCGCGCTCTGCGCGACGCCGAGTCCGTCGCCGCCACCCTGCGCACCAGCCGCCGGCCCTCCATCGCAACCATCGCCCAGCTCGACGGCTGACCCCGGAGCCCTAATCCAGCAGCGGGATCTCGATGGCCGGGCACTTGTCCATCACCATCGAGACCCCCGCGGCCCGGGTCCGGTCGTACGCGGCCTCGTCGACGACCCCGAGCTGGAACCAGACCGCCCTCGCCCCGACCGCCACCGCCTGGTCGGCCACCTCCCCGGCCAGCGCGCTGTTGACGAACACGTCCACCACGTCGACCGGGAACGGGATCTCGGCGAGCGAGGCGTACCCGGGCTCGCCGAGGACGGTCTCGGCCTTCGGGTGCACCGGGACGATCCGCTTGCCGTACTTCTGCAGCACCCGGGCCACCCCGTACGCGGCCCGGGCGGTGTTGTTGGACAGCCCGACCACGGCCCAGGTGTCCCCGGTGCCGGTGAGGATCTCGCGGACGGTTGCTTCATCGCCGTAGTTCGTCATGCCGGTGCCAACCACGGCCGCGGCCGGAGGATTCCGGCGCGGCTCGGGTGTCAGCTGGGGCGGCCCAGGGCGCGGTAGGTCCAGCCGGCGGCGCGCCAGGCGTCGGCGTCGAGGACGTTGCGGCCGTCGAGCAGCCGGCGCTCGGCGACCACGGCGCCGAGCTCGGCCGGGTCGAGCTCGCGGAACTCGGCCCACTCGGTGAGGTGGAGGACGACGTGGGCGCCCTCGGCGGCCTCCAGGGCGGAGTCGGCGTAGGCCAGGGAGGGGAACATCTTGCGGGCGTTCTCCACGGCCTTCGGGTCGTAGACGGTGACCTGGGCGCCCTGGAGCTGGATCTGGGCGGCCACGTTGAGTGCGGGGGAGTCCCGGATGTCGTCCGAGTTGGGCTTGAAGGCGGCGCCGAGGACGGCGACCCGGCGGCCCAGGAAGCCGCCGCCGCACTGCTCGCGGGCCAGCTCGACCATCCGCGAGCGGCGCCGCATGTTGATCGAGTCGACCTCGCGCAGGAAGGTCAGCGCCTGGTCGGCGCCGAGCTCGCCGGCCCGGGCCATGAAGGCGCGGATGTCCTTGGGCAGGCAGCCGCCGCCGAAGCCGAGGCCGGAGTTGAGGAACTTGCGGCCGATCCGCTCGTCGTGCCCGAGCGCGGTGGAGAGCAGCGTGACGTCGGCGCCGGCAGCCTCGCAGACCTCGGCCATCGCGTTGATGAAGGAGATCTTGGTGGCCAGGAAGGAGTTGGCGGCGGCCTTCACCAGCTCGGCGGTCGCGTAGTCGGTGACCAGGAACGGCACCCCGGCCGCGATCGGCTCCGCGTACACCTCGCGCAGCAGCCGCTCGGCCCGCTCGCTCTGGGCGCCCACCACGATCCGGTCCGGCCGCAGGGTGTCCTGGACGGCGAAGCCCTCGCGCAGGAACTCGGGGTTCCAGGCGAGTTCGGCGTCCGTGCCGACCGGCGCCAGCGCGGCCAGCCGCTCGGCCAGCCGGGCCGCCGAGCCGACCGGGACGGTGGACTTGCCGACCACCAGGGCCGGGCGGGTCAGGTGCGGGGCGAGCTCGTCGATCACGGTGTCCACGTACGACATGTCGGCGGCGAACTCGCCCTTGCGCTGCGGGGTGTTGACGCAGACGAAGTGGACGTCCGCGAACTCCGCGGCCTCCTTGGCGGAGGTGGTGAAGCGCAGCCGCCCGGTCGAGCCCTCGTGCCCGGCCACGTGCTTGAGCAGCAGCTCGGACAGGCCCGGCTCGTACATCGGGACCCGGCCCGCGGTGAGCATCGCGATCTTCTCGGGATCGATGTCCAGACCCAGCACCTCGAAGCCGAACTCGGCCATCGCGGCGGCATGCGTGGCGCCGAGGTAGCCGGTGCCGATCACGGAGATGCGGAGGGTCACGGGGTTCCCCTTGAGTTGCGGGTTCGGCCAGTAGCGGGTGCCCTGATGCTATCCGTCCCGCTCGGGTCGGTACCGATCGCCCGCTCGCCGAGGACGCTAGGCAGCCGCAGGTCGGAGCCCTAGGATCTCTACTGAACGGTAGTTAACCGCGATTCGACTCGGATCCGACGCCGATCGGACAACGGTCTGCGTCGGCCACTGGACGACGAGGCAGGCATCATGGCGGGCAGCGCAGGGGCGGCTGACTTCGATCTCTTCCGTATCTCCGAGGAGCACGAGATGCTCCGTGAGGCGGTGCGTTCGCTGGCCGAGGCGAAGATCGCTCCGTTCGCGGCGGAGGTGGACGAGCAGGGGCGGTTCCCGCAGGAGGCGTTGGACGCGCTGACGGGCAACGATCTGCACGCGGTGCACGTGCCGGAGGAGTTCGGTGGTGCGGGGGCGGACGCGCTGGCGACGGTGATCGTGATCGAGGAGGTCGCGCGGGTGTGCGGCTCGTCGTCGTTGATCCCGGCGGTGAACAAGCTGGGCTCGCTGCCGGTGCAGTTGTCGGGTTCGCAGGAGTTGAAGGCGAAGTACCTGGGGGCGCTGGCGCGGGGTGAGGGGATGTTCTCGTACTGCCTGTCGGAGCCGGAGGCGGGCTCGGACGCGGCGGGGATGAAGACCCGGGCGGTGCGCGACGGGGACTTCTGGGTGCTGAACGGGGTGAAGCGCTGGATCACCAACGCGGGTGTCTCCGAGTTCTACACGGTGATGGCGGTGACGGATCCTTCGTTGCGGTCGAAGGGGATCTCGGCGTTCGTGGTGGAGAAGGGCGATGCGGGGGTGTCGTTCGGGGCGCCGGAGAAGAAGCTGGGGATCAAGGGGTCGCCGACGCGTGAGGTGTACTTCGACAATGTGCGGATCCCGGCGGACCGGATGATCGGTGCGGAGGGTACGGGGTTCGCGACGGCGATGAAGACGCTGGACCACACCCGGGTGACGATCGCGGCGCAGGCGGTCGGCATCGCGCAGGGCGCGCTGGACTACGCGAAGGGTTACGTGCGGGAGCGTAAGCAGTTCGGGAAGGCGATCGCGGAGTTCCAGGGTGTGCAGTTCATGCTGGCGGACATGGCGATGAAGCTGGAGGCCGCGCG